>JAPOJQ010000056.1 GCA_029978335.1 Actinomycetota bacterium
ATCACGCATCACAGCGATTTCTACGACATCGACGATGTTGCGGTGTCGCCAACGCCGCACCGTGATGGCGGCCCACCGATTTGGGTCGCAGGTTCCAGTGCCGCGGCCCAACGACGCGTCGGCGAGCGGTATGACGGGTGGATGCCCATCGGACCGGTAGAGGGCTTCGCGCCGGGCCTGAACGAAGTGCACTCGGCTGCGACGGCAGCGGGAAGAGACCCAGCGACGATTGCAACAGCGACGTACCTCACCGTGTCGATTGACGACGATCCTTCGCGGGCCGAGCAGGTGCTCGACAACTACCTCGCCGCCTACTACCCGGCGCCGCCGGCGGCGATGAAGGCGTTACAAGCAACCTATGCGGGCACCGCCGACGGGTTGGTGGGATGGGTCCAAGAATTCACGAACGCCGGTGCTCAGCACTTGATCCTCCGCTTCGCTGGCGATCACGAACGGCATATGGATCAGTGCATCGGTCTGCTCGGATCGCTTCGAACGGCGTAGTCGCACGTCCCCAATGACGTCCGCCGACCGAACGTCCTCGTAGTGTCGGCGTGTGACCACGACCGCACCAACCGACGCCACCCGCAACGAACGTGTGTGGCTCGCCATTGCCGTCGTGATGGCGTCGACCTGTGTCGCCCAGGCCTTCGGTCGCTTCACCTGGGGTGTGGTACTTCCAGGAGCCCGTGATGATCTTCTCGATGGGTCCAACACGTTGGCAGGGTTCTTCGGGACCGTCAATGTGACGGCGTATCTGCTCGGCACGCTGTTCGTCTCCTGGGCGTCTTCGCGAATGTCGCTTGTCGGATTGGTACGACTCGGGATCACCACGTCGACCGTGTCGTTGGGTGTCGCATCGCTTGCCACGTCGGGGCCGGTGCTCGCCGTGGCGTTGTTCGGGATGGGTGTAGGTGGCGCGATCATCTGGATCCCATCACCAAAGATTGCCGCTCGTTCGTTTCCCGCCGAGCGTGCGGGCATGGCGGTTGGCCTTGTCGGTTCAGGCATCGGCATCGGCATTGTCTTTGCAGGTCAAATCGCCGCGTTCCTCGGGCGGACCCGTGAGTCGGTCGAGGTATGGCAACTCGTCTACCGAATTGAATTTGGCATCGCGGTTCTGGTGCTCATCGGCACGCTGACCGTGCTGCGGTCACGCGGGGAACGTCCCTCTGGAGGCGGGGGGATTGGTGGCGTTGCGGCGTTGCGAACCGTTCGGGGTTGGGTGCCGACCTCGATTGCGTACGCAGCGTTTGGTTTCTCTTACATCTTGGTGTTGGCCTTCTTGGTCGCTCGGCTGAAAGATGATGCAGGGTTCTCGTCTGCCCAGGCGTCGCTAATGTTCTCGCTGGTTGGCATCTCCGCTGCATTTGGTGGGGTCGCGCTCGGCACGTTGTCCGATCGGATCGGACGCCGACTGATGCTGACCGGATCGTTCACCGCCTTCGCCATCTGTGGTCTGGTGATCCTGACCGGTGCACAGCCTGTCGTGGCCATCGCATCGGTTGGTGCGGGTCTCGCCTTTTCAGGCGGACCGGCACTGATCACCGCCCACATCGTTGCCAACACCGATGCGGCGTCGTATGGCCCAGCGTTCAGTGCCGCCACCCTCGCCTTTGGCGTCGCTCAGATGGTGTCGCCACAGATCGGTGGATTGATCGCTGACGCTGCCGGGTCATTCACTTGGGTGTTTGTGCTGTCGGCGTGTGTCTCAATGATTGGTGCCGCAGCGGCAAGTCGCTTGCCCTCTGCTCGCAACTGACGTCGCTGAGCGGCTGTAGTGGTCGCACATGCACCTAATGTCTCAGGAATTCGACAGGAGGGGATCATGGCTGATCGTGTGAAGGGGAAGGTCGCGCTCATCACGGGCGGGGCGTCAGGAATTGGACGGGCCTGCGCTGAATTGCTGGCGGTCGAGGGTGCCACGATCATCGTGACCGATATCCAAGATGCGCTTGGCTCGAGCGTTGTCGAGGCCATCTCCGCAAATGGGGGCACGGCCCGTTACCTCCATCACGACGTGACGAGTGAGGATGAATGGATCGCGGTGGTTGCCGGCACCGTCGAAGCGTTCGGTCGTCTCGATGTGCTCGTCAACAACGCCGGTATTGGCGTCGGCGGCAGCATCATCGACATGACGCTCGCAGACTTCCAACGCCAGCAGGCGATCAACGTCGATGGGGTGTTCCTCGGGATGAAGCACTCAATTCCGCCGATGCGCGATGGAGGGGGCGGCTCGATCATCAACATGTCGTCCGTAGCCGGCCTGCGCGGTTCGGCGCGCCTTGCTGGCTACAACGCCACCAAAGGTGCTGTGCGCCTCATGACGAAAGGCGTCGCGCTTGAGTGTGCGCAAAGCCGCTGGAATATCAGGGTCAACTCGGTGCACCCCGGCATCATCGAAACCCCAATTTGGGACACCGTCGGGGCAGCGCTCGTGCGAGGCGATGGCAACGGCATTGATCTTGACCGCATGGCATCGGTGGCGGTGCCCACCGGTGTGCTCGGGCAACCAACTGACATCGCCAACGGCGTGCTCTTCCTCGCGAGCGACGAGTCGAGTTATATGACGGGCAACGAACTGGTTATTGACGCAGGTCTCTCCGTCTGATCACCAGCCAAATGCTGCTCGCAGCAGTGCTGTAGTTGTTGCGGCAGCAACGATGGTGACGACCATTGGCGCTCGTCGCCACACCAAGACACCAGCGACCGCCAGCCCAGCCAACCGCTCATCGATGACGAGCGAGGTTTTCGTGGTGATGGTGAGCTGAACGATCACCGCTCCCACCACTGCTGCGGGAATCAACCCAGCCAGGCGGCCAAACACCGGCACCTTCGCAAGTAATGCGGTGCCCGCGAACATGCCGATAAGACGCTGTGCTGCCACGCCCGCTGCAAGCGCAACGATGACCCACCAGCTCACGACGCGGTCTCCGGTGTGCGAATACTCAGGGCAACCACGGCACCGATGAGGCTCATGATGATCGGCACTCCGGCAGGCGCAATCGGCACGAGCAGTGCACAGACCGCGCCACCAACGAGGGCTGCGATGAGCCCCGGTCGTTGTCGCAACAAGTTGCCGATGATCGCAAGTAACAGCGCAGGAAATACCGCGTCGAGCCCGAGCCGGTCGGCATCACCGATCACGTTGCCGAGGAACACCCCGACGAACGTGCCTGACCACCAACCCGTATGCATTGCAAGCGTGACCATCCAGAACGCCCGCATCACCTCATGGGGCGTGCGTTGCTGCACCGCGACGCCGACGTTCGGATCAAACGACTGCAATCCAGCAGCGGTGCGATGCCAACGGCCGACGTTGAGACGACTCCCAAGGCTGGCGGCGAGCAGTCCGAAACGTGAGGCCACGATCCAGCCGGCGAGTAACGCGGCAATCAGACTTCCGCCTGCATCTCGCACGGCGATATAGGCGAGTTCGGTTGTTGCTGAATTGATGACGATGGCGGCGACGACGGTCTTCACTTCCGATCCAACGCGCTCGAGCACGAGCACGTTCACGGTGACGCCGAGCGCGAAGAAGGTGAACGCGATGCCGCTCAGCACACCCCAGTCGGGTCCCGATCGTCCCCCTCGATCAGCCATGGGTGCAGTATGTCAGGGGCGCCCGTCTACCGTGTGGTCGTGGAGTCGTCGGGGCGCAATGGAGCGTGGCTCGTTGATCGAGCAGCTGACTTCGCGGATCGTCGACTCTTTGCAGCGGCACTGGCGACCGATCGCGATGGAACGGTGCCGAGCACCTTGCTCGATGAGATGCGCGATCTTGGGCTCTTTGGCCTGTTCTCGCCATCGGGCGTTGGCGGCCACGACCTAGAACCATCAGATCGGTACCGCATCATCGAGGTGCTGGCGGGCGGATGTCTGACGACCACGTTCGTGTGGCTGCAGCATGCTGGCCCGGCTGCAGCCACTGCGGGGGCGAGCGGCCCAGCGCACGCGTTCGCTGAACCCCTCGCCAGCGGACGATGCACCGGAGGTGTCGCCTTCGCCCATCTCCTGCGGTCTGGGCCGCCGACACTGACGGTGAGCGCGAATGGCGACGAGTGGGTGCTCAACGGGGTTGCCCCGTATGTGACGGGATGGGGTTGGATCGATGTGGTGCTGGTTGCCGCCCGATCGGGTGGCGAGATCGTGTGGCTGCTACTCGATGCCGTTGAGGCTGCGTCGTTACGCGCCAGCCGATTGCAGCTGGCAGCGGTCGACTCGTCGCAAACCGCCGCAGTGACGTTCGACGACCACATTGTGTCGACGGACCGACTCGTTCGTATCGATCGTTACGCCGACTGGCTTGTTGGATACCGAGCAGGGCTGCGGGCCAATGGTTCGCTTGCCCTTGGTGTAGCGGGGAGATGCGCCCGTCTGTTGGGCGACGGCGATCTCGCTCATCAGGTTGACTCGGCTCGATCTGCGCTCGACGCTGCCGACACCGATGGCTTGCCGGCGGCACGATCCGAAGCAAGTCTGTTGGCGATGCGCGCCGCAACAATGCTGGTGACGTCAAAGGCTGGTCGCTCGGTGATGGGTGACGACCACGCGCAGCGCCTTGCTCGCGAGGCGATGTTTCTTTTGGTGCAAGGACAGACGTCCGAAATTCGCCAACACCAGTTGGCGATGTTGCGCAGCGCTCCCTGAACTATGTGCGAAGGCGCCGGACTCTGGGATGCTCCTTGTGGGTCGTTACGGTCGCTCTTGAATGAGCGTTGAGGAGCCTCGATGACAATCACCAGTCCGGTCACACTGCCTGAACAGCATCCCTTCACTGGACGTTCGGTCGCCTCAGTGAGCGCCCAGCGATTCGAACGTTTCGCACCACGGACCTTCCTTATCTGGGAACCATTGGAGGGCGAGGGGGCATCGTGGACCTATGGCGAATTCGGTGACGTGGTTGATCAGGTCGCCGCTGGCTTGGTGCGGCGCGGCGTCGTGGCCGGCGATCCAGTGCTGTTGCTCGTCGAGAATTCGCCCGCGTTCTTGATGGCCTGGTTTGCGTGCGCACGCATTGGCGCTGTCGCTGTCGACACCAACACCCGGTATGCGCCCGATGAGATCGATCACGCCGTTGCGCTGACCGAACCGGTGGGGATCATCACGCACGCGCACCTGCTCGAACGTCTGGGTGCGAACACGGACAACAGGTGGGTCGTGCTGGTTGACGAGTCAACATCCACCCTTCCCGATCTCGAAGAAGATCCGGATCACCTGCCGGACGTGCAGCGTCTCGATCCGGGTGATCCGCTCTGCATTCAGTTCACATCGGGTACCACGTCACGACCGAAAGCCGCGCTGTACACCCATGCGAATGCCTTATGGGCGGGGATGGTTGGCGTCGCCCACGGCCGTGTCGATGCCGACGACGTCAGCCTCGTCTACGCCCCGCTCTTCCACACGATGGCGTTGTTCTGGCAGACGATGCCGACCTTCTGGGCTGGCGGCACTGTCGTGCTGATGCCTCGGTATTCCGCCTCACGCTTTTGGGACGTCGCCACCCGGCACCATTGCACTCGCACGTTCTTTCAAGAAATCGTTGCAGCAACGGCACCTGAGGAAGTGCCGCCGCACTCGTTCCGCTACTTCATCTCTGGCGCCGAACTGCCGGCGGTGGAACAACGATTCGGCGTGCGTATCCAAACCTGCTGGGGTATGACCGAGGTGGTAACCAACGTCTTGGCGGGCGACCTCGATGAGCCAGGAACGCCAAAGTCGATTGGGCGGGTCAGCCCGGAATATTCGGTTGACATCGTCGACATCCCCGAATCATCTGACGATCCGGCAGAAGGCGAACTTCGCGTGGGTGGTATCCGCGGCTTGTCGTTGTTTGCCGGTTACCACCGTAATGCCGAAGCGACCGAGGAAGGCTTTGACGACGAGGGACGATGGCGAACGGGTGACCTGGTTCGTCGTTTACCCACGGGTGAGATCCGTTTTGTGAGCCGAGCGAAAGACATGTTGCGTGTCGGAGGCGAGAACGTGGCGGCGGCGGAGATCGAGCGCGTGCTCCAACTCGATCGCGAGGTGATCGTGGCATCGGTGGTGGGCATTCCTGATCCGATCCGCGGCGAGATTCCCATCGGTTTCATCATCTCGAATACACGTGATCGAGATGCGCTCGCCGAGCGGCTGCTCACCGCGTGCTCAGCACAGTTGGCTGACTTCAAGGTGCCACGGCGCATTCACTTCATCGATGAGTTACCCGAGTCGCTGATCGGGAAGACCTCGAAGAAGTTGTTGCGGGAACAAGCGATCGAACTCGCTCGCTGAGTCAGCACTCAGCGCGCACGATGGCGGCTCCGGCGGCCATGGCGGCGAGTTTGGCGCGGGCGCGTTCGCGCGGCAGGTACTTCATGCCGCAGTCCGGTGACACGGCAAGGTTCTCAGGAGCGATGTGATCGAGCGCGCGTCGGATCCGATCGGCGATTTCTTCGGGTGTTTCGATGCTTTCACGGCCAAGATCGATGACGCCGAGCACCACCTTGCGAGGCGCGAGTCGACTCACCGTGGCACCGGGAAGATCTGGCTGAGCTGATTCGATTGCGACCCAATCGACGGGTGCCTCGGCAAGGGGATCGAGGAACGGATACCCATCTGACTTGTCTTTCACGTAGGCCGCGTAGCCGTAGCAGGTGTGCAGGCAGGTCTGGGCGGTGATGCCCGCAGTGGCAACTCCAAGAGCCTCGAGTGCGATGTCGGCTGCAGCGGTCGAATTGGCTTGGAGATAGGGCTCGTCGAGCTGGAGTACGTCGACGCCGGCGGCTTCGAGGTCTCGCAGTTCGGCATTGACCGCCTCGGCGTAGGCAATGGCGAGCGCACGCTGATCGGCGTAGTAGCGGTTGTCGGCCAATTGGCTGAGGGTGAACGGTCCTGGGACCGTGACCTTGGTCTGGCGGTGCGCATGCGCAACAAGGAAGCGCGCGGCCTCGAGTTCGATTGGGAACTCACGATGGATTGCGCCGTTGACGAGTGGTACCTCGGCGGTGCCACCACGACGGTTGACCCCGACGCCGATTTCCGACTTGGAGACCCCGCCCAGCGAACACGCAAAGTGGTTGAAGTAGCTCTCGCGTCCGACCTCACCGTCGGTGACGATGTCGACCCCGGCTAACTCTTGGTCGGCAATCGCGACCAACGTCGCCGCTTCGATGGCTTCGCTGAGGTCGTCGGCACCGACTTTCCAGAGTCCTTCGTTCCGTACCCGAGCGACACCATCGCCGAGAAGACGCTCCTCATGAACGAGCCATCGCGGTTGCGGATAACTGCCCATCACCGTCGTTGTGATCATGTTGCATCCCTCTTGTTCGGTCGTGGCCCGTATTGCCGCTCCGACAGTAGACCCGATTGGACCGACATACTGTGTCCATGCGCATTGCAACTGCACGCCACGGCGACCGAATCGTGTTCGGACCGATCGACGATCACGGCATCCGAGATGTCAGCGCAGTAGTGGCTGATCAGAACGCCTTGATGGCCCTTGTCCGTACGTCAGACGGTCGTGCTCAGGTGGCGGGTATGGCTGCAGCGGCATCAAGCCATCCACTCGATGAGGTCGTCTTGCTCCCGCCAGTCCCGTCACCGCGCCGAATCATGTGCGTCGGTACCAACTATGCGGACCACGTGGCCGAGAGTGACCGCACCCAGGAGGCTCCGCCGTTTCCGGTGATCTTCACGCGGTTCGCTTCTTCACTCGTCGGCGCTGGTGAGCACCTTGAGCGGCCGAGTGCCAGTACGAGTTACGACTACGAAGGCGAACTCGCGATCGTGATTGGTGCAGTGACGCGAAACGTGAGCCGTGACGATGCCATGGGTGCGATCGCGGGCTACTCATGCTTCATGGACGGAACCCTGCGTGATTATCAGCGCCATACGTCCCAGTTCATTCCGGGAAAGAACTTCGAACGGTCAGGTGCGTTCGGGCCGTGGGTCGTGACCGCTGACGAAATCGACGACCCACATGCGCTTGAACTCACCACCCGAGTGAACGGTGAGGTCATGCAGCATGCGTCGACCAGCCAACTGATTCACGACATCGCCCGGATCATCGAATACTGCTCGATCTTCACGACGCTCGAACCGGGCGATGTGATCGCCACCGGGACGCCAGGAGGTGTCGGTTACGCGAAGAACCCTCCGGTGTGGCTCGTACCCGGTTCTCAGGTTGTTGTCGATATCTCCGGGGTGGGAGTGCTCTCAAATCTCGTTGCTGAAGAGTGAGCCGCCGCTGACGCCTCCTGACTCGCAATGGGTTGATCGGTCCAGCACTTCGAAAGACATATGATTGCCCAGTTATGCCAATTCCTCGATCCAGGATCTTCGCTGTTGCCTCTGCTGCTGTTCTTCTCTCGTCGGTCGGTCTGGTGCTTGTTGATGCCCAGCCAGCTCAGGCAGCTCCGCGGAAGGTCACAATTTGCCACCGCCCCCGAGCCCTCACCAATCCTTATCGTCGAATCACCGTGGCGTTCAACGCCGCCGACGGCGGCTGCCAGAATGACCATCAAGGCCACGCCAGTGTCGACAACCCGCCATTTGATCCATCGATTCATACTTCG
>JAPOJQ010000090.1 GCA_029978335.1 Actinomycetota bacterium
CGCTCTCCGTCGACGTGCTCACCGACCGTGCGATCCTCATCATCGCCCTTGCGGTGGTGGCGTTGCTTGCCGCCGGTTGGCGCAAGCCTGCCAGAGCATCGGTCCGATCGCCACGCGGCCTCCTGCCCGGGCGCCCGACCAGAAGCCGGTATGGCGTACCGGTCGAGCGCCAACCCCTTCACCCGGTCGGCCGCACCAGCATCATGCGACGCCTTGTTGCCATTGCATCGACGGGCGTCATCGCAGTGATCACCGGCACGGTCATTGCCGTTGTGGTGGCATTTGCTGCGGTTCTCGGCGTCATCCGACTCACCGATCTCCTTGGACGATGACCGAGCAGCAGCCACACCGAGATCTCGATCGACGCCGCAGCGTGGTGATCGCGGGCCACACCGGTGACGTCGACCATGCGCTGGCAGCGCTCAAGGACTCGGATCCCGTCGTGCGCGAACTCGCCCTCGGCGCCCTCCACCGACTCGGTGTGCTGCGTGCCGAACAGTTGTCAGAGCTGGTATCCGATGCGGATCGGAACGTTCGCCGACGAGTCGCCGAGCTCGCCGCCCACCACCCAGAGGTCGATCTCATGCCACTGCTCAACGATGACGACCCCATCGTCGTTGAAGTTGCACTCTGGGCATGCGGAGAACATGTCACCGTCACCGACGAGGTGCTCGAACGCATCATCGCGTTGACCACCACCGATGAAGATCCGCTCGTGCGCGAAGCAGGAGCGGCTGCGCTCGGTGCCATCGGCGACGACCGCGGACTCGACGCGATCCTTGCTGCCTGTACCGACAAACCGGCCGTGCGCCGACGCGCTGTGTTAGCGCTTGCTCCATTCGAGGGTGACCAGGTGGAGGCAGCGATCGACGCTGCGCTGACGGACCGTGACTGGCAGGTCCGTCAGGCAGCTGAAGACCTCAGACGCTGACCGGCTCCGGATCCGACGCTTGCTCGTCGACTGCTTCTGGTGCCTGCGTCGAGTGGTCTGCGTGCGCGGGACCCTCCACGTTGAGCTTGGGAAGAATGCGATCCAGCCATGTCGGGATCCACCAGTTTGCGCGACCGAGCAACGCCATGGTCGCCGGCACAAGCAACATGCGAACGAGCGTTGCGTCAAGCAAGACGGCAACGGCCAACCCGACACCGAACAGCTTGACGATGCGGTCATCCTCGAGCAAGAAGGCCCCGAAGACGACCACCATGATTGCTGCAGCAGCCGAGATCACGCGTGCCGTTGCGGCCAATCCATCGGCCACTGAGTTCACGGCGTCATTCGTCCGGTCGTACTCCTCGCGGACCCGCGACAACAAGAACACCTCGTAGTCCATCGACAAGCCGAACACGATGGCGAACAACATCATCGGCACAAACGGCTCAATCGGTGCAGGCTCAACGCCGAACACCGAGGAGAACCAACCCCACTGGAAGATGGCAACTGCGACGCCGTACGCCGACGCAATCGACAACACATTCATGATGACGGCCTTGAGCGGCACGAGGATCGAACGGAACACCATCATCAACAGCAAGAACGACACGCCGAGGACGCCGCCGAAGAACACGAAGAGACGACCAGCGAGGTAATCGGTGAAGTCGATATTTGCCGGCACGGCACCGGTCACGCTGACCGTCAGATCGCTGCCGCTGATCGCCGCCGGAATCACCTCCGACCGCAGGCGGGCCACGGTGTCAGCAGTCTCTGCATCTTGAGGAGCGGAGGTCGGAATGACCTGGATCAGCCATGCGGCCGACGACGCCGGATCTGCCATGTCACTCGGGAATGGGGGCGATACACGGTCGACGCCCGGGTCGGCTGTCAACGCCGCCGGAAGTGCCTGGATGGTGGCGATGTCAGCTGGGTCCGACGACTCAACGGCGACGATGAAGGGACCGTTGAAGCCAGGACCGAATCCCTCGGCGATCGTGTCGTACGCGCGACGAGCCGACGTCGTTTCCGACAAGTTGCCCTCGTCGGAGAAGCCGAGCCGCAACGAGAACACCGGCAGCATCAACAACACCAACAGTCCGGTGCCAATCGAGGCGTAGAGCCACGGCCGGGCTTGAATCTGGCGGCTCCAGCGGTAGGCAGTCGTCTCGCGCAACGCACGCTCAGGGCGTGCCGGCACGACCGCTCGCAATGGACGAAGCGCAAACGACGCCAACAAGAGCACCACCGCCGCAACGGCACCGATTAGCGCCAACGGCTGGAACGACAACCCGAGGCCGAGCAAGGCGAGCGCCAGAGAACCAGCGATCAGCAGACCGCGCCAGCGCGTGACCTCGACCTTTGCGTGGAACACACCAAGCAACGCGGGGAGCAGGGTGATCGAGGCGATCAACGTCACGGCGACCGTTGCTGCGGCAGCGATGCCGAGACCGGCAACGAACTCAAGACCGATGGTCAACATGCCCAGCAGCGACAACACCACCGTGATGCCAGCGAACACGACCGCTCGGCCTGCCGTGTCGAGGGCGCCGACGGTGGCGTCAAGCGGTGAGCGTCCCTGTCGGGTCAGTTCGCGATATCGCGTCACCATGAACAGCGCGTAGTCAATACCGACGCCAAGGCCGATCATCACGCCGATCAACGGAGCGAACTCTGGAATTGACACGCCATTCGAGAGCAGCGACACCAAACCGAAACCGCCCGTGCCGACACCGGCGAGCGCCACTGCGATCGGAAGTCCCATCGCCATCACCGAACCGAATGCGACGATCAAAATCACAATGGCGAACGCAAGGCCAATGAGTTCAGATTCCGGCGGCGCAAACTCGGAAAAGATCGCGCCACCGACTTCGATGGTGACACCATCGATGGTGGGTTGCAGTGCACGCATCTCCTCGCCGATGGCAGCAGCGGCAACCTGATCGATCTGACGTTCGAGATTGACCTGCGCAAACGCGATCTCGCCTCCGGGAGCGACCTGATTCGCGCCCATCTCGGTGTAGGGGCTCACGACACCAAGACCATCAATCGCGTCAACCTCGTTGAACATCCCCGTCATCGCCGCAACGACGTCAGGGCGGTCAACGCCACCTTGTGCGGTGAACACGATCGACCCACCGAACGCGCCACCTGATCCCGGGAAGTAATCATTGAGCACATCGAAGCCTTGGGTGCTCTCCGAAGCCGGCGTCGAGAACTCACCGGAGAACGCCGAGCCGATTGCACCCGCAAGGGCGTTCATGCCAATGAGCAATGCGACCCATGCGGCGAGCACAAGTCGACCATGGTTGAACGCCCAACGGGCGAGGGAGCGATACATGTGGGGGTCCTTTCGGGGGTGAGGTTGTTGGCAACACCAATAACGCTACGGCGTGGTAGCGTTTCTATCGCGTCGCGAAGCCGATCGCAACGCACCGAGTTTTAACCGCACGTTCGACCGGCTCTATTCCGCCATCGGCGCCAAACACCCAGCCTGTGACTCATGCCACGACCACTCAGTGACGATGCTCGACACCGCATGTTGGATGCGACGCGGGCCCTCATCGCTGACGTGGGTCCAGGCGGTCTCACCATCGATGAGGTCGCTCGCCGATCGGGTGTCGCCAAAACCACGATCTACCGACACTTCCCGAACGCCACGGCACTCGTGCTCGCCGCCCTCGCCGATGTGCCCGCGTCAGTGGCACCGCCCGACACCGGCAATCTCAACGACGACCTTCACGCCATCATCGAGCAGTTCCTCACCATCGCTGCCGATGGCACGGTCAGATCGATGATGATCCACGCCCTCAGCGCCAGTGCTGACGATCCCGAACTCGATCGCCTCCACCAGCAGTTGCGCCAAGGACGGCAACATCCCATTCGTCGTGCGCTCGAACGCGCCCAACAGCGAGGAGAGATCGCTGCGACATCGAACCTCGATCTCGTCGCTTCCGTCATCGAAGGACCGTTCATCGCTCGCCGTCTCGTCGCCGATCAACCCGTCACCACACAGGAGACCCACACCATGCTCGATCTCATCCTGAACGGCATCACCACCACTGCCACCACCAACAACGCCCCAGCACCATCGCTCACGAGTCGCACCGTCAACACCCCGATCGGACCGCTCACGCTGTTCGCATCGGCAACCGGACTGCGAGCCATCACCCACGATCACATTCCAGATGAACGCCGTCGCGTCGGTATCGACCTCGAGTCAGCCCAAGCGGGTTCATCACCGATACTCGACCTCACCGAGCGCCAAATCACGGAATACTTCGATGGCGTCCGACTCGATTTCGACCTGCCGCTCGATCCCGAAGGAACCGAGTTCCAGCGATCGGTCTGGAGCACACTGCGCACCATTCCGAGCGGTTCAACACGTACCTATCGCGAACAAGCAACAGCGCTCGGTCGCCCGTCGGCGGTGCGTGCCGTCGCATCCGCCGACGGAAAGAATCCGCTTGCGCTCGTCGTCCCCTGCCACCGAGTGATCGGCTCGAGCGGCTCGCTCACGGGCTACGCGTGGGGCGTGGAAACCAAGCGTTGGCTTCTGCGCCACGAAGGTGTCGCCGTCTAGGACAACCCGCGGTGTGTCAGATCAACCGGCCGAGAACGCCATGCCGCCATCGATTCTGATCGTGGCCCCGTTGGTGTAACTCGAGGCGTCGCTCGCCAAGTAGAGCGCCGCACCGACGATTTCGTGCGCCTCGCCACCACGCTGCAAGGGAATCTCGGTCTTCGCTCGCTCGTTGAACGCCGCAAGATCCCAGGCCTTTGAAATGTCGGTGAGAAACGGGCCCGGCATAATCACGTTGCAACGCACCTTTGGCGCCCATGCTCGAGCCATTCCTGCGGTCATCGCGTCAAGTGCGGCCTTGGCTCCTGCATAGACGAGTTCGTGCGGGGTCGGAGCAACGGCTGCAATCGACGACACATTGATGATCGAACCGCCCGACCCTTCGGCCATCCGCGAACCGATGATCGACGACAGCCGGAACGGGCCTTTGAAATTGACGCCAACCACTTTGTCGAAAAGGTCTTCGCTCACTTCATGCAACGACGGATACAGCGGCGACATACCGGCGTTGTTGACGAGCACGTCGCACCGGCCGAACTCCGAAGCGACCG
>JAPOJQ010000001.1 GCA_029978335.1 Actinomycetota bacterium
CATCGGTGGCTTCGCACGTCGGTGCACCCGAGCGCGTCGCTCGTTCCTGACGCCACGTCGTTTGACCATCTCTATGAACGCGCCGATCGCTTCGACGAGGTCTACGACGCAATTGCTGAGCAGTTGATCATCGAGGCACACGCACGCGGCGAAGTGCTCTACGCCGTGCCCGGTTCACCACTGGTGTTGGAACGAACGGTGCAGCGACTGCGTAGCGACGCATCGGTTGAGTGCATCACCTTGCCTGCGGTCTCGTTTCTCGACGCGGTGTGGGCCCGGCTCGGCATCGACCCCGTGGATGCCGGTGTGCGACTCGTCGACGGCCATCGATTTGCGACCGAAGCAGCTGGCGTCACTGGCCCACTCCTCGTCGCCCATGTGCACGCCAATTGGGTGCTGTCCGAGATCAAACTCGCCATCGACCCCGGCCCCGACGACGCAGCTGCAGACGCCCTCGACGCCACCCCTGTTGTCGTCCTTCAGGCCATTGGCACCGCAGACGAAACGGTGATCGAAACCACCTGGGCGGATATGGATCGAGTCTGCTCGCCAGATCACCTGACCTCGCTCTGGATCCCCGCACTCGGAGTCCCGGCGGCCAGCAGGTACCTGCGGTTTCATCAACTTGCACGCACCCTGCGCGAACGCTGCCCATGGGACATCGAACAAACGCATACCAGTCTCATCCCTCATCTTGTCGAAGAGGCCTACGAAGTTGTCGATGCGATCGACCATCTCAATCCTGACGACCCGGCCACCGACGAAGCACTCATTGGCGAACTCGGCGATCTCCTCTATCAAATCGAATTCCACGCAACGATCGCCGAGCAAGAGGGACGATTCACCATCGCCGATGTGACCGCATCGATCTACGACAAGCTCGTGCGGCGCCATCCCCACGTGTTCGGCGATGTGACCGCCGCCGATGCCGATGAGGTCACCCGCAACTGGGAGCGGATCAAGGCAACGGAACGGGCCACCGAGGGTCGTCGAGCATCGGTGCTCGATGGTGTGCCAAAGGCGCTACCCGCCCTCGCTCACGCCGCCACCGTCCAACGCAAAGCCGCCAAGGTCGGATTCGACTGGCCTGACGTCACCGGAGCGCTCGACAAAGTTGCCGAAGAGGCCGCTGAAGTGGTCGACGCCCGCGCGCACGGCGATGCCCACGCCGTCCGTGCCGAGATCGGGGACCTGCTCTTCGCCGTCGTCAATGTGGCACGGCATCTCGGCGTCGAACCCGAAACTGCGCTGCGATCAGCAACTGAAAAATTCATGAGCCGCTTCAACGAAGTGGAGCGAATGGCCGCCGAACGGGACGTTGATCTTGCAACGCTCGAACTCGATGCGCTCGACGCGCTGTGGAATGAAGCCAAAGCATTGCTCGATGGGGCGCCCTGACAATGCGGTTGCAGGTTGCGCATCCAACCGACCATCCGGGCATCGAGGATCTCCCATTCGACCATCCCTTGGCCACGTGGCAACTCGAGCGCATGCACGGTGTGCTCGGGGTTCATCGCCACGAGGTTCGCCTCATCGAACTCGGTGACCTGACGTACGTCATCAAAGAATTGCCCGACGACCTCGCGCGTCGTGAATACCGACTGTTGCGAGGACTTGCTGATGACGGGTTACCAACCGCCGAGGTCGTCGCCCTCGTCACCGAACGCAGCGACGGACTTGATGGCGTGCTCGTCACGCGCCACCTCGACTATTCGCTGCCGTACCGATCGCTGCTCTCGGGGCGCGGGCTCACCATTCCCTTTCTCGGCGAACGCCTGCTCGACGCCCTCGTCAGCCTACTCGTGCGACTGCATCTCGAAGGGTTCTACTGGGGCGACTGTTCACTGTCGAACGCGCTCTTCCGTCGTGACGCCGGCGCGCTCACGGCCTACGTGATCGACGTTGAAACCGGTGAACGGCACACCCAACTGAGCGATGGCCAACGTCAACTCGACCTCATGATTGCGTGCGACAACGTCGCTGGAGGCTTGCTCGACCTTCAAATTGCCGGACGTCTGCGTGCCGAGATTGATCCATTTACTGTGGCCAGCGAGATCGAGACGCGTTATCGCCGCCTGTGGGATGAACTCACCTCGGTTGACACAGCAGATGTCGGCGATCCCCGGATTATCCAGCGACGCCTCGACCGACTGCACGAGCTCGGATTCGACGTTGAAGAACTTGAGGTCATCACCACGTCAGACGGTCGCCACCTTCGCGTGGTCCCCCGAGTGGTTGAACATGGGTTCCACGCCGAGCGGCTCGCACGTTTGACCGGCCTCAACGCCGGAGAGAATCAAGCGCGCCGAATGCTCGCTGACATTCGCGCCTTTGCAGCGAACATGAGGGGCAGAGATGGTGCTGCCATTCCTGAGAATGTCGCCGCGGTGCGGTGGCTCGACCAACGATTCGAACCGGTCATGGCGGCTATTCCGAGCGATCTCATCGGCCGTCTCGAAGACGCCGAGATCTTCCACCAGCTCCTTGAACACCGCTGGTATCTCGCGGAGGAATTAGGTCACGACATCGACCTCTCCGAGGCACTCGAGTCATACCTGGCCGACGTGCTGGCCGAATCACCAAATGAACGAGTACAACTCGATGAACCGACATCGGAACTGCCCCGCATCGATCCACTACCGTAAGCACACGGGCCGCCACGTCCACTCCCCCTCTGCGAAAGGCGATGATGAGCGAAATCATCCAGATCCAAGGCCGTGAGATCCTCGACTCGCGAGGCAACCCCACCGTTGAGGTTGACGTCGTGCTGTCATCGGGGGCGATCGGACGTGCGGCGGTGCCGAGCGGTGCCTCCACGGGCGAACACGAAGCCGTCGAACTTCGCGACGGCGATGACCGATATGGCGGCAAAGGAGTCAGCACTGCGGTTGGCTACGTCAACACCGACATCGCCGACGTACTCACCGGTTTCGACGCGCTCGATCAACGCACCATCGATCAAGAACTTCTCGACCTCGACGGCACCGACAACAAGGCTCGGATCGGCGCCAACGCCATTCTCGGCACCAGCATGGCAGTTGCCAAAGCCGCCGCTTTTCATCTCGAACTGCCGCTCTACCGATACATCGGCGGCACCAACGCGCACGTGTTGCCAGTGCCAATGATGAACGTGTTGAACGGCGGCGTTCACGCCGACAACTCCGTCGACTTCCAAGAGTTCATGATCATGCCGGTCGGCGCGCCATCGTTCAGCGAGGCCCTGAGGTGGGGCACGCAGACCTACCACGTTCTGAAATCGGTGTTGCACGAGCGTGGACTGTCCACCGCAGTCGGCGACGAGGGCGGTTTCGCACCTGATCTCGATTCCAACGAGGACGCCATCAAGCTGCTGCTCGAGGCGATTGAGAAAGCCGGGTTCGCTCCAGGCGTCGATATCGCTATCGCCCTTGATCCTGCGGTGAGCGAGTTGCACCGCGACGGCGCCTACCACCTCGAAGGTGAGGGGCGCGTGCTGAGCCCAGCGGAGATGGCGGACTACTGGTCGAGAATCGTGCAGTCGTATCCCGTCGTGTCCATCGAAGATGGTATGGCAGAAGATGACTGGGACGGGTGGTCACTCCTGACCCAAGCAATCGGCGACCGATGCCAACTCGTCGGCGACGACTTGTTCGTCACCAACGCGTCTCGACTTCGCCTTGGCATCGACCGAACCGTTGCCAACAGCGTGCTCGTGAAGGTGAACCAGATCGGCTCACTAACCGAAACCTTGGCGACGGTCGAATTGGCACATGCCAACTCGTACACGGCGGTCATGAGCCATCGCAGCGGCGAGACCGAGGACACGACCATTGCCGACCTTGCCGTTGCCGTCAACTGTGGCCAGATAAAGACCGGCGCGCCATGCCGATCGGATCGTGTCGCTAAGTACAACCAACTGCTGCGCATTGAGGCCGAACTCGGCGAGGCAGCGGCATTTCGTGGTCGCTCGGCGCTCGCCCCGAGATGAGCGACCCTCGACAGCGACGCTGACCTGCCATCATCGTGGGCATGAACGCCGCACGGCCGACCTCATGGCGATCTCGGTTGCGTCACCGCGCCCGTCCTGCCTCCGCTGCGGGGAGATCACGGCTCGGCAATCGCCCGCCAGCACAAGGCCGTCGTAGCCGACCCGCATTGATTCTCGGAGCCGCGGTGATCATCGTGTTGACCGCCGGGGTTGCCTCGATCGTCGTTCTGCCACTCCAGAACTACGTCGCCCAGGGCGACGAGATCACCCGCCTCGAGACCGAACTCGGCCGTCTTGAAGCGGTCAATGCAGACCTCGCTGCCGAAGTTGCGCGCCTTCGCACCGACGACGGCATTCGTGAAGCGGCTCGGGACGAACTCGGCTATGTGGCCGATGGCGAGGTGCGTCAGACGGTGCTCGGGTCCGGTGGACTGCCGATCGATCTTCCCAACGGCTGGCCCTACGGTGGACTCGCTGACATCATCGCCATGCGGTCTGCCGGCGGCTGACCTTGCCGCCGACATTCTCACGGCCCTCGATCGGCGAGTAGTGTCCCACACATCCCCGACTGTGCGGGGTCGTGATCCGAAAGCGTGAGGGAGCGACGATGGCTGGAAGCGTGCTTGGCGAGAGGGTTCTACGCAAGGAGGATCCAAAGTTCTTGACAACGGGTGGCGTCTATCTCGCCGACCTCTCACATCCCTTGCTCGAAGGCGCAGTCCACGTCGCGTTCGCTCGATCCCCGATGGCGCATGGCCGCATCGAGTCGATCGACGTTGCCGATGCGGTTGACATGCCAGGTGTTGTCGCGGTCTTCACCGCGGCCGATCTCGGCCTCGAACCCACGGCATCCAACTTCAATCCCGCCGTGGCACGCACCCTTTTGGCCAGTGACAAAGTGCGGTGGGTTGGCGAGCCGGTGGTTGCCGTGCTGGCGGAAACCTACGAACAAGCGGTCGACGCCGCTCAGGCCATCATCATCGACATTGATCCGCTACCAGCGGTCGTCGATATCGCAACAGCCCTCACGTCCGACAGTCACATCTACGAAGCCGCTGGCTCAAATGCCGTTTTTGATTCGGTCGTGTTTGGCGGCGCCGCCACGTCGGGTCCCGAATTCTTCGCGGACTGCGAGGTGGTCGTGTCGACTGAAGCGCTCAACCAGCGTGTCGCTCCATGCCCACTTGAGCCACGAGCAGCGGCTGCAGCTTGGCATGACGGCCGCCTCCACCAGTGGCTCAGCACCCAGCACGCTCAAGGTGCCGTCGGACCGATTGCGAAGGCCAACGGTGTCGAGAACGACAAGGTGCATGTTCTGACGCCTGATGTCGGTGGTGGATTCGGTGCCAAGATCGGCTGCTACAGCGAAGAACTCCTCGTTGGCGTGCTCGCCGCCCGAGTCGGACGCCCCGTCCGGTTCCAAGAGACTCGCTCCGAGTCGATGATGAACTTGGGCCACGGCCGGTCGCAGCTGCAGACGATCACCGTTGGTGGTCGACGCGACGGCAAGATCACCCACTTCCAGCTCGAGATGGTCCAGGACTCGGGTGGATTCGCCGAGATCGGCACGATTCTCGGGGCCTTGTTCACTCGCCGGATGGCAGCAGGTGTCTACGCCTTCGACCACGTCGAAGCGCACTGCGTCTCGGTCGTGACGAACACCAATCCCGTTGTCGCCTACCGCGGAGCGGGGCGGCCTGAGGCAACTGCTGCGACCGAGCGCGCACTTGACCTCTTCGCAGCCGAGGTCGGCATGGACCCTGTCGAGGTCCGGCGCAAGAACCTCATCCCCCCCTTCATGGAACCGGTATCGACCGCCATTGGTGAGACCTATGACGTCGGTGACTTCGAGGGAAGTCTCGACCGGGCGCTCGCCCAAGCTGACTACACGGCCCTGCGCGCTGAGCAAGCTCGCCGCCGTGAAGCCAACGACCCAAAGATGCTCGGCATTGGCGTGAGCGTCTACGTCGAGATCACCGGCGGAGCAGGAGCGCCGCAAGAAGATGCAAAGATCGTGATTCATCCCGATGGGACCGGAACGATTTACACCGGCACGTCGCCGCATGGTCAAGGCCATGACACGGCCTGGTCGATGATTGCGAGTGCCCAAACAGGCATCGACATCGACAAATTCACACTCGTCTGGGGTGATACCGACCTCACCCCGGTAGGTGGTGGAACGATGGGATCGCGCTCGCTGCAACAGGGCGGACTCGCCGTGCATCAGGCAGCTGCTGGCATCGTCGAACAGGGACGTCAGATTGCAGCTCGACTGCTCGAGGCCGACGAGATCGATGTCGTCCTCGACACGGCGTCTGGATCGTTCCATGTTGCGGGCACCCCGGCGGTGACGACGTCGTGGGGTGATGTCGCCGCAGCCGCTGGCGATGCCGGCCTCATCGAACAGACCACGTTCAAGACCTCAGGCGCGACGTACCCGTTTGGCTCGCACGTCGCCGTTGTCGAAGTCGACCGCGAAACGGGTGCTGTGCGTCACCTTCGCCACATCGCCTGTGACGATGCCGGCACGATCGTGAACCCACTGCTCCTCGCCGGCCAAGTGCACGGCGGCATCGCCCAGGGCACTGCACAGGCGCTGTACGAAGAGGTCCGCTACGACGAAGACGGCAACCCGGTCACCTCCAACCTTGCCGACTACGCCATGATCTCCATGGATTTGATGCCCGATATCGAACGCATCCCGATGGAAACACCGACGTTCGTGAACCCGCTTGGAGCGAAGGGCATCGGTGAGTCGGGGACGATTGGCTCGACTCCGGCGGTGCATTCGGCGGTCATCGACGCGATGTCGCATCTCGGCGTGCGCCACATCGATATGCCGTGTACACCGGAGAAGGTGTGGCGGGCGATCAACGACGCAGCACGTTGATCGGGTGATCATCGGCGTAACCTCGCCCTATGACCACCCCCCAACGTGGACTCGAACAACCGATCATCGCCGAGGGGCTCGAGCGAGTCTTCGGTTCTGGCGAACGAGCAGTGCGCGCCGTTGACGGCGTTGATCTGAGCGTTGAGCGTGGCGAGATCTTCGGCTTCCTCGGACCAAACGGCGCAGGTAAGAGCACCACCGTTCGTATGTTGACGACGCTCTTGCGTCCAACTGGGGGAACAGCCCGCGTCGCAGGGTTCGACGTCGTCAAAGAGTCAGATGCGGTTCGACGCAGTATCGGCGTCGCCCTGCAGGACGCAGCAATTGACCCGTTGATGACCGGTGCCGAGTTATTGCATCTCCAAGCGATCCTCTACGGACTTCCCCGAGGCGAGCACACGCAGCGTGTCGGTGACCTTCTCGAACGGGTCGGACTGTCGGCCGCCGGTGATCGACGTGTCGGCACCTACTCTGGCGGGATGCGTCGGCGTTTGGACCTGGCGCTTGCGTTGATTCATGAACCGACGGTGCTCTTTCTCGATGAGCCAACGACCGGACTTGACCCGATGAGCCGCATGGCGCTGTGGGATGAGATCAGGCGCTTGAACGACGATGGAACCACGGTGCTGTTGACGACGCAATACCTAGAAGAAGCTGACCAACTCGCCGACCGAGTGGCGATCATCGACCATGGTCGGATCGTGAGCCGTGGTCGCCCTGCCGACCTGAAGGCAGGCGTTGGCGCACCGACGCTCTTCATCGTCGTCGATCCTGCGCAAGTCGAGTCGGCCTCCGCAGTGTTGACCGCATTTGGCGAGCTTCGGCCAACTGCTGAAGGCACCCTTGGTGTTGGTCTCGTCGATGGAGCGGCCGGCGTCTCGGCGGTGGTTCGCGCCCTTGACGACGCTGGCGTGCAGGTCCAGAACCTCGAGTTGAAGGCACCCAGCCTCGACGACGTTTTCGCCGAGGCGACCGGGCACCGACTTGAGGGTGCGTCATGACCGTGGCCGCCCCCCAACAGGTGATCGCTCTTTCGCGACGTTCCGTGCAGTCCATTGTGCGGCAACCGAGCGTGGTCGTGCCGTCGATGGTCTTCCCGCTCTTCTTCGTGGCGCTCGGTACGTCATCATTCGCACGGGCCATCTCGATTCCCGGCTTCCCAGTTGTCGACTCATTTCTCGATTTCGCACTCGCAGGTTCGATCGTTCAAGGTGTCCTCTTCGGATCGATCACCAGCGCCACTGCGCTGGCGACCGATATTGAGACCGGCTTCTTCGACCGATTGCTGCTGACGCCGAGTCCAAGAGTCGGCATCTTGGTTGGGCGCCTCGCCGGTGCCATGGCGTACGGACTCGCACAGACGATCTTCTTCGTCCTCGTGCTCTTCCCGTTCGGGCTGAGTATCAAATCGGGAATCGTCGGACTCACCGCGATGGTGATCGGCGGCTTGCTCACCGCATTGGCGGTCGGAGCGGTGATGTCGGCAATGGCGCTGCGCACCGGCTCAAGCGAGGCAGTGCAAGGTTCGTTCCCGTTGTTGTTCGTGCTGTTGTTCTTCTCCTCGGCGTTTTTCCCACGCCAGACGATGGATGGGATCTACCGTCAGATCGCCAACCTCAATCCGGTCTCCTACCTTGTCGAAGGTTTCCGCTCCCTCACGATCGGCGAACTCACCACGGTCGCTGTCGCACAGACGATGCTGATTCCTGCAGCGATCGCCGTGGGCGGCCTCGCTCTCTCACTTCGTTCCCTTCGCCGAAGGGTGGCGGCAGCATGAGCGCCTCAACCGGACTCGCTGTACGCAGCTTGCGAAATATCCGTCGGCTGCCCTCGGCCTTCCTTCCAGCGCTGCTCATGCCGGTTTTCCAGGTGGTCTCGTTCTCGGGCACCTACGCCGGCATCACGTCAATACCCGGCTTCCCAACCGATCGGTCAGTCAACTGGTACCTGCCGATGGCCGTGACGATGGGTGCCTCATTCGCTGGCCTTGGAACGGGCTTCTCCATGATCCGTGACCTGCAGACCGGGTTCTACGACCGCATTCGCATGGCGCCAGCGCGCCGGCGAGACATTCTCCTTGGCCCGTACCTGGCCGCCTGGACACGCGCAGTCATCGCAGTGGTGCTCGTCACACTCGTTGGTTTTGCACTCGGTGCCCGACCCGTGGGCAATCCGTTTGCCGTATTCACGCTGTTCATCGCTGGAATTGGCATGGCAACAATCGGCACCGGCTGGGGGCTCGGCCTTGCCTACCGCTTCCGCGACATGCGAGCGGCAGCGATTATGCAGCTCACCTTGTTCCTCGGACTGTTCCTCACCGATGCCCAAACCCCGATCGACATCATGCAGGGTTGGCTGAAGAGCGTCGCTACATGGAATCCGCTCACGCGAATTCTTCACGTCGCGCGTCTCGGATTTGTTGACGGCAACGGCGTATCCGATCTCATCATCGGCATCGTGGTGATGGCAGTGCTCGGGTCATTGGCTTGGTTCTTCGCATTGAGCGGGCTACGACGACTCGACGACTAGTCACTGCGAATCCGACGCAACGGCCGCACCCCGCTACCGTTGCGGCGTGACCTCGACGATTGCCCGATTGCGCATTGCGCTCGGGTTGGTGGCGACGGTGTTCATTGCTGGGGTCATCGGGTACCGGATCTTCGGGCTCGACTGGATGGACGCCGTCTACATGACGGTGATCACCATCACGACCGTCGGGTATCGAGAAATCACCGGCATTCCCTCGGTAGCTGAGCAGGTCTTCACGATCATCATCATCGTCACCGGAGTGTCGACCGTGCTCTACACCTTCACCTTGGGAGTGCAGGTCGTGGTTGAAGGTCAGTTACGGGATTTTGTTGGGAGGCGACGAATGAACCGACGAATCGCTGATTACAGCGGACACACCATCGTGTGCGGTTGGGGCCGTGTCGGCAAAGGAGTGGTACACGATCTCCGATCGGCAGGCAGCCAGATCGTCGTCATCGATGAGGATCCCGAGCGTGTTCGAGATCTCGACCTACCAGTGGTGGTCGGCGACGCGACGCTCGACGCCACCCTTCGCGCCGCTGGCGTCAACAAGGCCCGCTCGCTCATCGCTGCACTCGAAGGCGACGCTGAGAACCTCTTCGTGACGCTGTCGGCACGAACTATCAACCCCGACCTCTTCATCGTGGCCCGAGCACGAGCAGATGAGAGCGTGGCAAAACTGTCACGAGCCGGCGCAGATCGGGTGGTGAATCCACAAGAACTCGGAGCGACGCGAATGGCATCGTTCGTGTTGCAGCCCAACGTCGCTGAGTTCGTCGATGTGGTGATGCACGAAAGGTCGCTGGAGTTCAGAATGCGCGAATTTGAGATCGCCGAGGACTGCTGGTTGAACGGCACGTCGCTACGCAATGCCAATCTGCGCGATCGCGCCAACGTGCTCGTGCTCGCCGTGCGCGACACCGACGGCAGTTTCCGAACCAACCCTTCGCCCGACACGGTGATCCGCGCTGGCGACATTGTTATTGCCGTTGGCACAACCGACAGCCTCGCCGGATTTGCCGAGGTACTCGCGTGAGCAGAACCCATGTCCTGATCGACCTTGATGGCACGTTGAGCGACTCCGAGCCGGGCATTCTGCGATCGCTGCAGTGGGCTTGTGAACAAGAGGGCTTTCCCGTGCCCACCGAAGCGCAGGTGCGGTCGGTGATCGGACCGCCCTTTGAGATCGGCCTGCCGACGATCGGTATCCCTGACGATGCCCTTGAGCGCGTCGTCAACCGTTATCGGGAGCGCTACGCCTCGATCGGGGCGTACGAGAACACCTTGTATGACGGCATTATCGAGATGCTGACCGCTCTCGACGCCGCAGATCTCGTGCTGTCGGTCGCCACCGCGAAGCCAGAGGTGACCGCTCACCCCATCCTCGATCACTTCGATATTTCGCAGTGGTTTACGGTGCGTGCCGGAGCCACGTTGACCACCGATCGACGAACCAAGGCCGAGGTCATCGACTTTGCGTTGCGGGAACTCGGCATTCACGGAGATCCCGAGCTCGGTGATCACGTGATCATGATCGGTGACCGCGACCACGATGTTCACGGCGCACTGCATCATGGAATCCCGTGCATTGGCGTCACCTGGGGCTACGGAAGCCCAGAAGAGTTGCTCACTGCAGGTGCGGTTGCGCTCGCCGAACACCCACGTGACGTTGTGGCAATGGTGCATGAGACGTACGTTGTGGAGCACTGGCGATGAACACCACACCGACCTCCCCCACCATCTGCGACTCCGCCGGCGAGCAGCGTCCAAGAGGACGAGCAGATCGTGTCATGCGCCGCCTTCTGCGGTTGCCGATCGACGGGCCGCGGGCGTCCGCTGACGATGCACGGCGCGCCTTTCAGACCTCGATCATGGTGGCGACGGTTCGCTGCTTACTCATGTACATCGTCTTTCCATTCGTCTTGCCAGCACTTGGCCTGGCCAGCGGCGTTGGGCCACTGATCGGCATCCCGATCAGCATTGCGGCGATGATCGCGATCGTGATGAGCATCCGCCGTTTCTGGCGGGCTGACCACTCGAAACGCTGGCATTACACCGTGCTTGGCACCACCGTGCTTGGCTTCCTCAGCGTCCTCATCGTCATCGATGTCGCTGAACTGCTCGGCTAGTCGAACCCGCGTCACCTCCGCTGTCGACTGACCCCTCTCAAATAGGGCATGATGGTGCCCTCGCCGTCCGACATGGGCGGCCCGACGAGAGCATCAGGGGGATTCCGTGGAGATCACCGTCACCATCAACGGAAAGGCGCACACCGCCGACGTCGAGCCACGACAGCTGCTCGTGCAGTTCATTCGCGAGACGGTCGGCCTGACCGGAACGAACATCGGCTGCGACACGTCCTCGTGTGGCGCATGTTCTATTCATCTCGATGGCGAAGCCGTCAAGAGTTGCACCTTGCTTGCTGTCCAAGCTGACGGGCACTCGGTCACGACCATCGAAGGCATGGCATCAGCTGATGGCACGCTGCATCCAATGCAGCAGGCCTTCATGGAGAACCACGGCCTGCAGTGCGGCTATTGCACACCGGGCATGGTGATGGCAGCGACCAGCCTGCTGAAAGAAAACCCGAATCCGA
Source organism: Actinomycetota bacterium (assembly GCA_029978335.1). Classification (GTDB taxonomy): domain Bacteria; phylum Actinomycetota; class Acidimicrobiia; order Acidimicrobiales; family Ilumatobacteraceae; genus Casp-actino5. Next base: position 11,983 of record JAPOJQ010000001.1, read on the forward strand.
CCGAAGAAGAAGTGCGCATCGGCCTTGAGGGGAACCTTTGCCGCTGCACCGGCTACCACAACATCGTGCAGTCCGTGCTGGCCTGCGCCAAGGGCTGACACGCCCACACAACGACATACATCAACGACACACATCGAGAGAACTGGGGGGTTCCACGATGACGATGACCGATCAGCCAACGGGGGTGCTGGGTTCGCGGATGTTGCGACGCGAGGACCCGGCGCTCCTCACCGGCGAGGCGCGTTACACCGCCGACATCGCGGTGCCAGGAGCACTACACCTCGCACTAGTCCGTAGTCCGTACGCACGGGCAAAGATCGTCTCGATCGATACGAGTGCGGCGGCAGCGATGCCCGGCGTTCGAGCCGTGTACACGGGTGCAGAACTCGCTGACATGTGGGCAGGGCCAATGCCATGCGCCTGGCCCGTCACCGAGGACATGAAGAATCCGACGCACTTCCCGCTTGCCGTGAGTCAAGCGAACTACGTCGGCGACGGCGTCGCCTGCGTGATCGCGGAGACCGCCGAGGCTGCTCGTGATGCGGTCGAGGCGGTCATGGTCGAGTACCAGCCGCTCGAGGCAGTGGTCGATCTTGAGGATGCGCTGTCAGATCGCGTTGTGATCCATGATGAAATCGGCACGAATCGCTCATATACGTGGGATCTCAAAATCGAGGACACTGAAGGGGCCTGCGATGCGGCATTCGCCGCAGCCGCCTACAAGGTGAAGGAGCGCTACATCCAACAGCGGCTCATTCCGGCCGCCATGGAACCCCGGGCGGTGCTCGCCGTACCGCAGCCCTTTGGCGGCGATATGACGCTGTACTCGGCAACGCAGGTGCCGCACATCTTGAAGGTGATGACCGCGCTCACACTTGGCATCCCTGAACACCAACTTCGCGTCATCGCTCCTGCCGTCGGCGGCGGCTTTGGGTCGAAGCTCAACGTGTATGCAGAGGAACTGTTGTGCGTCGGTCTCGCACGCCGGCACGGCGTGGCGGTGCGATGGACTGAGACGCGCTCAGAGGGTTGCCAAGCAACCATTCATGGCCGGGGTCAGATCCAGGACATCGAATTGGCAGCGGATGCTGATGGCCGGCTCACCGGACTCCGCGTTCGGCTCATTGGCGACATGGGTGCCTACCTTCAACTCGTCACCCCAGGCGTGCCGCTGCTCGGAGCATTCCTCTACGCCGGTGTGTATGAACTGCCGAAGGCATTCGACTTCTCGTGCACTTCAGTGTTCACCAACATGACGCCGACCGATGCGTATCGAGGGGCAGGCCGACCAGAGGCCACCTACGCGATTGAACGGGCGATGGACTCGTTGGCCTATCAGATCGGCATCGACCCACTCGAATTGCGCCGTCGAAACTTCATCCCCGTCGACAAGTTCCCGTACGAGGCCTACACCGGACTTGTGTATGACTCGGGCAACCATGACGGTGCCGCCACGCTTGCCGCTGACATGGTGGGCTACGACGAACTTCGGGCCCGACAGGCCCAGCAGAACGTTCCCGGTTCGACCAAGCGGCTCGGCATTGGCCTCTCGACCTACTTTGAGATGTGCGGCCTCGCACCATCGCGCGTGCTGGCATCGCTCAACTACGGGGCCGGCGGATGGGAGGCAGCCACGGTTCGAGTGTTGCCAACCAACAAAGTCCAAGTGGTTACGGGCACCTCACCCCACGGACAAGGTCATGAGACTGCCTGGTCCATGATCGTCGCCGAAAAGCTCGGCATCAGCCCCGACGACGTTGACGTGCTGCACTCCGATACGGCAATCGCGCCGCTCGGTCTTGACACCTACGGGTCCCGTTCGCTCTCGGTTGGCGGCGTGGCCATTGCGATGACGTGCGACAAAGTGATCGACAAGGCGCGACAGATTGCGGCACACCTGCTCGAGGCCAATCCCGACGACCTCGAATTCACCGGTGGTGAATTTCGAGTAGCCGGATCGCCAGATCGCACGATGCCACTTGCAGCGATCGCCTTCGAGGCATTCACGGCTCACAACCTTCCCGACGGCATGGAGCCAAACCTTGAGGCCCACACCACGTATGACCCACCGAACTTTTCGTGGCCATTCGGCACGCATATCTGCGTGGTCGAAGTCGACACGGAAACCGGCGAGGTCGAGGTCATCAAGTACGTCGCCGTCGACGACTGTGGCAATCAGGTCAACCCTCTGATCGTCGATGGCCAAGTACACGGTGGGGTCATCCAAGGCCTCGCTCAAGCACTGTTTGAAGAAGCGGTGTACGACGCTGATGGCAACCTTCGAACCTCAACCTTGGCCGAGTACCTCGTGCCGGCGGCGAGCGACGTGCCTCCGGTCATCACCGGCCATACGGTGACGCCATCACCCACAAACCAATTGGGTGTCAAGGGTGTTGGCGAGGCTGGAACCATCGCTGCAACGCCTGCCGTGATCAATGCCGTCGTTGATGCGCTGTCGGGTCTCGGCGTTCGAAATGTGCCAATGCCAGCCAGCCCGAATACTGTCTGGTCCATCATCAACGCAGCTCAAGGAGGCTCGCAATGATTCCTGCCGCATTCGACTACGTCCGGGCCTCCTCGGCCGAGGAAGCCATCAGCCTCATCGGTCAGTATGGCGACGAGGCAAAGTTCCTCGCCGGCGGGCACAGCCTCATCCCGTTGATGAAGTTGCGGCTTGCGCAGCCCACGGTGCTCATCGACATCGGGCGCGTCAGCGACCTGTCCTACATCCGCGACGCCGGCGAGCACATCGCGATTGGTGCGCTCACCCGCCACATGGATGTCGAGAACTCGAGTGTGCTGCGCGAACACGTTCCACTGCTCGCCCATGCCACGTCACACGTCGGCGACCCGCAGGTTCGCCATCGTGGCACCATCGGTGGTTCCCTGGCCCATGCCGATCCTGCCTCCGACTTGCCGGCGACCACCTTGGCGCTCGGAGCGACGTACGTCGTGACCGGGCCGAACGGCTCGCGAGAGGTCGCAGCCGCTGACTTTTACCAGGGCTACCTCACCTCGACGCTCGCCGCCGATGAGATGCTGACCGAGATCCGTGTGCCAAAGATGAAGGGCGCCGGGTGGAGCTTCCAGAAGTTCAACCGTCGAGCCCAAGACTGGGCCATCGTCGGTGTGGCTGCATGGCGTCGTGGTAACGAGTCGGGCGTCGGACTGGTCAACATGTCATCGGTGCCGGTGCTCGCTACTTCGGTGTCGGCCGCATTGGCATCGGGTGCATCAATCGACGACGCAGCGGCCCAAGCCGCAGACGAGGCCGACCCACAGGCCGACCTCAATGCTTCGGTCGAGTACCGCCAACACCTCGCACGGGTTCTCACCCGGCGGGCGCTGACCGACGCCTCGAGCTGAACGCGGATACCGACATCGCGCCTCCTCGTCGGCGTACACTCGTCGACGGGTGATAGCCGATGTCGATCGACGACAACACGGTTGATCAGTTCCATCTGGACGCGATCGCCGATGCAGAACACGTTCCGTACTGGCTCGATGGCGCCGATGCACCCGAGACCAATCCCACGTTGGTGCGCACCGAGAGTTGCGACCTCTGCGTGATCGGCGGGGGCTACACCGGACTGTGGACCGCGATCATCGCCAAAGAGCGTGACCCCTCCCGTGACGTCGTCCTCATCGAGGCCCATGCCATCGGCAGCGCCGCATCGGGTCGCAACGGCGGCTTCATGGATGCGAGCCTCACCCATGGCATCTCGAATGCCTTTCGACACTTCCCCGATGACGTTGAAGTGCTTGAAGAACTGGGGATGCGCAACCTGGACGAGATCGAGACGACCCTGCGCCGATACGGCATCGAATGCGACTACCAGCGCACCGGCGTCATTGAAGTGGTGGCGCAATCGCATCCGGGAAGCTATGAAAAAGAGCTCCACGACGAGTACGCCCTTATGGAACGTCTCGGGCACGAGGTGACGTGGCTCGATCAGGAGCAGATGCGCGCCGAGGTTGCTTCTCCGACGTACACCGGTGGGCTCTGGGACCGAAACGGCTCGGCGCTCGTCGACCCAGCACGCCTGGTCTGGGGACTGAAAGCAGTTGCTGAACGGCTCGGCGTCCGGATCTACGAAGACACGAAGGCAACCGAACTTGAACGTGACGGCATCGGCGTGATCGTGGCAACGCCGCTCGGCAACGTCAGAGCGGGCCGTGTCGCACTTGCGACCAATGCCTTCAAGCCACTGCTGAAGCGGATCAGCAACTACATCGCACCCGTCTACGACTACTGCATGATTACCGAGCCGTTGACCGACGAACAGATGGCCAGCATTGGCTGGGCCAATCGTCAAGGGCTCTCCGACAACGCCAACCAATTCCACTACTACCGACTCACGTCTGACAATCGAATTCTTTGGGGCGGCTATGACGCCATCTACTACTGGGGTGGCAAGGTGTCGTCGGAACTCGAAAGTCGGCCCGAGTCGTGGGCGACGCTCAGCGCCCACTTCTTCCAAACATTCCCGCAGTTACGAGGGGTCCAATTCAGCCACATGTGGGGTGGAGCAATCGACACCTCAAGCCGTTTCACCGTGTTCTGGGGACGAGCGCTCGGCGGCCGAGTGTCGTACGCACTCGGCTACACGGGACTCGGTGTTGCCGCTTCGCGGTTCGGTGCTGCGACCATGCTCGACCTGCTGTACGGCCGGCGATCGGTTGCCACGCAAACCTCGCTCGTTCGCGAAAAGCCATGGCCATTCCCACCCGAGCCATTCAGATTCCTCGGGATCCAAGCAACCCGTTGGTCGCTCGACCGAGAGGATCGGACGGGCCGACGCAACCTGTGGTTGCGTGGCCTCGACCGTGTGGGACTCGGCTTCGACTCCTGAGCAACGAGCGACCCATTGACGCCCGAGGGGTAACCTCACCGGGGTGACACCTGAGTCCGTTCAGTCTGCGCTCGCCGAACATGGCTATCTCGCCGATCGCGGCCTCTCGACGGCGCTCATGCTGGCGATCGATCTTCGACGCCCGCTCCTTCTCGAAGGCGACCCCGGTGTCGGCAAAACCGAATTGGCGAAAGTCATCGCTCAATGGACGGGCGGCGAACTGATCCGCCTGCAGTGTTACGAAGGCATCGATGTCGCCCAAGCCGTCTACGACTGGGACTACACACGTCAACTACTGCACCTTCGAGCGAGTGAAGCTGCTGGTTCAGCGAATGGACGGTCAACGTCTGACCTCGAAGCCGAGTTGTACGACGAACGCTTTCTCATTCGTCGTGCCATTTTGCGAGCCGTCACCCCCGTCGACGGACCTCCTCCGGTGTTGCTCATCGACGAAATCGACCGAGCCGATGACGAGTTTGAGGCCTACCTCCTCGAAGTGTTGTCGGACTTCCAGGTCACGGTGCCCGAACTTGGCGTGATCCGAACGGAGCGGCCTCCGGTCGTCATCCTCACGTCCAACCGAACGCGTGATGTTCACGATGCGCTCAAGCGACGCTGCTTGTACCACTGGGTGGAGCATCCCTCGCTTGAACGCGAGGTTGACATCGTGCGCCTTCGGGTCCCTGGGATCGCACCGGCCCTCGCCCGCAGTATCGCTGCTGCGGTGTCCGAACTGCGATCGATGGACCTGTACAAGCCACCGGGGATCGCCGAGACGATCGACTGGGCGACGGCACTGCAGCGACTGGGCATCGATGTGATCGAACCTGAATCGATGAAGGCGACGCTCGGAACCGTCGTCAAATATCGAGAAGACACCGACAAGGTCGAAGTTCACGGACTCGGCGCAATCGCCGAACGGGCACAACTGCGATGAACCAAGGGAGCACGCTCCCCGCCGAACCGCTCCTCGGGTTCGTTCGTGCGCTTCGCCTCGCTGGGCTCGCCGTTCCAACCAGTTGCGCCATCAATTTCGCTGAGGCGCTCGGCCGACTCGATATTCGACGCCGTGACGACGTGTATTGGGCCGGTCGAACGACACTCGTTCGACGTCCCGAAGACCTCAACACCTACGACACGGTATTCGCCACGTTTTGGGAGTCGGCCGCGCCAGCACCAGCATCGGCTGCGGCAACCGACTACCTCACACTGGTCGTCGATAGCGACGATGACGACTCGACATCTGACAACGACGGCGACGCCGACGACGAGACCGCTGGCGACTCCATCGAGTTGCGGTTCTCAGCAGCGGAGATGCTGCGTCACAAGGACTTCGCTGAGTGGACCGACGCTGAACTCGCCGAATCGCGCCGGATCATGGGCCGATTGCGCCTCAGCGGCGAGCCCCAACATTCACTTCGCCACCGGCCGACCGGGCGACGCGGTGAGCGCCCCGACCTGCGTCGAACGGTCCGAGCTGCAATGGCATCTGAAGGTGAGCCGATCCGACGACAGTGGCGATCGCCGGCCATCAAGCCACGGCGCCTCGTGCTGATCCTCGATGTGAGCGGATCGATGGAACCGTACGCGCGGGCACTGATTCGCTTTGCTCACGCTGCAGTGATTGGACGCCAGCGCGTCGAGGTATTTGCGCTCGGCACCCGGCTCACACGTATCACTCGAGAACTTCAGCGTCGAGATGTCGACGACGCCGTCAGCCACGCCGCAGCGCGGGTCGTTGACTGGAGTGGGGGCACCCGAATCGGGGAAGGGCTGCGAACGTTCAACGACCGTTGGGGTCAGCGCGGCACCGCCCGCGGCGCGGTGGTCGTGGTGTTGTCCGATGGCTGGGACCGTGGGGATCCGGAGGCACTCGCCACCCAAATGGCGCGCCTTGGCCGACTCGCCCATCGCATCGTCTGGGTCAACCCGCTCAAGGTCACGCCGGGCTACGCACCCCTTGCCCGCGGAATGGCTGCGGCACTGCCCTATGTTGACGACTTCATTGAAGGCCACAACATCAATGCGCTCGAAGAACTTGCTGCGATCGTTGGGGCATCGTCGCCATTGCGGCGACACACTGAGCAGACTGGCCATCGAACCGGTTCGGCAATGCAGGAGGCGTCGTGAGAGAACTACTCGATGATCTAGAGCGCTGGCAACGCTCTTCGACCCGGGTCGCGATCGCCCGCGTCGTCGATGTCGAGGGATCGGGCCCGCGCGGTCCTGGCGCTGCGATGGCAGTGAGCATCGACGGTGAGGTTGTGGGCAGCGTGAGCGGTGGATGTGTCGAAGGAGCCGTCGTCACCGAGGCCCTTGCCCTGCTCAACGGCGACCGCGAGCCCGGGCTCGTGACCTTCGGGTATAGCGACGATGAAGCATTTGCAGTCGGTCTGACCTGCGGTGGCACGATCCGCCTCTTCATTGAGGAGTTCAACTGGTGACGCTGTCACAACGACTCGCCACCGCTCTTCGTGAAGGTGTGCCCATCGCCCTGGCGACCGTGATCGAGGGACCCGGCGTTGGCCGTCACTTACTGATCGATCCGCATGGTGATCCGGAGGGCTCCCTTGGCCATCCCGACCTCGACCGTGTGGTGCATCGAGACGGCATTGCTGAACTCGAAGCCGGACGTTCAGGGGTTCGCACCTACGGCCCCGAAGGCCAGACCACACCCGAAGACCTGATCGATACGCCACAGGTCAAGGTGTTCGTTGAAAGTTGGGCTCCGCCACCTCAGATGTGGATCTTCGGTGCTGTTGACTTCACCGCGGCGCTCGCGCGCGTCGCCAAGGTGCTTGGCTATCGGGTCATCGTGTGCGATGCACGAGAGATTTTCGCCACCGGACGCCGCTTCCCGATGGCCGATGAGGTGCGTGTCTCGTGGCCTTCGCCGCTGTTCGCGGAACGTGGTGGCGAACTCGGTCCACGCGACGCGGTGTGCATTCTGACCCATGATCCGAAGTTCGATGTTCCAGCGGTGCAGGGCGCGCTCGCCACTCGCGCTGGCTACATCGGTGTGATGGGGAGTCGCACCACCCATGCCCGCCGCGTGGAACGCCTCGCCGAGGCCGGCATCACCAACGTGGCCGATCTCAATCGACTCATGTCGCCGATCGGGCTTGATCTCGGTGCTCGAACACCGGAGGAAACCGCGATCTCAATCTGCGCAGAGATCATTGCGGCTCGAACCGGCCGTGGGGCTCGGTCGCTCCGAGACGGATCAGGGCCGATCCATCCCTGACGAGTTACGGGGTCGGATCAGCGAATCGGACCCAACTCGCCCGGCGATCCGAGAGCACCATGTACTCAACGGTCCGACCGCGCGTCGGGCTGTGCACGATGGCGTCGCCGACGCCGAGATAGAGCATCACGTGTCCTGGGTACCAGACGAGATCGCCGGCATGGGCGTCGTCGTGAGACACCTCGGTCGCCGCTGCGAATTGGTTACGGCTCGAACGCTCAAGTTCGACATCGGCTTGCGACCACGCATAGCGCGTGAGCCCCGAGCAATCGAACGCCTCTCCGGGGGCTGAGGCATACCTGCGGTAGGTCACTCCAAGTTGTCCGAGCGCTGCGAGTACGGCCGTCTGTCCATCGAGGTCAGCAACGGCCCACGCATCGACCATCTCGACGGGATCGAGCCCGAGGGTGCGGGCAACAACCGCTGCCACTGCATCTCGGTTATCAAGATAGGTGAGATAGGCAGCGGTATCCCCTTCGCTTTCCCATCGCTCAAGTGCATCGAGTGCCGCGTGTGCCCCCGACGTGACGTCAACCTGTTCGGACACTGGCTCGCCTGCAGCGGCTGCATGCGACACACCGATACCGGCACTGACGAGGATCATCGTCACGATGCCAGCAAGGCGGAGCGAGGGTCGGCGAGAACGGTCCATAGGTGGCCTCAGAGGCGTCGACAGATCGACGTGACGAATCTACCGTCATGATTTCGTAACAATCAACGCGACCGACACAGATCCGTCATCGATCCGTCATCTTCTGTCGTCGTTATTCACCCGACCGTGAAGGGTGCGAGACTGTCTCAATGCCGTCCGCCCCGCACCCAAAGGTCGTTGCGGTGCTGCTCGCCGCCGGCGCCGGACATCGTTTCGACGGACCAACCCACAAGCTGTTGGCGACGATCGACGGCGTGCCGATTTGGCAACACGCTCTGAACGCAGCGCTCGGCGCCAATGTGCCAGTTGTCCTCGTCACTGGAGCCGCCGAACTCGCTCCCATACCGCCGACCGTGACAGTGGTCCACAATTCCAACTGGCAGCAAGGCCAGGCAGGATCACTCACTCTCGGCATCCAAGCCGCTCGCGACCTCGGCGCTGAGGTTGTGGTGACGGGTCTCGCCGATCAACCCGGGGTGAGTGCATCCGCATGGCGCCGACTCACTCAGCACACCGCTGACCTCGCCGTCGCGACCTATGACGGCCAACGTGGTCATCCAGTGCGGATTGCACACACCTACTGGCCTGAACTACCCACGCACGGTGACCTCGGAGCTCGCGACGTGCTCGCTCGGCACGCCGACGCCGTTGAGCAGATACCCTGCGAGGGTTCGCCCGATGACATCGACACTGCAAAGGACCTCGAACGATGGCTGAGACGATCACCAACGAGTTCACCGTAAATCGCCCGATTGACGAAGCATGGGCCGTGCTCTGCGACGTCGAGCGCATTGCGCCCTGTCTGCCCGGCGCTCAACTTCAAGAAATTGAAGGCGAGACCTTTCGCGGCGTCGTCAAGATCAAGCTCGGAGCGGTGAACGCCAACTTCAAAGGCGAAGCCAAATTCGTCGAACGCGATGACACCGCTCACCGCGCCGTGTTGTCGGCATCTGGTCGTGACACCGGTGGTCGTGGCAACGCGAGCGCCGACGTGACCGCCGAGGCCGTTGCCTTGTCCCCCACGAGCACCCGTTGCACCGTTACCGCGGAGCTGCACATCACCGGCAAGGTGGCTCAATTCGGTCGAGGCATCATGGGCGACGTTTCCAAGAAGCTGATGGATCAGTTCTCGGCCAACCTCAACACCATGCTCGATGAGCAGGTCGTATCGGCACCTGCGGCTGAGTCCAACGAGTCGGGTACTCACGACACACCGGCCCCTTCGTCAACATCCGCCGATGACACCGGCCCGAACGAGCGGCCGACCGTACGCCGCATCGAAGGACCGGCAGCAGAACCCATCGACGTCGCAGGCCTCGCTGGCCCGGCCGTGTTGAAGCGCGTCGCCCCCGTTGCACTGGCGGTGCTGGTGCTCCTCTTACTCTTCCGCCGACGTCGGTGACCGCCGAGGTTGCTTCCGAAGACGACCGGCGTCAGATCAAGGAGCTGCTCGGCCGGGAGCCAATGGGGGTCTTCACCGTTGCCGTCCGCGATGCCAGCGGTCGTCCCGTCGTGATCGAGAATGCACCCCTCCTCGACGACGGAACACCGATGCCGACGAGGTTCTGGCTCGTCGGTGCAACCGAGAGCCACGCCATCGCCACACTCGAGGCAGATGGCGGTGTGCGACGAGCAGAAGCCGCAATTGCTCCTGGCGACATCGAAGCCACCCACCGTCGCCACGCTGCGGCTCGTGACGCGCTCATCCCCGATGATCACGAGGGTCCACGCCCAACTGGCGGCGTGGGAGGCACTCGCACCGGCGTGAAGTGCTTGCACGCCCATTACGCGTGCCACCTCGCCGGCGAGGACGATGCCGTTGGCGAGTGGGTCGCTCAACGATTGTCAGAGGTCCGACTCACCGTTGGCGCCCAGAGCACCAACGTGACGATTGCAGGGCGAATCAGCGAACTCCCTACCGGCATCGATGACATCACCCAGCGGATCTCCCACCGCGACCCGCCAGATCCCGCCGACCTGACGAACGCGATTGGCGTGGTGACCGATCAACTCGATGACCTGCTTCTGCGCGCTGATATCGAACGGCAGTCGATCTCTGGACTGGTGATCGATGGACGACCTGGAACGGCGATGGCGGTGCTTGAAACCGGTCTCGCTGTCACCGAATCGACCGAAGTTGATCGCGCCACACTTGAAGAACTGTTCCGCTTGCTCGCAACCGACGATGCATCGGGCCGAGCATCGCAGCCAGGACTTGTGGCTGACGATGCCCCCATTGTGCTGGCGACGGCGATTATCGGCGTGGCAGTCTCACGGCGGCTTCGTGTTGACCGGATCCGACTTGGCGACGACACGACGCGGAGCGTGCGGACGTGATGATGCGAGGCCCACGGTCATCACCGCGCGGCAGTCACCTGAACCTGCGCGGCGCTCGCGTCAGTCTTCGCCCGCTTACCGACACCGACTTCAACGCGTGGAGCGAGATCCGCCAGCGCAATGCCGATTGGCTTTTGCCGTGGGAACCACTGCGGCCGCCGTACCTGCCCGACCCGGCGACCGACCGTGGAGCGTTCGTCACTCGCTGCCGGGCCAGGGAACGAGAAACCATCGCGGACCACGCGTATCCCTTTGGCATCTTTCTCGGCGCCACGTTGATTGGTGAGATCAACCTCAACAACATCGTTCGTGGCGCGCTACAGACGGGAACGGTCGGCTACTGGATCGACCGCCAACATGCCGGACATGCCTACATGTCGGAATCATTGGTGGTGGTCTGTGACTTCGCGTTCGAGCGACTCGACCTTCATCGCCTCGAGATCTGCATCGTCCCGCGCAATGTCAACAGTCGGCGAGTTGTCGACAAACTCAGCCTGCGCCTCGAAGGCACAGCCGAGCGATACCTACAAATCGCCGGCACGTGGGAGGACCACCTCCGCTACGCGATCACGCTTGAAGAATGGACCGAACGTCGGGACGAGCTCACCAAACGGTGGCTCGTCCCGAGTCCGACGAACTAACGCGTGAGTTGGTCAGCCGTGCGCCAAGCGACGTTCTGCCGCCGCACGCTGTTGGCGAAGCACCGTGCGGCGCTTCCAGGTCTTGGTCTTCCAGTGGCGAAGCTTGCGTGAACGCTTCGCCTGCTTCACCCGTGCGACCTCAGCATCGTGATGATGAATGGGCTTCCACGCCGAGCCGGGCTCATGCAGATCCTCGGGGTCGACCCCCGCACTGACCTGATGAGCGACCTGGTCGAGTTCGACCTGGATCCGGTGGCGCTCCCCATGCGCATGGGCTCTCAACTCCTGCTTTGGCGGAAGCGGTGCTTCCGCATTGCGGTGTCGCTGACTCATCGGGCTACCTCCTGTGGTTGTGGTGGTGAGCTCCTCCCCTTCCCCACACAGTAACCCATTGTTCACCTTCGGTGAACAGGACCGAAGGTCACAACATCGGACCCCAGTTGTTCAGCCCCCTTTGTCACGATTTGGATGAGATCTTCGCCTTGAGCGCAGCAATTCGCTCGGCGAACCACGGTTGGTGAGCGGTCCACACCTGCGGATCGAGTTCCTTCGCAACCGCTGCCGAGTGGGTATCCACGTCGGCCATTTCCGCAATGGTCCGCTTCGTGATCATCACCAACTCGCGTGGGGCCGACGCTGCACCCGCCGCGAGGGAACGGGCTGCAGACATCAACTCAGCATCATCGACACAGCGGTGGGCCAGCCCAAGTCGCTCGGCCTCGGCACCGTCAAGCACCTCGGAGAACACCACCGTCGCCATCGCCGTTTGCGGACCGACAATTCGGCGCTGCATCCACGTGTGGCCGCCACCAGGATGGAGACCGATCTGCAGGAAACGGGTGTCGAACTTGGCCCGACGGGCTGCAATCCGGACATCACAACCGAGCGCAAGGTTCATTCCCGCTCCGACCGCTGCCCCATTCACCGCTGCAATCGTCGGAAGACTCGAACGGGAAATTCGCAAGAACCCCTCGTAGATCTGGCCCAGACTCTCCGCCGTTGCGGTCTGAAGATTGCCGAGGTCAGCGCCAGCACAAAAGGCCGGGCCAGCTCCGGTAACGATGACTGCAGAGCACGCCTCATCGGCCTCGAACGCATCCATCGCCGCCACGATTTCATCGACCATTGGCAGCGTCATGGTGTTGCGGGTATCGGGGGCGTTCAGCGTGAGCGTCCCAATTCCATCGGTCACATCGGTTATCACGAGAGTCATAGTTGCGAGTCTCGCACCCCCACAACCTCACGAACGTGTCCGGTTGGTGAACTGATCACCTGCGCGCGCTGTAGTGTCGTGGCGTTCACGTGAACAGCCATCTCAAGCACCCGCTTGGGAGGCGAGCAACCCATCTCCGACAAGGGGGAGAACATGATCAAGTCCAAGCGCCTCGTCGCTGGGGCGTTGGCGGCCGTACTGGCACTCGCCACCGCCGCCTGCGGCGGAGACGACACCGCTGACGCACCGGCCGAAGAGCCAGCTGCCGAAGAGCCTGCTGCCGAAGAGCCTGCTGCGGAGGCCATGAGCCTCGGCGTGGCGTTCGACACCGGTGGCCGCGGCGACGGCACCTTCAACGACGCCGCAGGCCGCGGCGCCGACCAGGCCGAAGCTGAACTCGGCTTCACCGTTGCCGAACTCGAGGCCACCACCGCTGACGACCGCGGTCCGAACCTCGAGGCGCTCTCGGGTGCGGGCAACGACCTCATCGTCGCCGTCGGCTTCGCCTTCGGTGATGCTCTCGGCGCGATCGCCGAGGCAAACCCTGAGACGTTCTACGGCTGGATCGACGGCTACTTCGACGGCCCGAACATCATCACCACGGCATTCGCAGAGCACGAGGGCTCGTTCCTCGTTGGTGCAGCAGCTGCGTTGAAGAGCGAGTCAGGTCACATCGGCTTCATCGGTGGCCAGGAAATCGACCTCATCAAGAAGTTTGAGGCCGGTTACATCGCAGGCGCCAAGGCCGTCAACGCCGACATCGTCGTCGAATCGCAGTACCTCGGCGCAGCCGGCGACAACGCCGCCTGGGGTTCGCCCGACAAGGCCAAGGAAATCGCTCTTGCGTGGTACGCAGATGGCGCCGACGTGGTCTACACCGCAGCTGGTGGTTCGGGTCGTGGCACCATCGAGGCCGCAGTTGAAGCTGGCGAGGGCAAGTGGGCCATTGGCGTTGACTCTGACGAGTACTTCGTCGACACCGCTGAACAGCAGGCACACCGCCTGACCTCAATGCTCAAGCGCGTCGACACCGCCGTGTTCGAGATGGCGAAGAACGTCAAGGAAGGCACCGCCGCCGGTGGCTTCTACCCGTTCAACCTCGCCAACGACGGCGTTGGTTACGCAACCTCGGGCGGCCACATCGACGACATCGTCGATCAGCTCGAGGACTTCAAGGCCCAGATCATCTCCGGGGCCATCGAGGTTCCGACCTCACCCGACGGCCTCTGAGCCGTTACACGAGAGCCGACGAGCTCTCGTGACATCAATGTAGGTGGAGAGCCCGGGTCCTTGACCCGGGCTCTCTGCTAGAAACGGTACGTCTGTTGGCGACAAGGTCAGGAAGTCGGGGGAGATGAACGAGCATTACCAGCACACGGGAACCACCGCGGTTCGGTTGACGGGGATCGGCAAGCGATTCCCCGGCGTGATTGCCAACCACGATGTGAACCTGAATGTCCGAGCGGGCACGATCCACGCGATCGTCGGCGAGAACGGGGCTGGCAAATCAACCCTGATGAAGACGCTCTACGGAATGCAGCAGCCCGACACCGGCACCATCGAGGTCGGTGGCACTGAACGACACTTCCGCTCCCCCAGCGAAGCGATTGATGCCGGAATCGGCATGGTGCATCAGCATTTCATGCTCGCCGACAACCTCTCGGTACTCGAGAACATCATCTTGGGAAGCGAGCCCGCACGCAGAGGCGTGATCAATGCTGGTGATGCCAGGCGTCGAATCGGCGACATCGTCGCCTCCCTCGGCGCAGAGCTCAATCTCGACGATCCCGTCAGCGAACTCGGCGTGGGCGAACGTCAACGTGTTGAGATCGTCAAGGTGTTGTACCGAGGTGCGAGGGTGCTCATCCTCGACGAACCCACCGCAGTGCTCGTGCCCGAAGAAGTCGACGAACTCTTCGACACCTTGCGTCGTCTCGTCGATGACGGCGCAACCGTGATTTTCATTTCGCACAAACTCGATGAAGTGCTGCACGTATCCGACGACATCACCGTCATGCGTCAAGGCACCACCGTGGCGGAGACCACCCCTTCACAGGTCGACCGTGCGGGCCTTGCCGAACTCATGGTGGGATCGGAACTTCCCTCGCCCGCTGGTCGAGTGACCGCTATCGGCGAGGAGGTTCGGCTCCGAGTCCACGATCTGGTTGTGCCGGGGGTTGAGGGTCGTCCGGCCGTCGAGCATGCATCATTTGAGATCCGTGCCGGCGAAATCCTCGGTGTCGCTGGTGTTGAGGGCAACGGCCAGTTCGAGCTTTGCACGGCGTTGCTTGGCCTTCGTGCGGCGACTGGCGAGGTGGTGATCGACGGACATGACATCAGCCACGCCAGCACGAGAAGCCGACATGAGGCGGGCCTCGCCTACATTCCGTTCGACCGACATCGCGAGGGGCTCATGCTCAATGCCCCGCTTTGGGAGAACGCGCTACTCGGCCGGGAGGACAACCCTGAACTCTCCAAGGGGCCACTGGTCGATATCGCTGCTGCCCGGGCCTCAACGGTCGGCATCATTGAACGATTCGGTGTGTTGACCCCCGACGAAACCACACCGGCATTCGCACTGTCCGGTGGAAATCAGCAAAAGCTCGTCGTTGGCCGGGCGATGGTGAGCGAACCGTCGGTGCTCGTCGCAGCGCACCCCACCCGAGGAATTGACGTCGGTGCCCAAGCGGCGGTGTGGGACGAAATCCGACGGGCCCGCGATAACGGCATGGCGGTGCTGTTGGTCTCTGCGGACCTCGAGGAACTCATCGGACTATCCGATCGCATCGCTGTGATGTTCGACGGTCGGATCACCGCAATGCTCGATCCCGATACCACCACACCGGCCGAACTCGGAGGTCACATGACCGGCTCGCATCAGGAGGCAGCGCGATGAGCGACGGACGTCCGAGCGGTCCGCTCGGCAAGATCCTCACACCATCGAGAGCATCGGCAATGCGGTCGTCCGGCACGACCATTGCGAGTTCTCTGGCTGCAATCGCCATTGCGCTCACCATCTGCGCAGTACTGCTTGCTGCCACGGGCAAGAACCCCATCGACGCGTACTCAACCATTCTCGAAACCGGAGCGAGTGGCAACAAGCTGCTTGAGATGATGCGTCGCGCAACGCCGCTGATCTTTTCGGCGACAGCGGTGGCGATCGGGTTCAAGATGAACATCTTCAACATCGGCGTCGAAGGCCAGTATCTCTTCGCTGCCCTCATCGCTGCTGAAGTCGGTAGCCATCTCTCATTGCCAGGACTGCTCCACGTTGCGGTGATCCTTCTGGTGGCCATGGTTGCTGGTGCTGCATGGGCGTCGATTGCTGCGGTGCTGAAGGTGTCGAAGAACGTGCATGAGGTGATCTCAACGATCATGCTCAACTACATCGCGCTCTCGGTCATCCAATGGCTGTTTGAGAATTTCTTCCGCGATGACAGCGACGGCGGACTCAACGTCAAGACCACCCTGCTCCCCTACTCGGGCAAGATGCCCGACATCGTCAGCGGCCGCCTCAACGCGATGTTTGTCGTCGCACTCGTCACGGTGGCAATTTTCTGGGTGGTTGTCTATCGAAGCCGATTCGGCTTCCGACTGCGAGCCTCCGGCTTCAACGCCACCGCCGCGGCCACTGCTGGTATCGACGCACGGCGCATGACCGTCATTGCCATGCTGCTGTCAGGAGCAGTAGCTGGACTAGTGGCGATGCAGAGCGTCACCGGTGAGGCCTTCGCTTATGGACCTAACGCCACGCCAATCCAATTCGGATTTGCCGGCATCACCGTTGCCCTGCTCGGGCGCAACCATCCCGCAGGCATCGTGGTCGCTGCGCTCCTTTTTGGATTTCTCGACTCCACGTCGGCGGAACTGCAGTTGGCTGCGGTTCCGAACTCGATTGTCAAGGTGATGCAGGCGATCATCGTGTTGACGGTGGTCATCATCAACGAGGCAACGATCCGACGCATGAACATCAAGACCGCCGAACGAGCGCGCGCTGAACTCGCCGCAGGAGGTGCGCAATGACCACCACGATCGACGCCATGCCAACGGCGAACCCGCGTCGAATGTCAAAGGCCCAACGCCTTGTGCTGATGGGTCTCACCCTCGTCGCCGTCATGTCAGTCACCCGACTATGGACCGGCTACGACAACCTCACGTCGTCGGGCACCATCGGGGCGGCGCTTCGCCTCACGGTCCCCATCTTGTTGGCAGGTCTCGCTGGGCTGTGGGCCGAGCGAGTGGGCATCTTGAACATCGGCATCGAAGGCATGATGATTCTGGGCACATGGTTCGGAGCGTTCGGTGCATGGAAGTGGGGACCGTGGGTCGGTCTCGTCCTCGCGGTGTTGGGTGGCATGCTCGGCGGCCTCATCCACGCCATCGCAACGATTCGGTTCAGCATCGATCAAGTGATCTCCGGCGTGGTGATGAACCTGTTCGCCTTCTTCGGCGTCCGGTACCTCAGCGAACTGTTATTTGTCGGACAACCACAAGGCGGCATCAGCCAGTCGCCACCCCAGTCATCAGCAATCCCACGCATCGATGTTCCCTTCCTCGCAGGGGGCCCGATCGGTGGTTGGACGTCGCCAGACATCCTCGGATGGTTCGAAGAGCGGCGATGGTTCCTCATCGGTGACCTCGCCGGCATTCTGAAAGGACTGACCTCCAACCTTTCCCTCGCATCGCTCATTGCGATCTTGCTGGTGCCCCTCTCGGCGTGGGTGCTGTGGCGCACCACTTTTGGACTCCGGTTGCGTTCATCAGGTGAGGCACCCGAGGCAGCGGAAAGCCTTGGCGTTGACGTCATACGAGTTCGTTACATCGGTCTGTTGATCTCGGGAGGTCTTGCCGGACTGGGTGGCGGATTCCTTTCGATCGTGTCGTCGTCGTACTACCGGCAAGGTCAAACCGCGGGCCGCGGCTTCATCGGCCTTGCCACGATGATCTTCGGCAACTGGCGGCCGAGCGGTGTCTTGGGCGGCGCTGCGGTGTTTGGCTATTCCGAAGGCCTCAAGCTGGTCGCCGGGGGCAGCATCACCGGGCTCTTCCTCTTCATTGCCCTCGTATCGCTCCTCGTGCTCATGGTCGCGATGCAGGCGCGCGCGCAGCGCCGTGCGCTCACGACGGTCATCATCGGTGCGCTCGCCGTGCTCGCATTTGCCACCGTGAACGAGGTGCCCGAATCATTGACGCAGTCGCTGCCGTATGTGGTCACCTTGGTGGTGCTCGCCACGGCGAGTCAGCGTCTGCGACCGCCAGCGAAGGCCGGTGCGCCATATCGTCCGGGCGGCGCTCATTGACGATGGAGATCACCGCGGAGGCGGTGCGGCGAGCACCAAAAGCGCTGTTGCACGATCACCTCGATGGCGGCTTGCGAGTGGCCACCGTGATCGAACTGGCCGACGCGATCGGCTGGACCTTGCCCAGCAACGACGCAGCTGAGTTGCAACGTTGGTTTACCGCTGGGGCTGCGTCCCTCGACCTCTTGGCGTATCTCGCTACGTTCGATCACACCCTTGCGGTGATGCAGTGCGCCGAGCACATCGAACGGGTGGCACGCGAAGCAGTCGAGGATCTCGTTGCCGACGGCGTGGTGTACGCCGAAATTCGCTACGCCCCCGAACTCCACGGCATCGCTCCGCACGCATCAGTCGAAGCGATCTGTGCCGGCATCCGTGCAGCCGAAGCCGCAGCATCGACCGCAGGCACTCCGATTGTGGTGAATGTCATCGTCTGTGCGATGCGCACCGAACAGCGATCCCTCGAGATTGCTCAGTTTGTCGAACAGATTCGACGGCGCGAGCCCAAAGTGGTCGCTTTTGACCTCGCTGGTGCTGAGACCGGCGGGCCACCATCGCCGCCCGCGGAGGCGCTCAGTTCCGCCCGCCAGCACCACATGAACATCACCATTCATGCGAGCGAACCACCTGATCTCGAGTTGATCTCGGATGCGCTGCAACATGGTGCGCATCGGATCGGCCACGGCGTCCGGCTGCAGTCGGACATGACGATGGTGGACGACACCGTGACGAGCTGCGGACCGCTCGCACGCTACGTGCTCGATCGGCGTGTCCACTTGGAGATGGCACCGACCTGCCATGTTCATGTCGGTGCGGTGCCGAACCTTGAGTCACACCCGATCGCAGCGATGTTGCGAGCTGGATTTAACGTCGGCGTGAACACCGATAACCGTCTGATGAGCGACGTGATGCCATCGTCAGAACTGTGGAATCTCCATCGCACCCACGGGCTGACGTGGAGTGAAATGGAAGTCCTCACCATCAACGCCGTCGAGTCATCGTTCGCCCCCTTGGAAGAACGGCGGCGCATTGTCGACAGCGTCGTTCGTCCCGCCTACGAAGCGATGGTCGGCTGACCAGACCGCCCCGTCGACGGCGTACGCTCATTGCATGGCAGGCGTGCTCAGCGACGAACAGATCGAACAGTTCCACCGTGACGGTTTCGCGGTGGTGACCGACATGGTGGGTCCTGAGCAGCGACGTCAACTCATGGAGCGCGCGGTGGCCATCGTCGACGAGTGGCAACCGACTGGCGCACAGACGGTGTTCACCACGCAAGAGCAAGAGCGGACCTCGAACCGCGAGTTTCTCTCGTCGGGGTCCAACATCTGGTGTTTTTTCGAGGCCGAGGCGTTCGACGAGCATGGCGAACTCCGGCAGGCCAAACACCTCAGCATCAACAAGATCGGGCACGCCCAACACGATCTCGATCCGGTGTTCTCTGCATTCACCTACACCGATGATCTCGCCGGTGCCGCCGCTGACATCGGCATGACCGACGCCCTCGCCCTGCAGAGCATGTACATCTTCAAACAACCAGGCATCGGCGGTGAGGTCGGGTGCCACCAAGACGGCACCTTCCTCTACACCGATCCATTGACCGTGACCGGATTCTGGTTCGCCCTTGAAGATGCAACCCTCGACAACGGCTGTCTTTGGGCGGCCCCTGGCGCGCATCGCGCGCCTCTGCGCAAGGTCTTCAAGCGACTCGGCGACGATGACGCGGGAACCGAATTCGACGTTCTTGACCCGACCCCGCTCCCGGACGCGCCGCAGGATCTGGTGCCACTCGAAGTGCCAGCGGGAACGATGGTCGTGCTCGACGGTCGTCTCCCGCATTGGAGCGATGTGAACCGGTCAGGACGCAGCCGTCATGCGTACTCCCTGCACTGCATCTCGGCTGCGGCTGACTACCCGGACTGGAACTGGTTGCAGCGCCCGAGCGATTTGCCGCTGCGGCGTCTCGATCGGAGCGATCGGGCATGAGCCCGGTTGACCTCGAACTCGCACGACGAGCACCAAAGGCGCTGCTCCACGACCACCTCGACGGCGGTCTTCGACCACAGACCGTCATCGAACTCGCGAAAGAGTTCGGCTACCAGCGACTGCCGACGACCGATGTCAGCGATCTCGCCGTGTGGTTCAACCGTGGGGCAAAACGCAATGACCTCGTGCTGTATCTCGAGACCTTCGCCCACACCGTCGGCGTGATGCAACACGCTGACGCGCTTGAACGCGTGGCATATGAGTGCGCACGCGATCTCGCCGACGACGGGGTGGTGTACGCCGAAGTTCGATTCGCCCCGGAGTTGAACCTGGAGGCTGGGCTGACTCTCGATGAGGTGGTGGCCGCTGCCCAGCGTGGGCTGATGCGTGGTGCTGAAGAAACCGGGACCACCATGCGCCTCATCCTGTGTGCGATGCGTACCGCAGCGCACAGCCGCGAAATTGCTGAACTCGCCGTGCGCTGGCGTGACGCGGGCGTCGTCGGATTCGACATCGCCGGGGCCGAAGCGGGGCATCCTCCATCACGACATCTCGATGCCTTTCAGTACGTGCAACGCGAGAATTTCCACTCGACGATTCACGCCGGTGAAGCATTTGGCCTACCGAGTATCTGGGAGGCGCTGCAGTACTGCGGTGCCGCACGACTCGGACACGGTGTACGCATCGTTGATGACATTTCTGGCCCACCGGGACACGAAACACTCGGAAGGCTCGCCCAATTCGTGCGCGACCGTCGGGTGCCACTTGAACTCTGCCCGACATCGAACGTCAACACCGGTGTCTGTGCCTCGATCGCCGCGCATCCGATCGGCATGTTGCGCCAACTCCGGTTCCGGGTCACGGTCAACACCGATAACCGGTTGATGTCGAATACCTCGATGTCGAACGAGTTTGCCCAACTCTCGGCAGCCTTTGGATGGGGTCTTGACGATGTCGAATGGCTGACCATCAACGCCATGAAGAGCGCCTTCATCGAGTTTCCCGAGCGACTTCGCCTGATCAACGACATCATCAAGCCGGGATTCGCAGCTCTACGACAGGAAGTGACGACAGGGGCGCAATGACTATTGAGGTCGTCATCGTCGATCACCCGATCGTGGCCGACTCGCTCGCCTCGGTGCGTTCGATCGATACGCCAAACGGGGAGTTTCGACGCCATGTTGAACGCGTCGGCCTCGTTCTCATGGCCGAAGCGACTCGCCACTTGCCCACCCAGACCACCGCGGTAACCACACCGTTGTGCGACACCACAGCGGTGCGACTTATTGCATCGCCGGTGCTCGTACCGGTGTTGCGCGCCGGACTCGGGCTGCTCGCACCTGCGCAACAGTTACTCCCTGACTCCCCCGTCGGGTTCGTTGGCGTCGCCCGCGATGAGCACACCTTTGAGCCGGTCGCCTATGTCAACAAGTTGGCCGACGACCTTGAAGGACGCCCGGTGATCGTGCTTGATCCGATGCTGGCAACCGGCGGTTCATTGCTGCACGTGATCAATCTGCTCACCGACCACGGCAACGCGCTCCCGCTCACCGTCGTGTGCCTGCTCGCCGCGCCTGAGGGGATCGACCGACTGCGCGCCGCTGAACTGCCGATCGATGTCACGATCGTCACCGCTTCAGTCGATGAACGGCTCAATGAGTCGGCATTTATCGTGCCCGGACTGGGCGATGCGGGCGACCGACTCTTCGGCCGACCAGGCTGACGCTGCTAGTTCTGCAACACGTCGACCAGTGCGTCGGTGGCGGTCGTCGGATCCACGCCAACACCCTCGGCGTAGATCTTGATCTTCGGCTCAGTCCCGCTTGGGCGCACCTGAAGCCGGATACCGCCGTCGAGTGTGAACCGCAGCAAACCGGCCTCGGGATACTCCGTCATCGACAGCACCGCACGGCCGTCGATGACGGTCGGCGGTGAATCTCGTAGCGCTGCTACCGCTGCTAACCCGAGCGCTGGATCCATCGGCACCGATCGCTCAACGATCTGATGCCGTCCATGACGTGCGGCGAGGGCGTCGAGGCGACCAGCAAGGTCCGTTCCTTCGGCTGCGGCGACGGCCGCGATCTCGGCGAGCACGACAGCAGCAGTGATGCCGTCTTTGTCCAACGGCCGACCGGCGACGAGATAGCCGAGTGCCTGTTCGTAGCCAAAGACAAAACGAGCGTCGGGATGCTCGAGCACGGTGCGGGCAATCCACTTGAATCCGGTGAAGGTCTCAGCTGATTGCACGCCGTGTTCGGCCGCAATCGAGGCCAGCATCGACGACGACACCAGCGTGGTGACGACCAGCCGATCGTCACCGGAACCATGCTGAAGAATGTGATCAGCGAGCAACCACCCGATCTCGTCACCGCCAAGACGTCGCCAACCCGACGCTGTAGGAATCGCGGCGCCGAGTCGGTCGGCGTCGGGATCATTCGCAATCGCAAGGACAGCCCCGACCTGCGACGCGAGGTCGATCACCGCGTCCATTGCTCCCGGTTCCTCGGGATTTGGAAACGCTACGGTCGGGAACGACCCATCAGGGTCATGCTGCACGGCGACGATCGACGGTGTGCCCAATCCAGCCGCCCCGAACGCGTCGACGAGCAGCGAACCCCCAACACCGTGGAGCGCCGTGTAGGCAATGGTGACGGGAGGGACATCTCGTCGATGGCGGCACATGGGCACCGCATCGAGATACGCAGTGCGCAGTGCGTCATCGAGTCGTTCGATCAGCGGATCGTCCGGGTCACTGAGTGCCACCGACAGCGGATCGACGGAATCGATTGCGGCAGCAATCTGTGCATCGATCGGCGCAACGATCTGAGCGCCCTTCTCGAGATACACCTTGTAACCGTTGTCTGCTGGCGGGTTATGGCTTGCCGTGACCATTACCCCCGCTGCAGCACCCACCCCAGTGATCGACCACGCCAACAGCGGTGTGGGCACCATCTCGGAGAACAACATGGCGCGGATCCCTCGAGCGGCACACACACGGGCGGTATCGAGCGCGAACAGATCAGACTTGCGCCGCGCATCAAAACCGATCATGACCCCCCGGGTCGCCGCATCTGGAGTAGTCGCCAACAGGTAGTCAGCAAGCCCCGCAGCGGCCTGGCGAACGACGAGCCGATTCATTCGCATTGGCCCAGCGCCTACTGCGGCCCTCAAACCAGCGGTGCCAAACTGCAATCGTCCTGAGAACCGGCGAGCGAGCTCGTCAGCGTCATGGTTCACGATCTCGGCTAACTCCCGGCGAATGTCATCGTCGGGCTCAGCCGCAAGCCACGCTCGAGCGGTATCCGAGACTTCGTCGGGCGTCACACGACCAGCGTACGCAACTCGACGAGCGGCCGCGGACCGACGTGTGAGATCACCTCGCCCGCAGCAATCGCTCCAAGCCGGGCACAACCCTCAAGATCATGACCGTGGGTAAACCCGTAGAGGAAGCCCGCCGCGAAAAGATCACCGGCCCCAGTGGTATCGACCACTTTGGGCACCGGTCGCGCTGCAACCTCGAGAATGGTCTCGGGTGTGATCACCAACGATCCGCGAGCACCCATGGTCACTGCGGCCATACGACAATCTCGACGTACCTCGGTCACCGCCTCGGCGAATGTGTCCGATTCGTAGAGCGCAGTCAGCTCTTCTGCGTTACCAAAGAGGAGATCGACCCGGTCGGTGATCAGCGAACGAAAGTCGTCACGATGGCGATCAACGCAGAACGAATCCGACAGCGTGAGCGATACCAGACGACCGGCATCATGCGCAGCGCTGGCGGCATGACGGAACGCAGCTTTGGCGTCGTCACGGTCATAGAGGTAGCCCTCCATGTAGAGCACCTGGCCATTCGCAACGACGTCGAGATCAAGGTCATCGGGCGTCAACAAACTCGACGCACCGAGATACGTGTTCATCGTGCGCTCTGCATCGGGGGTGACGACAATGACACAGCGGCCGGTTGGCACACCGTCGGCGTGAGCACCAGGCGCAAAGTGCACCCCGACCGCGCGTAGGTCGTGACCGAATGCCCCACCGAGATCGTCATCGCTGACCTTTCCGATGTACGCCGCCCGTCCACCGAGGCTCGCAACGCCGCACACCGTATTTGCAGCCGAGCCACCGCTCATTTCAACGGCCGAACCAACCGAACGGTAGAGGTGAACTGCCCGGTCGGTGTCAACGAGCGTCATCGATCCCTTGACCAGTTCGTGCGTGGCGAGAAAGGCATCGTCGGCATGGGCAATCACGTCAACGAGGGCATTGCCAATGCCCACCACATCGAACTGTGCCTTTGGCGGTGCCGTCACCGTGACGACGCTAGTCAGTGCGCACCGCACCGACCGGTGACCGTCGGTACCATCGCTCGGGTGAACGATGACGTGGCCAACCCCCACCGCCTTCCCCGACATGCTCTGCCGATTCGCTATGGCGTCGAGCTTCGGCCGGATCTTGATTCGGCAACCTTCAGCGGCACCGTCACCATCGAAGTCGACATCGCCGAGGGCGGCCATCAGTCCCTGGTGCTCAACGCAGCAGAACTCATCATCCATGACGCGACGGTCGATGGCGTTACCTGCAGCTTTGCGCTCGATGAAGCGCTCGAACGGCTCACACTCACAGTGGAGCATCCGCTGGCGAGCGGTCGCCATCACGTCCGGATCGAGTTCGACGGCACGATCAACGACAAGCTTCGCGGCTTCTATCGATCGACCTATGTCGACGCGACCGGAACCGAGCGGGTCATCGGCACTACCCAAATGCAGTCAACGGACTGCCGAAGGGCCTTCCCATCGTGGGACGAACCTGATTTCAAAGCGGTATTCGGCATCACCCTCGACATCGCCGATGACCTAATGGCGGTGTCGAATTCACCTGAGGTGCAACGCGTCCCGACCGGAGCCGGTCGAGTGGCGGTGACCTTCGCTGACACCATGCCGATGAGCACCTACCTCGTTGCCTTCATCGTCGGTCCGTTGGAAGCGACCGACTGGATCGATGTTGATGGCATCCCGATGCGCATCGTTCACGTGCCCGGCAAAGGCCACCTGACCGCCTTCGGTCTCGAAGTTGGAGCGTTCTGCCTTCGATGGTTCCAGGATTACTACGGCATCCCGTATCCGGCTGAAAAGGTCGACCTCTTGGCATTGCCCGACTTCGCTGCTGGCGCAATGGAGAACCTCGGATGTATCACCTTCCGTGAGAATCTGCTGCTGGTCGACCCGGGAGCGGCCACTCAGCCCGAGCGTCAACTCGTCGCCGATGTCGTGGCCCATGAACTCGCCCACATGTGGTTCGGCGATCTCGTCACCATGCGCTGGTGGAACGGCATTTGGTTGAACGAAGCATTTGCGACCTTCATGGAGATCGCCGCATGTGACGCCTTCCGGCCCGAATGGGGCCGCTGGCTCACCTTTGGGCTCGAACGGACGGCCGCATTCGAGACGGACTCGCTCTCGAGCACTCGGCCGGTCGAGTTCGAGGTGCGATCGCCCCAAGACGCCGAAGGAATGTTCGATGTGCTGACCTATCAAAAGGGCGGGGCCTTGTTGCGCATGTTGGAACAGCACCTCGGAGCCGACCGATTCAGGGCCGGCGTGTCGCACTATCTGCGGACGCACGCACTCGGGAACACCGAAACGTCGGACTTGTGGGATGCCATCGAGGAGACGAGCGGCGAACCCGTGCGAACCCTCATGGATTCGTGGATCTGGCAGCCGGGCTATCCACTCATCTCGGCCCGCCTCGATGGCGGAGACTCCTTGGTGTTGTCACAACAACGCTTCTCCTTCGACGGTGACGCAGATGACGACACCCTGTGGATGGTTCCCATCGCGGTGCGAACCGTCGCTGGCACGCAACGCCTCTTGCTCGATCGCCGTGAGATCACGATCGAGGTCCCGAGGGGCCCAATCATCGTCAACGCGGGTGGCGATGGCTTCGTCCGTGTGGCCTACGACGCCGAACTGTTGAGTCGCGTAGCAGCGTCGCTTGATGAATTGAGCGTGTTGGAGCGCTACTGCCTCGTCGACGATGCACTCGCAGCGCTGCACGCTGGCCGCCTCAGCGCTGACGCGCTTGTTGATCTGTTGTGCTCATTCACCAACGAAGACAGCCTGCCGGTCTGGCAAGCGATCACCGGGGCATTCCGTATGTTGCGGCGAATCGGCGGCGATGAGGCGGACCATGCGCTGGCCGCACGGGTTCGCCACCTGATGGCCCCCTTGCGTGAGCGCCTTGGCGAACCAGCTGACGGCGAGCCTGAACTCACCGGCACACTTCGCGGTCTTGCGCTGCGCACCCTGGCCGTGTCTGCGCACGATCAGGACGCCATCGACTACTGCCGATCCCTACTCGACGCAGCGGACCGGGGCGACACGGTCGATCCAGAGTTACTCGCCGCAGCGACCACGGCTGTTGCCGCCACGGGCGGCCCCGACGAGTATGAGCGACTGCTCGACGGATATCGAACAGGGTCAACGCCTCAGGAACAGCTCCGGCATCTCTACGCGCTCGCCGAGTTCGACGATGCCGATCTCATTCGTCGGACCTGCGAGCTCGCCATGTCGGGCGAGGTGAAGACCCAGAACGCACCGTTCCTCCTGCGCTCATGTATCGCCAACCTGCGCCACGGTGCGCTCGCGTGGGATTTCGTAGCGCGACATTGGTCAACAGCGAACGACCGCTTCCCGACCAACACGATCGTCCGAATGGTGGATTCCGCGAAGTTGCTCATCGAGGACAACGAGGTGCGATTGGTGCAGTCGTTCTTTGCAGAGCATCCCATTCCGCAAGCGGCAGCCACCCTGCGCCAGATCCTTGAGCGCCAAGAAGTGAATGCACGCTGCGCGAGCGAACAGCGCCCGGTGCTCACTGCTCTGACGACGTAATCAGCGCGCGTCTGGCTGAGTAATCACTCCATCTGCGAGCAAGGCAGCGATTCGAGCCTCGTCGTAACCGAGCTCGGCGAGAACCTCGATGCTGTGTTCTCCGACGTCGGGAGCCACACGACGCGGTGACCACGACGACGTCTCGAAATCGACCGGCGTCGCAACCATTGGACGAGTCGCTCCCCGCTCTCGCTCAGGAACGGCGACGAGTGCCCCAGATGGCACAAACTGCGGATCGGCGATGACGTCGTCAATCGAATTCACCGGCGCCCAGAACACATCGGGTTCATCCGCGAAACGCTGCGTCACCTCGGCGAGTTCCATCGTGGCAAAGACCCCGTCGAGCACGCCGATGAGTTCACCACGATGTTTGAATCGTGCCCGTTCGGTGGAAAACCGCTCGTCATCGAGCCATTCGGGATGTCCGAGGGCACGCGCGAGTGGCGGGAAGTGACGATCGCTTGCAATCCCGACCAGCCACAGCACCCGATCATCTGCGGTCGTGTAGTTGTTTGCCATCGGGTTCGGCGCAACCCGCCGATCGACCCGCGGCGGCACCCGTCCCCAGTCGAGGGCAATGTTGAGATCAAAGCCCATCATGTAAATGCCTTGACGGAACAACGACGTGCTGACCACCTGGCCTTCACCAGTTCGTTCGCGATGTAGGAGCGCTGCAGCAATACCGCCAGCGAGCGTCATTCCGGTGGCGTGGTCACCCATGCCACCGCGTTGCACCGGTACCTGACCATCGGGTGTTCGTAATGAATCCGCTATGCCCGTGCGCGACCAAAACGCCGCAAGGTCATACGCAGCACGATCGGCATCGGGGCCATCGGTGCCGTAACCGGTGATGTGCCCGTAGATGAGCGAAGGGTGGCGACCCATCAGCGTTGCCGCATCAAGACCCGCCCGCGCCAGAGCCGCCGATCGCAAATTGGTGATGAAGACGTCGGCACCCGCCACCAGATCGGCCATGACGGCGGCTCCCGCCTCGCTGCGGATATCAAGCGCGATGCCGCGCTTGCCACGGTTATCCAACTCAAACACCGGGTTGGTGTCTGGCTCACCCCCAAAGATGTACTTGAACGAGCGATTCGGGTCACCGTCAAGCGGTTCAACTTTGACGACGTCGGCTCCCCAATCCGCCAGCACCAAGGCTGCCGCTGGACCTGCGATCCACACCCCGAGTTCAACAACCTTGATACCGCTGAGCGGCCCGCTCCCTTGTGGCGCCATGTACGAACGGTAGCCACTGCGCTGCATCACATCGGGGTCGGCGTACTGCGGATTGGCGGTCTACGGTGCCCACATGACGCAGTTTCCGTGGAGCTCGGTTCGCGCAACACAACACCTCGTGGCCAGCGCCGATCATCTCGCCTCTCGCGCCGGTGACCGGATCTTCGAAGCCGGGGGGAATGCAGTCGACGCGGCACTCGCGACCAACGCAGCCATAGCCGTGACCGGGCCACACCTGTGCGGCATGGGCGGCGACCTCTTTGCGCTGGTGCACACGCCCGACGGTGTCGTGGCGTTGAATGCGAGTGGTCGCGCTGGCAGCGGCGCCGATGCGTCTGCGCTGCGAGCCGATGGGCACACGGTGATGCCGTTACGGCATGACATTCGCGCGGTCACGGTGCCGGGTTGTGTCGACGGCTGGCTCGCACTGCATGAGCGTTTTGGCTCATTGCCCTTGGCCGACATCCTCGCTCCGGCGATCGACCTCGCCTCTCACGGCTTCGCTGCAAGCCCACTACTCGTTGGGGCACTCGAGCGCGTTGATGTCGCAGGCCGGGAGCGCCTGCACGAATTGGTGAGCCAAGCGACGCACGTCGGCGCAGTGATTCGTCGCCCCGGTGTCGCTCGCACTCTCGTAGCGATCGCAGATCACGGACGGGCTGCGTTCTACGAAGGCGAGTTCGCCGAGGGACTCCTTGCGCTTGGCGGTGGGCTCTACAGCAGCGATGACCTTGCACACTCGACTGCTGAGTGGGTGACGCCGTTGACCGCGTCAGCGTTCGGTGTGGAACTGCACACGATCCCGCCGAACTCGCAGGGCTATCTCACCCTCGGCGGGGCGATCGCCCTCGAGGACGTCGACCTGCCGGATCCCGACGACGAGCGGTGGGCGCACCTGCTCATCGAAGCAGCGAGAATTGCAGGCTACGACCGACTCGATGTGCTCCACGAGCACGCAGATGGCGAAGCGCTCCTCGACGCCATCAGGAACCGACGCCATCTCCTCAACCCCGAACAGGCATCGAACCGTGGTGCGAATACCGGTGCTGGCGACACGACCTACCTGTGCACGGCCGAGCTCGACGGCCTCGCAGTGTCGCTCATCCAGTCGAACGCGTCGGGATTCGGTTCGTGGCTCGTTGAGCCATCAACGGGAATCAACCTGCACAACCGTGGCCTCGGGTTCTCACTCGTCGACGGCCATCCGGCCGAGTTTGGACCGGGGCGTCGACCGCCCCACACGCTGTCGCCAGCACTCGCCACACGCTCCGGGGAGTTTCTGTCCGTCTTTGGAACCATGGGCGGCGACGCACAGCCACAGATCCTGTTGCAGATCGCTACACGTCTTTTCCACCATGGACAGTCGCCGGCCCAAGCGATCGCTGCAGCCCGTTGGGCACTTGCTGGCCCCCGTACTGGTTTTGACACGTGGGACGACATGTCGTCACAAGGTGTTGATATCGAAGGGCACGCCCCGGCTGAATGGGCGGACCGTCTGAGTGCTCGCGGTCACCGAACCTCCACGCTGCCAGCTTGGGATTCGACCTTCGGGCATGCGCACGCCATCGTTCGACATGGCGATGGGCTCTCGGGAGCAGCCGACCCTCGAACCAGAGTTGGGTCAGCAATCGGTCGCTAGTGGGCAGAGCCGTTGCGAACGGCCCGCAACGTGTACGACATGGGAATCCGCTCTGGCCGGTCCATCAATCGAAATTCACCGCCACCCACGTCGACCATTGCATCACCAAGCGGTCGCCACGGAATGGTGTCGTGCTCGACGTAGTCGATAACGCTGAGTCCGACAGCGGTCAGCGCAGCAAAGATCTCGCCGAGACCGTGGTTGAAATGGATCAGCCGAGGCGATTCGAGTGCGTCCTCATGATCGACATACGTCACCGTCGCCTCGGCAACGACGCCATCGGTTTCGAAGTAGGGATACTCAAGAGCCACGAGACCGTCGCTTCGTGGATCGTCGAGCGCCCACACCACGGGATGCGCCTCGCGGATAAACAGTTCTCCACCCGGTCGCAGCAGCGCTGCGACCGTGGCCGCCCACGAGGTGATCTTGGGAATCCAACACAACGCACCAATACCGGTGTACACGAGATCAAACTGGCGACCACCGAGTGCCGACACGGCATCGTCAACAGTGGCAACCACGTAGTCCACATGTGGCTGAGCGGTCTCGCTCAATGAGCGAGCAACCTCGATCGCTGACGGACTGAAATCAAGTCCCGTCACCCGTGCGCCGAGGCGAGCGAGCGAGAGTGTGTCGGTGCCGATGTGGCACTGGAGGTGCACGACGTCACGGCCAGCGATATCACCGAGTCGTTCACGATCAAAACGAACCACGCCAGACAGGTGATTCGGATCCGAGCGAAATGTGTCAAGGCCGTACTCGGCACTCGCCGCGTGCAACGCCACACGAGATTCCCAATGTTGGCGATTGGTCGCAATCGGATCAGGCATCGACACCCCCGTGACGCCACATGACGGTCAGACGACGGAGAATGTCAATGATCAAAGTGGAGCTGAGGGGAATCGAACCCCTGGCCTCGACAGTGCGATTGTCGCGCTCTACCAACTGAGCTACAGCCCCGACGGTCGGCGAGTGTATCGCCGTCTCGGATTAGCGACGCAGCCAGTCGTCGCCCGTGGGCGACTGCGACCATGGCGATGTCGAACGCTGGCGAATCGAAACCAGCACGTAGACGTAGCCGCACAGCGCGAGGAAGGTCATCGAGAAGAGGTACAAGAACGCCACCTCTTTGGTCGTCGCAGCGAGAAACAGCAGGCTCGCTGAACCCAACGCCAATCCCACGAACACATTGGTCCGACGACGACGAACGAGCTCAGCCGGTGGAACCGATGACATTCGACGTCCAGAGCCATCGGCGTTCAACCCGTGAACACGACGCTGACGCTCCGGGGCGACCACCTGTCGGGGCTGTGAACGATGCGATGGAGCGAGCGGACGTGCAGCACTACGCATCGAGCCAGAGGCCCGAGCGGGCACCGAACCCTGCAGGCGAGACAGTTGGCGATGGAAATCCGATACCGACGAATTGGGGCGGTTCTCCATCCGAGAGCGCATCAGCGGCGGGAGGAGCACCGCGGCCCATGCAGCAGCGAGAATGAGAAGGACGAGTTCACCCATGGTTCAGACAGTGTTTGTGGGCCAAGCCCGTTCTTTACGATTCTACGACGATTATGACGAACTCAGCAACATCTGAGTCAGACGCCATGACCGAGGTCACACCGCGGCGTCGCGCCGATAGGTGCCCGACCGACCGCCGGTCTTCTCCCACAGCGCAAGATCACCGATCACCATCGCTCGGTCAGCTGATTTACACATGTCGTAGATGGTGAGCGCTGCAACCGAACAGGCATGCAAGGCCTCCATCTCGACGCCCGTCCGCTCCACAGTTTCCACCACCGCTTCAACGACGATGGCATCCTCACCGATATCGAAGGACACCGATACCGCCCCGATCATCAACGGATGACAGAGCGGAATCATCTCTGCAGTCCGCTTCGACGCCTGGATACCAGCGACTCGAGCCACAGCGAGCACATCGCCCTTTGACACCGCGCCCTCGGCAATCGCCTGCGCCGTCGCCGGCGACATCGAGACTCGACAACGGGCGACCGCACGGCGATGGGTGGGCTCTTTCGGCGTCACATCGACCATGTGAGCACGACCCTGCGGATCGAGGTGGGTGAACGATGGTTCGCTCATGGCTTCAGAGCGTAGCGATCACGCTCAGCCGCCAATCTGGCTCATGGTGCGAGCAGGGCGAATGAACGACACTTGATTGATCTGGTGTCCAGCCCACTTGGCGCCCACCGCGGCCTCGATCAATGCAGCCAACGCGTCGTCATCGCCCTCGGAGCGCAGCAACGACCGAAGGTCGGACTCCTCGGTTGCAAACAAACAAGTGCGGAACTGACCTTCGGCGGTGAGTCGGACCCGGTCACAATCACCGCAGAACGGTTTCGTCACCGTGGGAATCACGCCAACGGTGCCGCGCCCGTCGAGATAGCGCCACCGGTCAGCGGGCGCAGCGCCGCGCGCTGGCATCTGCTCAAGCGGAAACACCGCAGCGATGCGTTCCACAATCTCGTCTTGGCCAACGACGCGATCGTTTGCCCAATGGCCCGACGCATCGAGTGGCATGAACTCGATGAAGCGCACTTCGACCCCGCGTTCACGACCGAACTCAGCCATCGCAACAATCTCGTCGTCGTTTGCCCCTCGTTCCACGACCGTGTTGATCTTGACCGGTTCAAAGCCAGCGTCGATTGCAGCATCGATACCGGCGAGCACATTGTCAAGTTCGTCGCGCCGCGTCATCTCGGCGAAGCGCTCACGCTGGAGCGTGTCAAGGCTGATATTGATTCGCCCCAATCCCGCAGCACGAAGATCGTGTGCACTGTTGCGCAACGTCGCACCGTTCGTCGTCATCGCGAGGTCAACGCCGAGCGCAGCCAACTTCTCGATCAGGGTCGTGAGGTGAGCACGAACCGTTGGTTCGCCACCGGTCAAACGGATACCGTCGACACCGAACCGTTCGACGAAGAGCCGGGCGACTCGCTCAATCTCTTCAAAGCTGAGCACCTCACTGCGCGGCAACCATTCCATTCCCTCGGACGGCATGCAGTAGGTGCACCGGAAGTTGCAGCGATCGGTCACCGAGATACGCAGATCGCGAATGACCCTCCCGTATGGGTCAACGAGATCGCGAACTCCCCCGGACATGGTCTCAGGATAGAAGCAAGAGCACGGCCACGTCTGCCCCGGCGGGCACACCGTCCCCGTCAGGTACCACGGCGATGGCATCTGCGGTCGCCGTCGCTGCCAATTGATGACTCCCCTGAGCTCGAACAGGACGCACATGGCAACGGCCGTCATCGGCGAACGACGCCGTCACCCGCATGAGATGCGTCTTGCCATCGGGACGGCGAACGAGCCCGTCATCGGCAACCGCCACCACACTCGGCCGAGACAGCCGACCATGTCCCATCATGCGCCGCAGCGCCGGGCGAGCGAACATCTCAAAGCTGACGAGGGAACTCACAGGGTTGCCGGGCAAGCCGAATATCGGCGTGCCATCGAGCAAGCCAAATGCAAACGGCTTTGCCGGCTTGATGGCCACCTGCATCCAGCGCATGTCAGCAATCCGAGCGAGCACGGCCTTGACCACGTCATAGTCACCCATCGACACGCCACCGCTCGTCACCACCGCGTCGTGATCAGCCGCGGCCGCACGCAGTGTCGCCTCCAGCACCGCTTCGTCATCACGAACAATGCCGAGGTCGGTCACCGCACAACCGGCTGCTTCGAGCGCTGCCGCCAACATCTGACGATTGCTCTCGCGAATCTCACCCGGCGCGAGGGCACGACCATCGTCCACCAACTCATCGCCTGTCGACAGCACCGCAACACGCGGCCTTGGATACACCGAAACCGAGTGAGCATTGATCGTCGCCAACACCCCGACCACCGCTGGGGTGATCACGGTGCCAGCCGTGAACAACACATCGCCGGGTCGAACATCGTCGCCGGCTGGACGAACCGACGCGCCGACCTCCACCGAGGCCGAGACTCGAACCCGATCATCGCCGAGCCGTTCGGTGTCCTCGACCATGACCACGGCATCGGCTCCCGGGGGAATCGGCGCTCCGGTCATAATCCGAATGGCTTCGCCCGTCGCGAGCGCTCGCTCCCCTGGCCCCGCACCTGCAGCAATCTCTCCGATCACCGCAAGCTCCACAGGTTGATCGCCAGCAGAGGCCACATCACTGGCTCGCACGGCGTACCCATCGACGGCGGTGTTGTCGAACGGCGGCACCACCTCTGACGCCACGACGTCCTCAGCGAGCACCAAACCAACTGCTTGACGGCGAGGCATCGCGACCGGCGCTGCTGGCACACATGTCGAGAGGACAAACGTCTGGGCTTCCTCGAGCGGAATCACATCTGCGACGGTACCGCGCTGCGAGTGGCGAGCACCACGGCAGACTGGACTGGTGACCGTTCACGACGCATTCCCCGCTGACGGGTTCACTGCGCGCTGGGACACCTGGGACGGAGAGCACAGCGAAGAACTCACGCTCCGATGGGAAAACGAGGCATGGACTGCGACCGGGGTCGTGGGGCGCGAGCGCTTTCAGTACGTGGTTCGACTGTCGCCCCTTTGGCAGGTGCGTCAATTTCTGCTGTTTCGTGATCTCGACGAACCCGACCTCTGGTTCGGAACCGATGGCCACGGTCGATGGGGAGAGATGAATGGCGCCCATCGACCTGACCTCGACGGGGGCACCGACCTCGCCTTCGGATGCACGCCGTTCGATCACCTTGCGCCGATTCGGCGCGAGGGCGACGCTGGCACCATTGCGGTGCCCGCGTTACAGATCGACGTCGAGACCCTCGGCATTGTCGTTGCGCCGCGGGAATATCGTCGTTTGAGCGAGCGTCGATGGGCCGTCGACAATGGCGATGTCACCATCGACTTCAGCGTCGACCGCTACGGCTTGCCACTCGACATCGACGGTGCATTTCGCCGGCGCTGATCAGCGCTCAGCGCGATCAATCGCCGCACGCAGACGCTGGGCAAGTGGCCCGCTGCGGTCGCTACGAACCGCATGCTCCACGGCGGCGGCAAGAAATCCATCGGGGGTCCCGGTGTCCCAGCGATCCACACAAGCGAGCACGCCGTGGAACGGACTGCGATGGGCTTGGGCGCGCAACGCGTCGGTGAGTTGCAGTTCACCGCCAGCGCCAGGGGTCAGCGCCCCAATCTCGGCAAACACGTCGACTGTCAGTACGTAGCGTCCGATCACGATCATCGAGCTTGGAGCTGCCTCGACGGCGGGCTTCTCTACGAGGTCTCGAACAGCCACGACCCCACGATCATCGACCGATCCGATCGGATCGATGACCCCATAGGCCGATACCTCAGAGCGAGGAACTTCCATCAGTCCAACGACGCTGCCTGCGCTCGCAGAGCACACGTCAATCATCGTGCGCAGCAACGCTGATCCGCCCATGATCTCGTCGGGCAGTGACACGACGAATGCGTCGCCCTCCACCACCGATGCTGCGCAGCCGACCGCATGCCCGAGGCCGAGCGGACGGTCCTGATGGACGATCGACACCCGCCAGTCCCTCCCAATCGACGCAAGACGATCGGCAACACCGTCGGCGCCTCGATCACGTAACGATGCAACGAGTGCCGGCGCGGCTTCGAAATACGCCCGGAGCGACGGTTTCGATTCGCTTGATACGACCACCACATGATCGATTCCTGCGTCGAGCGCCTCATCAATGACGAGCTGGATCGCTGGTGTATCGCCGATCGGCATCAGTTCTTTCGGCACGGCTTTGGTCGCCGGCAGAAAACGTGTGCCGAGCCCTGCGGCCGGAATGACGAGGGTGCTGGCCTGCACGATCCCGACGATATCTTTCACGGCGTTATGCCCACGTACGTGTACAGGTTCATCGACACCGGCGAGACGATTGAAGTACAGCAGTCCTTCAACGATGACGCGCTGACTGAGGCCGTCCACCCATCGACTGGTGAGACGTTGCCCGTGAAGAAGGTCTTCCAGCCCGTTGGCGTGACCTTCAAAGGTGGCGGTTTCTACAAGACCGACAGCCGCGGCGGATCCTCAACGAGTTCGTCAACGAATTCGTCAACGACGTCGACATCGTCATCCGCGACCAGTTCCCCTGACGCTTCTGGCGGCACCTCAGCCTCGACGTCATCGACATCGGACAGTTCGTCCGGTTCGAGCACCAGCGCAGCCTGACCCGTAGCGTCACCCCGGCCGCCCCTCACCACATCTTGGGAGGCCAAGTTGATCGCTCTTCCATCGCGTGCCATACACGCCGTCGACCTCGTGACCGTGCTCTTCGCTCGATGGCGAGGTTGGCGATTGCGTCACCGTTTTGCCACCGAAGCCGCTGCCGTCATCATTGCGTTGCTCGCCCTCGTCACCGGCGGCACGAACACTGCTCCACTCGATAACACCGTGCCAAAGAATGTCGACATCCCGGCCGATTGGGTGATCATCGCCCTCGACGCCCCGCCGGCGCTAGAACTCGCCATCGGCGATGCGGTCATCGTTCTCGCTGACGGCATCGTCATGACCGAGAACGCTCAGGTTGCAGGACTCGTCGGCGACGGAGCGATCACGATTGCCATGCCGATTGCTGACGCCGGACCGATTGCAGCCGCAGGATCCTCAGCGGTTGTCGCTGCGAGCGCCCGTCAGATCACGCAACAATGAGCACGATGACGCCGAGCGCAATTCGGTACAGCACGAAGGGCGTGAACGAACGAGTACGAACGAAGCGCAGGAGACCAGCCACCGCACACCAGCCCGACACCGCAGCCGTCACCCCACCAACGATCATCGCCGTGCCGAGGCCATCGGGGATGCCGTCGCTCGCGAGTCCCACCATCTCAAAGACAAAGGCACCGAGAATGACGGGAATCCCCATGAGAAACGAGAATCGTGCCGCGTCGTCGCGAGCGATGCCGAGCGCCCGCGCCGCTGACATCGTCACACCAGAACGAGAGGTGCCGGGATTGAGCGCAAGCACCTGCGCCACACCGATCACTGCGGCATCACGAGCACCGATCGACTCGATTCGACGAACCCCCAGCAATCGATCAGCCACCGCCAGCACGACCCCGAACAGCACCAATGACCACCCAATCACCACTGGAGTCCCCAATCGCTCATCGATGAACCCCTCCAACAGCACACCGGCAAGCGCCGCAGGAATCGCCGACATCACGAGCAACCAACCAAGCCGCGCATCCTGATCTCGACGCCGAACTGCAGACGGTGACAGCCCGGCAACGACAACGCGCCGAAGATCGTGACGGAAGTATCCAACGACGGCACACAAGGTCCCAAAGTGCAACGCCACATCAAAGGCGCGGCCAGCAGATCCCGCCGGTTGCTCCCAACCGAATACCCGAGGCACCAATTCGAGGTGCCCGCTCGACGAGACTGGAAGAAACTCGGTCAGGCCTTGGACGACGCCCAGCACCACTGCGTGGAGCAGATCCATCAGATCACGACGTTCCGCTGACCGTTACGCCGCCGACAACCAGCGACACGCCAGCCGCACGCATCGGCAACCACTCGACGTCGCTCCCCACTTCGACGACGTCACTCAAGAGGCGCTGGATAGTCGTTGCCAGCGTGAACTCGCGAATGGGCTCAGCGAGCACACCATTGCGGATCACAATGCCCGATGCGCCGACCGACACGTCGCCGCTGATGGTGTTCACGCCCGAGTGCAGGCCCGACACCGACAGCACCAGTACACCGTCACCAACGCCTGCGATCAGGTCATCACGAGAACGACTACCCGGCTCCAACGCCAGGGCGAGACACCCAGCGCTCGGCGAACCTGCGTAGCCGCCACGAACCCCGTTGCCGGTACTTGGCACCCCGGCACGACGTCCCGAATACGACGAGTGCACAAAACGCTCGAGGCGGCCAGCACCGATCAACACATTTCGACGAGCGGCCAGGCCTTCGCCATCGGTATCGGTCGCTGTATAGGCACGGGGATCGGTCGGATCGTCGATCAAGGTCACTGCGCTTGAGGCGATGTCGTCGCCGAGGCGCTCGGCGAAGATGCTGCGCCCCTTCACCACCGCCTCGCCGTTGAGCGTCGATCCGATGACACCCAAGAGCTGTGCCGTTACCAACGGATCAAAGACCACCGTGGTCCGGCCCGACGGCGGCTTGCGTGCCCCGAGCAGTCGAGTCGCACGGTCGACTGCCTCTTGCGCCGCGCGCTCAAGATCGAACTCGCCGGGATGTGCGCCGATACTGAATCCAAAACCGGTCTGTGTCTCGCCATCGCCATCGGCGAGCGTGGAAACGCTCACGTGGCATGCATTTGATCGACCATGTCGACGCACGCCGGTCGACGTCACGATCGCCGCTTCACCACCACCGTCGACGTAGTTGGCATCGTCGACACGGATACGCGAGTCGAGGCCCTTCGTGATCGACTCGAGTTCAAGCGCCAACGCCACTTTGTCGGTGGTGGCGAAGCCAGCCAACTGCTCATTCCACAACTCTTGATCGATCGTTGCTACCCCGTCAGGTTCGGCCAGGCCGGCCCATTCATCAGGCGTGCCGAATGCCACGTTCTCGCGGGCCTCGGCGAGCACCTCGTGTATCGCAGTGAGATCAAGCGTCCCGGCGTGGGCAAAACCAGTTCGTCCACCAGAAATGATCCGGATGCCAATTCCTTCGGATGCGGCAGCGACAAAGTGTTCGACTTCTCCGCCATACACACGGACCTCGGTACTCGATCCACGGGCCACATACGCCTCGATCTGCTCGCCCGGAAGGGCGGCCCCAACAACCGCATCAGCAATGTCGAGCAGTTCTGACGTCATGCCGCCGTACCTCCCACCGTCAGCGATGCCACTCGAAGCGTCGGCTGACCGGTGCCAACAGGCACGCCTTGTCCGTCCTTGCCGCACGTACCAGGACCGCCCATGTCAAAGTCATGACCCAACATGTCGATGTCGCTCAGCACCTGCGGGCCGTTGCCGATGAGGTTGCCCTCACGCAAGGGCTCGGTAATCCGCCCGTTCTCAATCAAATAGGCCTCGCGCATACCAAACACAAAGTCACCCGTGGCGGTGTTGACGCTGCCGCCGCCAAGACGCGCCACGTACACGCCGTTGGCAGTCGAGGAGATGATGTCGTCTGGGTCATCAGGCCCCGCGAGCACAAACGTGTTCGTCATCCGGACCATCGGCAGGGAGGTGTAATCCTCACGACGGCCATTGCCCGACACCGGTCGGCCTTCACGATCAGCACGAAGGTGGTCCCACATGTAGTCGACGAGCACACCGTCGCGGATCAAGACATTGCGGCGCGTCGCATGGCCCTCATCATCGAACGAACGGGTGCCCCATTCGCCAGGGACCGTCCCGTCATCAACGAGCGTTACGAGCGGCGAAGCGACCAACTCGCCAATGCGCCCTGCGTACACACTGGCGCCCTTTGCGACATGATCGGCCTCAAGCCCGTGGCCACACGCCTCATGGAACAACACACCACCGGTTCCCTTGGCAATCACCACCGGCATCTGCCCCGATGGCGCCGGGCGGGCTCGCAACTTCAGCACCGCTTGATCAGCTGCTGAGCGAGCGAGATCGGCCACCGACGTCTCGTCGAAGATCTCCCAACCCAGGGTGTACCCGAGCGACTCCGAACCGGTCTGCATGCCGGTGTCGCCGTCAGCCACAGCGGAGACCCGGAACAAGACGCGCGTCACCTCATCGGTCGCGAAGACGCCGTCGGTGTTCGCAATCAACACCCGCTTCACGCTGTCGCCAATCCCAGCCGAGACCTGCACGATCGATGATGAGACGCTACGCGCAGCATCATTTGCGGCTTCAAGCAGCGCCACTCTGGCTGCCTTGGTGACATCGAGTGGGCTGACCGCCACCTTGCGTCGCACACCACGATCTGGCTCCCGTCCGTCAAGCGACACCGTGTGCGAGCCGCCATCTCCTGCGCCGGCCGCGTCCGCTGCGGCCTGCGCTGCGGCGAGCAGCGACGCTTCGCTCAGATCCGCGGTGTGTGCGTACCCGGTCGTCTCGCCACGGACCACTCGAATGCCGGCACCACGGTCACGACCATTGGACACCTGGTCCACCCGGCCGTCGTCAAATGACACCGAGACGTTCCGGCGATCCTCGCAGTACACCTCGGCGAACGAGGCTCCGCGGGCACGCGCGGTGGTCAACACCCGTTCGATGACATCTGCCGCAATCACGGGGCCATGCTAGGACGCACGGTGCAAGCGAGCGC
Organism: Actinomycetota bacterium; assembly: GCA_029978335.1. Taxonomy (GTDB): domain Bacteria; phylum Actinomycetota; class Acidimicrobiia; order Acidimicrobiales; family Ilumatobacteraceae; genus Casp-actino5. The sequence goes on from JAPOJQ010000001.1 coordinate 52,200, forward strand.
GTCGGTGGTCAAGACGCCGAAATTGCCAGTTAGCGTCTGCTCCGTGCAGATCCCAGTGGGAGCGAGAGGCGAAGCGCACCTCGTCGTGAGTGCGGCCGATACCGCCAAGTCGATGGGATCAGGCGACGTTGACGTCTTGGCGACCCCGCGGCTGGTGGCGCTGTGCGAACAGGCGACATGCGCCGCAATCACCTCGCTCGTTCCTGAAGGTTCAACCACCGTGGGGATGAAAGTCCAAGTGGATCACCTGCAACCAACGCCCATTGGCGCTGATGTCACCGCTGAGGCGGTGCTCGACCGTATCGAAGGTCGCCGGCTCAGCTTTACCGTCTCGGCATATGACGCTGGCGGCCTTGTCGCTGCCGGCCGGGTGACCCGCGTCGTCGTGGAACGTGACCGGTTCATGGCCAAGTGTTGCGCCACCGGCGAGACGCCCGCAGTCACCGCCGAGTGATGGCGCTCCGCCACGCCCTGCCGGTAAGCGACAGATAGCGTCGTACCGTCATGTACCTCGAGCACATCAACTCTCCAGAGGACGTCCGCACGCTGTCCGCGGCCGAACTCGATGTGCTGTCGAGTGAGATTCGCGAGTTCATCGTTGATGCCGTTGCCGGAACGGGCGGGCACCTCGGTTCAAACCTTGGAGCCGTCGAACTGTCGATCGCGCTGCACCGAGTTTTTGAATCACCACGCGATGCCGTGTTATGGGATACCGGTCACCAGGCCTACGTCCACAAAATCTTGACCGGTCGACGCAGCGGCTTTGAGCAACTTCGGCAATCCGGCGGCTTGTCTGGCTATCCCAGCCGGGAGGAGAGCCGTCACGATCTCGTGGAGAACAGTCACGCCTCGACCATTCTCAGCTACGCCTACGGCCTCGCTGTCGGTCGAGATGCTGGGCGCAGCGATCATCGCCACATCGTCGCAGTGATCGGCGATGGAGCGATGACTGGCGGCATGGCCTTTGAGGCACTGAACAACCTTGGTCATTCGAACCGACGCGTCATCATCGTGCTCAACGACAACGGACGCAGCTATGCGCCGACCGTGTCGAACCTGTGGGCCAACGCCCAAGGCACCGATGAGCGAAGCGGGCACCCGAGCCTTCCTGATCGCATCACCTCAACCCTGTCGCACGCCCTCACCGATATTCGGATGAATCCCGTCTACGTGCGCCGCCAACGGCGACTCGAACGGTTCCTCCATGAACTCCCCGGTGTCGGACCGCAAGCAGAACGCGTGATGGAGTCGTTCAAGGCGGGCGTTCGAGAGTTTCTGCAGCCACCAGCGTTCTTTGAAGCCCTTGGTGTTCGCTACACCGGACCGGTCGACGGTCACGACATCGCCGCATTAGAAGGTGCGTTCCGCAAGGCCATCGAGTTGTCCGACGAAGGTCCGATCGTGGTGCATGTGCTCACGCAGAAAGGCCGTGGCTATGCGCCGGCCGAATCGGACGATGAAAAGCACCTGCATGACGCGCCGATCTTCGACCCGGTGGCCGGGCCGCCGAAGTCGGGACCGTCGGGCTACACGCAGGCGTTTTCTGAAGCCGTGGTCGAACTCGCTCAGCGCGACGAACGCATCGTCGCGATTACCGCGGCAATGCCCGGTCCAACGGGCCTCATTCCGTTCCAAGAGCAATTCCCCGATCGGTTCATCGATGTTGGTATCGCTGAACAGCACGCCGTGACTGCGGCGGCCGGCATGGCAATGGCCGGTATGCGACCAGTCGTCGCGATCTACTCGACGTTTTTGTCGCGAGCATGGGATCAGGTCGTCTACGACGTTGCCCTTCACCGACTGCCGGTGATCTTCTGCCTCGATCGAGCGGGCGTCACCGGTCCTGACGGAGCGAGTCACCACGGCATGTACGACATGGCACTGTTGTCAAAGGTTCCTGGCATGCGCGTGCTTGCACCATCGACCGCCGACGAGCTTCGCCAGATGGTCGCTGACGCGGCCACCCTTGCTGACGACGGACCCGTCGTCATCCGTTACCCACGCGGCAACGCCCCGGAGTCGGTGGATCCGGTCGGTTCGGGCCTCAACGCGCGTCTCGTATCGGCGAGCAATGCATCGCGCGATATTGCGATCTTGGCGGTTGGGCGAATGCTGCCCACTGCCGAAGACGTGGCGGGAAAGCTTGCTGCCGATGGCATTGGTTGCAGCGTCTGGGACGTCCGATCGTGCACACCGCTCGATGTCGAAATGATCGCCGATGCCACCGGACACCGCAGCGTCGTGACACTAGAAGACGGCATCGCTGACGGCGGTATCGGCTCGCTGATCGCTGATGCCGTGCAACGTGCGGCGTTCGATGCAGATCACGCTCCCCCTCCCGTCACCGTTCTCGGCCTGCCGACGGTCTTCATCCCCCACGGCACCCCCGAAGAGATCTTTGAACGGTTCGGCCTTGATCCGGTATCGGTTGCTGACGCTGCTCGTCGCGCCCTGCGCTGAGCCAATCCCCTCGCCCTAGGATCTGCGCATGAACGATCCCTTGTGGCGGGAGCGCTATCGCCGATTGCAGTTCGAAGACCATCCACATGGTGTCGTACTCGTCACGCTCTCGAACCCGGGGCGACTCAATGCAACCGATGCCGCGATGCACGCCGAACTCGCCACCGTGTTCCGTGATCTCGACGCCGATCCCACCGTCGCTGCGGTCGTGGTGACCGGCGCCGATGGCGCATTCTCCGCTGGCGGCGATCTCGATTGGATCGCTCAGCAGGTCGGCAATCATGACCAGACGATGACCGTCATGCGAGAAGCCGGCGACATCGTTCGCACCCTCATCGAATGCGACACTCCGGTCGTGTCCGCCATCAATGGCGTCGCAGTGGGTGCAGGACTCGCAGTGGCCCTCATGGCCGATATCAGCGTGATCGATGAAGACACACGGTTCACCGATGGTCACATCCGCCTCGGCGTTGCCGCTGGGGATCATGCCGTGGCCATTTGGCCGCTGCTGTGTGGCATGGCCAAGGCCAAGTACCTCTTGATGACCGCTGATTTCATCGACGGACGCGAAGCCGAGCGCATCGGCCTCGTCTCCAAGGCGGTGCCAGCCAGCGACGTGCTCCCAGAAGCACTTCGGATTGCATCGGTGCTTGCGACCGGGCCGACGATGGCAACTCGGCTCACGAAGCGAGCACTCAATCATTGGCTTCGCCAAGCGCTTCCAGCCTTTGAGGCGAGCCTCGCGTACGAGATGCTGAACTTCCTCGGGCCCGATGCTGCCGAGGGGCTCGCGGCGCTGCAGGAAAAGCGTCGGCCAAGGTTTGAGACATGACCACCCCCTACGCTGATGAACTCGCGCTCGCGGTTGAGCTGGCCGATATCTGCGATGGTGTAACGCTGCCCCTCTTCACGTCTCGGTCCTTTAGCGTGGAACACAAGGCCGATCGCTCTGAAGTCACCGAGGCTGATCGAACCGCTGAACGCCTTGTCGTCGATCACATCATCAACCGCCACCCCGACCATGCCGTGTTCGGCGAAGAGCACGGCACCGCTGGCGCAACCGATGCCGAATGGACATGGATCATCGATCCGATCGACGGCACCTCCGGCTTCACCCGCGGCATTCCCGTGTGGGCAACGCTGCTCGCCCTTGAACACCGAGACCGAGGACTCTGCGTCTCGATGATCTCGGCGCCAGCGCTCGGGAGGCGCTGGTGGGCAACCGCCGGAGGCGGCGCGTGGGCCGATGGCCGACGGTGCGCCGTGTCGATGATCGACGACGTCAGCGAAGCGCAAGTCAACATCATTCTCAACGACGGATGGGGCACCCTCGGCGCAACAGAACAACTCGTCCGACTTGCTCTTGATGCCCGCCGAAGCCGAGGAATGGGCGACTTTTGGCAGCACTGCCTCGTAGCAGAAGGCGCAGTCGACATTGCCGTTGATGCAGTTGGCCTCGAGCCGTACGACATCGCCGCTGTCCGGTTGCTGGTGGAGGAAGCCGGCGGCCGACTCACCGACCATCAGGGGCAGAGCAGCCACGCAGGCCCAACGGCCATCAGCTCCAATGGCCTTCTTCACGACGAGGTACTTCGCCGGATCGGCACGGCGGTACCGTTCGTCACATGACCGAGCAGCAACGCTTCACGGCTGCCACCGAAGCGGTGAATGCAGGACGCAGCGTCAATGATGGCGCGCTCTCAGCACCACTGTGGACAAACGTGGTGTGGGAAGCGGGCGATGCCTCGATCGCTGCTGCGCAGGCAGATGCCGTTCGACCCGACCGTTTCTACGGCCGCTACGGCAATCCCACCGTCACCGCGTTCACCGATGCCATTGCAACGCTCGAGCACGCCGAAGCAGCGCTGGCTTTCGGTTCAGGCATGGGTGCGTTAGCAACAACGGTGTTCGCGCTGTGCTCCAACGGCGACCACGTCGTCGCCTCCGACCGCTGCTACGCCGGCACTCGAGCCCTGCTCGATGGTCCAGCGGCACGTCTTGGCATCTCAACCACGTGGGTTGACGCAACGACACCAGGCGCTGTTGCCGCAGCCGTCATACCCGGCCGAACGATGCTCGTCATCGTCGAGACACCATCGAACCCGCTGCTCGATCTGGTCGACCTCGACGAAATCGGCAACATCACAGGGCCATTCACCATGGTCGATTCAACGTTCGCCACCCCGCTCGGTCAACGACCACTCGACTACGGCATCGACCTAGTGATGCACTCGGCCACCAAAGGGATCGCTGGCCATAACGACGTAACAATGGGCGTCGTCGCAGGCGAACGTGAATTGATCGACACGATCTGGGGCTACTCGACCATTCACGGCGCCACGCCGTCCCCGTTTGATGCCATGCTCGCCTTGCGCGGTCTGCGCACGCTCGATGTGCGTCATGAACGCCAGAGCACCACCGCGGTTCACCTCGCACGACAACTGCAGTCGCATCCAGGTGTCACGGCCGTCCACTATCCACTGCTCGATACACACCCTCGGGCCGAACTGGCCGCACGACAGATGACGCGTGGCGGTTCACTGCTGTCGTTCGAGTTGACTGAGGATCGTTACGCCGCATTCGTTGATTCGCTTACCCTTATTCGTTGTGCCACCTCGCTCGGCGGGCCAGAAACCATCGTGTGTCAACCGTCGACGACGACACATGCCCATCTCAGCGTCGGCGATCGGCTCGCCATCGGGATCTCTGAACGACTGGTGCGGATGTCGGTTGGCCTTGAGCACGTCGATGACCTCTGGGCCGATGTCGCTGGCGCCCTGACGCCGTAATGCTCACCAGCATTGCCGTCTCGCTGTTCACTGTGTTCGTCGCCGAAATTGGCGACAAGACACAGATCATCGCGCTGGGTTTTGGTGCTCGGCATCGCCTTCGTGTGGTCGTCATCGGCCTTGGCTTGGGTTATGCCATCTCCAATCTCGCGGCCACGTTGATCGGTGCTGCGCTCGGCGACGCCCTTCCCGCTCGAACGATCGGCATCATCAGCGGGCTGATCTTCTGTGGTTTAGCAATCTGGACCATTCGCGATGCAGCGCACCAGCACAACGACACGACCACCACCATTCGCGGCCCTGCGGTCATCGCGGTGGCAGTCGCCATTGCGATCGGCGAACTCGGCGACAAGACACAGATCGCAACGGCCGCTCTCGCGACGAGCGGCACTGTTGCCGGCACCTGGATCGGTGCGACGGTCGGCGCTACGGCTGCTGGAGCCCTCGGCGCCGTCGCTGGTCATCGTCTCGCTGGGAGCATCACACCAACGGCGCTTCGACGAGGCGCTGCTGCGGCGTTCGCACTCGCTGGAGTGGTCACGTTGGTGACCAGCCTGCGTTGAACGTTCAGGCGTAGTAGGGGTTGGAACCAGTGGTGTGGTCGGTGAGATCGCGCACCGCGGTGATCGCAGCTACGGCCTCAACGACCATCGTCTGCACCCCATCGAGCATGGTTGCTTTGCTCATCGAGCATCCGTGGCAACCGCCGCCCATCGTCATGTAGGCAGTGCCCTCTCCATCGTGACCGACGTAGGTCACGAATCCGCCGTGAGCAGCGAGCGCCGGGTTGACTTCAGCCGCCACCAGCGCCTCAACCTCAGCCGACACCGCATCGTCGGTCGTGAGCCCTTCGATCGTGGGCGCCGACGGTCGATTGGGGTTGCGGATCACGAGGCCCTGTGATTCGGTGTGATCGAGCACTGCACCACGAAGCAACTCAACGGAATCCGCTGGCACGATCACTTTCAGGTCGCCGATGGTGCGCACTTCGTCGGTAAACGCTGCCGTGAGGAACTCATCGAAACCAAGGTCATAGCGAAACTCTTCACCCGGTGCCGAGATGATGGCCATCCTGAGCCCTAATGACGAGGGATCTTCCTCTGCATCACGCAACCCAAGGATGACCGAGCGCGCCGCTTCGGTGATCTCAACGATCGGGGCGGACACGTCAACCGCATCGGTGGCTGCAAAGGGACTTTGCCGGGCGTCGGGCGCTGACATGGGATCAGGCTACCGTCGAGTGTCATGACGGTCGATCCCTACGTGACGTGTCCGCTTGCGGTGAGCACCTACATCGAGTCGGTTCGGTCCGATGCCGCAACACTCGCCGACCTTGGCCGGGTCGAACCGCTCACCACACCGATTGCGACCTGTGGTGAGTGGACACTTCGAGAACTCCTTCGTCATGTGGGTTTCGTCCACCGTTGGGCCACGCACGCCATCGCCGATGCCGCCGCCCCTGACCGTGCCAGCGTGCCAATGCCAGCAGACGAGACGAGCGACTCGCTCGTGTCGTGGTTCATCGAGGGCGCGAACGGCATCAGCGAGGCATTAGCAACACTGCCCACCGACGCACCGACATGGCATCCCTTTCCTGCGCCGCTCGTTGGTGCCGTCTGGGTGCGTCGTATGGCGCACGAAACAATGGTGCACCGACTCGACGGTGAACTCGCTGCCGGACGCACGCCGTTCGTTGACCCAGTGCTCGCCAGCGATGGTATTGATGAGTATCTGAGCCTGATCGTTCCGCATCTCGTCCGACAGGGACGCGTTGACCTCCCCACGTCGTCGCTCCACCTCCATTGCACCGATGTCGCCGGCGAATGGCTGGTCACGAACATCGATGGACTCGGTCTCGTCCGAGAACACGCCAAAGGCGATGCCGCTGTCCGTGGGCCCGCAGGGGCCATACTCGCCGAGCTCTGGGGCCGGCGCGCAGCACTCGGTCAGTGCGACATCGTCGGCGACGCATCTGCGGCTGACGCATGGCTCGCCATCGGAGGAAACTGAGCCATGGGATCCGGCAACCGGGCACGGATCCCCCAGCAACTCATCGGCCAACTCGCGGTCGTCGGTGCCACTACGTGTTTCGGCTTGAGCTACTCCGTCATCAAATGGCCTGGCACCTCAGGTTCGGTCATCGCATGGTGGCGGCTTGCCGTCTCAACCGTGATCTGGTGGACCATCCTCGCCATACGCCGCCAACGCCGCGGTGTGCCGTTCCCCTCTCGAGCCACGTGGCGCGCCGTGGCGCCGGCCGCATTGTTCTTCGGTCTCAACATCTCGGTGCTGTTCACGGCAGTCACCCGAACGAGCGTTGCGCACACCGAGTTCATCACTGCACTCGCACCTGTCTTGCTCATCCCCGCCGGCTTTGTGCTGTTCCGTGAGCGACCACAGTGGCGAGCCTTGCGATGGGGAGCGTTGAGCTTCATCGGCATCGTCATCGTGTTAGCGGCCGGGCCATCTAACGGAGTTGCGACCGTCGGTGGTGACCTCCTCATGATCATCGCCGTATCGGCCTACGTCGGCTACCTCCTCAGCGCGAAGCGCGCTCGATCGGTCGGCATCAGCACCGTCGAGTTCATGTCGATCATGATGCCGGTCGCACTCATCACCGCCACGCCGGTGGCGCTTGCCGTGTCAGCGGACGAATTCATTCCCTCATCGGGAACGACGTGGGCAGCGATTTCGATCCTGGCGGTGCTCACCGGCATGCTCGCTCACGGGTTCGTGGTGTACGCGCAGCGAACCGTGCCCATCGCGACCATCGGTGTCATCCAATCCGGCCAGCCCGCACAAAGCACGTTCTGGGCGTGGCTCTTCCTCGGCGAGACCATCTCACTCACTCAGGTCCCCGGCATGATCTTGGTGATCGCCGGCTCGGCGCTCGTGGTGTGGACAGGCCAACGTCGACATGCCGGTCACTCCCGCGTCACCAGCGATCAACCAACCTGACATCTCCATCGGGTAGTAAGGATGCGTGCGCATCCTGGTAACGAACGACGACGGCATCTCCTCGGTGGGTCTCCACCACCTGGCGCGAGCAATGACACGACACGGTCATGTCGTGGTGGTCGCACCCGACACCGAATACTCCGGTGCCGGGGCGGCAATCGGTGCAATCCACCGCAATGTGCCCGAAGTCCACGAAGCAAAGATCGATGGCGTGCCCGAGTCCTGGGCGGTGAGCGGGGCGCCGGCATTGTGCGTGTTCATGGGGCGCCTCGGTGCATTTGGAGAGCCGTTCGATCTGGTGGTGTCGGGCATCAACCCAGGGGCGAATGTCGGTCGCAGCGTGTACCACTCCGGCACGATCGGTGCATGTCTGACGGCTCGCAATGGGGGCATCAGCGGTGTGGCCGTGAGCCAGGCGGTCACCGGTTGGGGTGTCGAAGGCCAAGGTTGGGACGACATGATCGCCAATCAACGCTGGGAGACCGCTGCGTCGGTGGCTGACAGCTTCGTCGAAGGACTCATCGCTGGGGGCCTGCCGGGCGAACCGGTGGTCGCCAACATCAATGTGCCCAACACGTCGGTCGCCGACCTGCGCGGATGGCGTCGCACTCGGGTCGAATTTGAGCCGATTCGCGGCATGTCCAAAGCCGTCCTTCATCCCATCGAAGGGCAAGCCGGTTCGTATTCGGTGGAATTCTCTTATGGGGAAGCAGCGGATCTTCCCGATGACACCGATGGTGGTGCCGTCGAGGCTGGCTATGTCTCGATCGGTTATCTCTCTCGCCTCACCGCTCTCGATCGCCATGATCTCGACGCTGCGGAGCGTGCCGTTGACTCGCTCCTTGGGGGCTAAGCCGGTACCCTTGCGCTACCGATAACCGAAGGGGAGCTCACGCCAAGTGGGCTGAGAGGGTGGCTGGGGCCGCCGACCCGATGACCTGATCCGGGTAATGCCGGCGGAGGCAGTAGTGAACGAATCGACCGAACAGCGAGCCGCTCGGTGGGTGATCGTCGTCACCGGCGCCGAACCATTCGATCAACACGTCATCGATGACATTCCCAACGACGCCGAAGTAATTGCCGCCGACTCCGGTCTCGATCACGCGCTGGCCGTTGGACTCACACCGTCGACCGTCGTCGGCGACTTCGACTCGATCAGCGAGGCTGGACGCCGCTGGGCCGACGCCAATGCCACCATGATCAGCCATCCGGTCGACAAGGACGCCACGGACACCGAACTTGCGCTCGCCCTCGCAGCCGACCTCAATCCTGATCATCTCGTCCTCGTCTCAGGTGGCGGCGACCGCCTCGATCACATCTTTGCGGCCATTGGCGCACTCACGTCGTCGGTGCTCGTCAGCGTTCCGGTGCTCGAGGCTCGATGGGGCTCCGAGCGGATCCGAGTGCTGCATGGTCCGGGCCGGGCGACGATTCCCACGACCGTTGGTGCCACCGTGTCGGTGCTCGCGCTCGCCGGGCCGGCGACCGGGGTCGGACTCACCGGAACGAAATGGACGCTTGACCACGACGAGCTCAGGCCGCTAGCGGGCCGTGGCGTCAGCAACGTGGCAACCGATGACACGGTGACGGTCACTGTGACCACCGGCGTGCTCGCCGTATTCCACTCCTGCGGGGCTGCCGCCTCATGATGCGGCGCTCTCTCCTTGCTGCGTTGCTCGTCGTCATCACAGCGTGCGGTTCGCCAACAGAACCGAACGTCGTCACCCTCGTGACCTATGCGTCGTTTCCGGTCAGCGATACGCCTCTCAACGCAGCGATTACCCGATTCAGCGCTGCGTCTGGCATCGAGGTCAACATCGTGATCGCTGGCGATACCGGCACCATGGTGACCAAAGCCGCACTCACGGCCGGCAATCCCGAAGGCGACGTCATGTGGGGCATCGACTCGACGATGCTCGGCCGTGCGGTCGACAGCGAGATCTTTGAGTCGTACCGCTCACCCTCAGCTGATCGCATCCGCCCCGAACTCGCTGACACGGTGCCCGATGAGTTGGTCACTCCGGTCGACTTTGGCGACGTGTGCGTGAACTTCGACCGTGAATGGTTCGATGCCGCTGGTCTGGCACCACCGGCGACGCTCGACGACCTGATCGACCCGATGTATGCCGACCTGCTGGTGGTCGAGGATCCCGCGGCATCATCGCCTGGCCTGGCGTTCTTGCTCAGCACCATCGACCGCAATGGAGACGGTTGGGAGCGGTATTGGCGACAACTCGTCGACAACGGTGTGCTCGTCGCACCCGACTGGGACAGCGCCTACTACGGCGCCTTCACCCGAGCCGGTGGCGACCGCCCACTCGTGGTCAGCTACGGGTCGAGCCCACCCTATGAAGTGCTGTTCAGCGACAATCCCGATGCCACGACCGCGCCCACTGGCGTGATCGCTGACACCTGCTATCGACAGATCGAATACGCCGGGGTATTGCGGGGCACCGATGCGCCCGAGGCCGCCCGTCGATTGATCGATTTCTTGATCTCGGACGAGGTGCAACAACTCGTTCCACTCGATCTCTACGTCTTTCCAGCGGTCGACGTCGCGCTCGACCCAGTGTTCGTTCGTCACGCGGTCATCCCCGATGACCCCGCCATGATCGATGCAGCAACCATCGACACCTCTCGAGCGGATTGGATTTCCCGGTGGTCCGAGATCGTGGGCTGAATCGGCCACCCTCGTGGGTCGGCCTCACAGCGGCCTGCGTGCCGATCGCCGTCATCGCCGCCTTCGTAGTCATCCCTGCAACCGCGCTGGTGGCCCGTACCATCGGCACCGGTTGGCCCCAGGGTGCATTCGACGTCAACCGAACGGTATTCGTCGTTGGTTCGACAGTCGCCCAAGCTGCGCTGTCGACCATCCTCACCGTACTGCTCGGGCTTGGACCCGGCATTGTCATTGCGCGCTACCACTTCCAAGGCAGGACCACGCTCGTGTCGGCGCTGACCGCAGTCTTCGTGATGCCGACGGTGGTCATCGCCGCCGGCGTGCGTTCGGCACTTCCTGCGCCACTCGACAGCGGATGGACAGCAGTGGTCATCGCGCACGTGGTGTTCAATCTCGCGGTTGTCGTACGCATCGTCGGCTCAACCCCGATGCCAGGTTCACTCGAGCGCACCGCTCGAACACTCGGAGCAGGTCCAATAGACGTGCTCCGCACCGTCACGTTGCCGCTGATCGCCCCGGCGGTTGCAGCCTCGGCAGCAATGGTGTTCGCACTGTCGTTTACGAGCTACGGGGTCGTGCGGATACTCGGGACCCACGCGGTCACCACCATCGAGGTGGAGATCTGGCGAGAAACCGTGGTGCTCGGACGAGTCGATCGCGGCACCTTTCTCGCGCTCATACAAGTCGTCGTGCTCGCCATCGTCGCTGGCGCATGGATCCTTCTACGCCACCGCCGACGACCAGCACCGTTCATCGGCGAAGCGCCGCGGCGCGCTCCACGTTGGATTGCCGCGGTCATTGCGCCACTCGTCATCGTGATGGTGACGCCCTTCGCCACCCTCGCTCTTGGGTCAGTCCGTGTGACCAATGGTGTATCGCTGTCGGCGTGGCGGGCGGTCCTCATGCCTAGCAACGCCCGCAACGCTGCAATTGGCATCGATCCGCTTCATTCGCTGATGACATCGATACGCATTGCGGCCATTGCTGCTGCGATTGCCGTGCTGTTGTCGTTGCTCGTCATCGTCGCTGTCGCCACCACCAATCGACTCGGGCGGATCGCAGGGGCCGTCGTCATGGTGCCGCTTGGTCTTTCGGCGGTGACCGTCGCTCTCGGCATTCTGATCACCTACGACACGGCACCTTTCGATTGGCGGGCCTCTCGACTCATCGTGCCACTCGGCCATGCGGTCATTTCATTGCCGTTTGTGGTGCGTCCCGCCATCGCCGCTCTCCGATCGGTCAACGCACAGACCGTCGACACCGCCCTCATCCTTGGCGCTCGTCCCCAACGTGCTCGACTCACGGCGTACGGCCCGGCCGTCACGCCGGTGCTGCTCACCGGTGCCGGCCTGGCGATGGCGATCTCGCTTGGCGAATTCGGAGCGACCAGCCTGCTGTCACGATCTGGGAACGAAACGCTCCCCATCGTGATCGATCGGATGCTTGCTCGAACAGGGGGCGACTTCAGAGCCCGTGCTCATGCACTCGCCGTCGTGCTCGCCGGCGGGGTCATCACATTGACGGTCATGCTTGATCGTGCACGAATGACACGGCGGCAACGACCATGACCGCGTTATCACTCCACCACGTGGCCGTCGACCGCGAGGGCCACACGGTGCTCAACGGCGTTGATCTTGACATCGAATCAGGTGAGATTGTTGCGCTCGTCGGACCGTCGGGATGTGGAAAGTCCACCTTGCTCGCAGCGGTGGTCGGTGTACTCCCACTTCGTGAGGGCACCATCGAACTCGACGGGCGACGAATCGATCAGGTTCCAACGCATCTACGGAATATCACGCTCGTGCCACAAGGACAGCACCTCTTTCCCCATCTCGATGTCACCGGCAACATCGAGTACGGGCTTCGACGAGCACGTTGGACACTGGACGATCGTCGCGCTCGGGTCGCCGAACTGCTCGCCATGACATCGCTTGATGGCCTTGCTCGCCGACGCGTCGACCAACTCTCGGGCGGTCAGGCCCAACGTGTGGCACTCGCTCGCGCACTGGCGACTCGGCCGCGAATCATCCTGCTCGACGAGCCGTTAACCGGACTCGATCCTGAACTTCACGACCGATTGCTCGACGACGTCGTGGACGCGCTGCGGCGCGAGCACACCACCGCGATCTGGGTGACACATGACCGTGATGAAGCAGTGCGGGCTGCTGACCGGATCGTCCGGATGAACAACGATGGATCAATGGCACCGATGACCGCCGATCACCATGGAGATGCCGTCGTGCCAATCTCGACCGAGGCCACTTACGACCTTCGTCGACGCGTGCTGCGCGACGGCACCCCGACCGACAGCGTCAACTTCGATGGTGATGCCGAAGCCTTGCACTTTGGTGTCATCCGCAACGGCGAACTCGTCGCCGTTGCGAGTTGGTTCCACCGCCCACATCCCTCACGGCCCCACGCCAATGGCTACCAACTTCGTGGGATGGCGAGCGATCCTCGTGTTCGCCGATCTGGTGCAGGTTCGGTCTTGCTCGCCGCCGGGATGGCAGCCGTGCACTCGCTCGGCGCTGACCATGTCTGGGCGCGCGCCAGAGACACCGCTCTCGATTTCTATCGACACCATGGCTTCACCGTGACCGGCGATGGCTACATCGATGCCACCACCGACCTTGCACATCACGACATCGTCCACACGTTCTAAGGCTTCCGTCGCGCCGATGTCGGGGTCCTCACTCTCGACGCCCATGGAGGCGCTCGACGATGATGGACGTGGTTCACGGCACCCCCGCACTCGCACAAGCCACTGACCTCGTTCGACTTGCTCGAGCAATTGAGCAGTTGGGTGTGCACGAACTGAGCGCGTTGGCCGGACCCTCAACGTGGTCGATGCCGGCAGCTGACCGGTGCAGGTCGACGTTGATCACTGAACGTCACCGGCTCGCCGCTCTGGCAGCGGACCTGCGCCATCGGGCGGCGCAACTCACGACAACCACGTTGAACGCCCCAAGCGGCGTGAGAGGAGACCTTCGATGAGCCCCTCAGCCGAACTGTGGTACTCACCTCCGGCGCTGCGCGAACTCCGCACACGCGCGACGACTGCAGCGAACGAGATTCGCCAACTCATGCGCTCGTGTAGCGACGATGCCGCACACCACACACTGCGCCTCACCGTCCACAGCCTTGAGCAGCAGCTGCTGCCTGTGCTGGATCAGCTCTGCTTATCAACCTCGCTCCTTGAGTGGCGCGCCGAGGAACCGGCGCCCACCAGCCATCGTCGTCCCGCACCGGTGACGCTCGGAGGTCAGGTGACCACACTGCTGCGGATCATCAATGACCCACTCGCCGCGCAGGACGAGTTGCTCGCAGCAGCGAGTGCGTTGGCGGCAGTGATCGAGCGGCATCCATCAAGGGCCACCGACATCGCCGTATTCGCGCACCAGCCGTCGAGCACCTGGAACCGATTGCTTCGCCAACTGGCCGACAGCACCATCCACCGTGATACCCAACGCAGGTATCACGACGCGACGGCTCGTCTTGCCGCCTCGATCATCAACGCCGTGTCGACCGCTGAAGCGTCTGAGCTCCTCGAACTACTCGCCAGATCGGGCTCGACAACCATTGAGGGGGCGGCCATCGTCACTGCACTCGCTCCCCACCTCAGCAACGACCGACTCGCCGAACTGACACATACGCTCAGCGCCACGCCGGTGCTTCCCCCCGTGCTTGGCCCCGCCGCCATGACCGGTCGACGAATCGCCATCGAAGGCCTGCTCCTCGCTGTGGCCGAACGACCCGCGGCCGCCGGACTCATCGCTGTCAATCCCGCAGCGCTCACGATGGTGGCAACGGACCCAGCGCTTCACGCCGATGCCGTCACACACGCGCTCACCGCCGCACTGCATGCCCTCGGACCAGCGAACGTCTTGAGCGGTCTCGTCGCCCTCGGCCCCGATCAACTATCCCTCGGCGCCGTGCGCGCGGCGGCCATCGCACTCGCCGCCGTCGTCGATGACCTCGCGACCGTGATCGACGCCCCACTGATCCGACTCCCCGGCCGCTCCGGTCCGATCGACATCGCCACCGACAACGAGATCGGTGCGCTGCTCGCGAACGTAATGTCAGATCGCGACGCACGAGTGATGCTCGGTATTGCGGTCGGTGCACTTCGTGACGAACGCCTTGAGCGTTCTCTCAGTGCCAGCCCAACCGCAGGATCGCTTCCTGCGGTCGTCGCCAGTCAGCTCGCCGATGTCGATGCCATGACCGATGCACTCACCGACGCCGCAAGTCACGCCGAGGCTGCTGACGAGGCCCGTCGGGCGACATTGCTCTCCCAGTCCCGTTCCGCATTGTTGCTGCTCGGCCAAATCGGGTCGCTCGCCATGCCCGGCGCGCGGCTCGTCGTCGCTGGCATCACCTCCACGGCACGGGAAGTCATCGACTTGGTGATGGCCTCCACGCCAACGTCGGATGGCACACACGATCTCGGCGACCAGTTGATGATGGCCACACGGGTGGGGTTCATCGCCATGTTGAGCGCACAACACTCGCTCTGGCCCGGGCTTGGACTGAGCGATGTGGCCGCCACCGTCTGGGAGGAGATCGGCGATCACGTGCGAAGGTTCAACGCCGCAATCGACGACGTTGCGAGAGCACAGTCCTACGCCGACCTGTTGGCCGTCGTTGCCGATTCAGTACCTCTCAGCACCATCGTCAATACCGTTAGGGCGCTTGCAAACCGTTGACTTCGTCCACCCAACCCACGCCGTCGACCTCCAGTCGACCGAGAAACCACAACAAACGGTCAGCGGGCGGCGTGGCCAGCACCGGTTGCGGCAACGGGGTCAACCCAATTGGACGACGGGCTCGCCACAACATCTCACACAGCCGAAGATCGCAGCGAAGATAATGACGATCAAGGTCGACCGACCGGTATCCCACATCGAGATCCATGCGGTGAATTTCCACCTCGCGCCATCGCAACAATGGCAGCGATACCAACGGCCGCGGCCCAGACAGGCCAAGGGCAGTCTGCGACCAGCGAAGGTCGACGTCAGCAACGCAGAGCGCTTCGTGCCATGCTGATTCAAGTGCGAGAGACGACTCACGCACATCGGTGATGAGCTCGTCAATGGACCGCCGAGCACCCGCTTCGATGTCCGCATCACGAGCAGCACTGTCGCGATACTGCGGTCTGCCCTCCAGCATTGCTACATGGCTGTCGGCATTGCGGGCCAGGTGGCTCAACACATGACCCACCGTCCACCCTGCCAGTGCGCTCGGCGCAGATGGGTCAAGGACCGTCAGCGACCCAAGGTGCTCGTCAAGGGCGTGTTGCGAGGCAACACAACCGTCGATTTCTGACCGCAAGGCGCGCTGATCCACTGCCACGTCGACATTGTGGCGCAGCGATCAGAGCCGGTCGCGCCGCGGCACCACGACCACGGTGCCATCGGACTCCTGGTGCACGGTCACCCGCACCCCGTAAAACTCTGCCAGCGTCTCAGCCGACAACACCTCGACCACCGTTCCATGCGCAACCATTGACCCCTCGTGCAACAGCACCAGTCGATCGCTGTACATGCCAGCCAAGGTCAAGTCGTGCATTGCCGACACCACCGTCAAACCATGCTCATCGCGAAGACGCGCAACGAGCTCGAGCGCCTGCTGCTGGTGACCGATGTCAAGGGCGCTCGTCGGTTCATCGAGCAACAGAATCGGTGCTTCGGTTGCCAACGCCCGGGCGATCACGAGACGCTGCCGTTCACCACCACTCAATGACCCGAGCCGTCGTCGAGCAAATGACGTCAATCCAAGTCGTTCGATCACGCCATCGACCATTGCTCGATCATTTCGGCTTGGCATACCGAAGTACCCGACGTGCATCGTGCGTCCGAGCATCACGTACTCAGACCCGGTCATATCATCGGGAAGAATCGGATCTTGCGGGACATACGACACCAACGCAGCGCGGCGTGAACGATGGCGGAGGTCGAGCGGTGCCCCATCGACGAGCACCTGCCCAGAGTGGGCAACCACGCCTGCGGCTGCCTTGAGCAGCGAACTCTTTCCGGCGCCATTCGGGCCGATGATGCCGAGCCAACTTCCCGACGACACGGTCATCGAGAAGTCATTGACCACCTGTCGCCGGCCAAGACGAACCTGCACCTGGCGAAACTCAATCGAACTCATCGACTCACCTGCCGGGTCCGCAACAAGACAATGAAGAACGGGGCTCCGATAAAGGCCGTAACGACACCGATCGGCACCTCAGCCGGTGAGGACAGCGTCCTCCCCGGGATATCAGCGAGGATCAAAAAGGAGGCGCCAATCGTCACCGCTAGCGGAATCACCACGCGATAACTCGAACCCGCCATGAGCCGCACCATGTGAGGCACGACGAGCCCAACGAAGCCGATCAGCCCACTCACCGCTACAACGGCCGCTGTGCCGAGGGTCGCTGCAACCACGACCACGAGACGAACACGCGCGACCGGCACACCGAGAGCGGTTGCTTCATCATCGCCAACGCGCAACACATCGAGATGTCGACGATGGAGCAGCAGCACACCTGCCGACACCAGCACATACGGCGATACGAGCAACACATCAGCCCACGTGGCCGTCGAGAGTCGCCCAAGAATCCAGTTGTACACCTCTCGCACAACATCTGAATTTCGCTGGAGCACAAAGGTCTGGATCGCAGTCATCAGCGACACCATGGCCACACCAGCCAAGACCAAGGTGCCACTCGTTCGAAGGCCACCAAACGACGCCCCGACGGCGTACGTCACCGCCACCGTCCCGAGGGCGAAGACAAACGCCACCAACGGGACCGGGTCGATGGGCCAATCAAGACCGGAGCGACCAACCGTGGTGATAACCAGCGTTGCGCCAAGACCACCACCAGCCGCAGCACCGAGGAGATACGGATCAACGAGCGGATTCCGAAAGACGCCCTGATACGAGGCCCCACCGAGTGAGAGCATCGCCCCAACGATGCCGGCGAGCACCACTCGTGGCATTCGGATATCCCAGACAATCGACCACTCCCGATCAGTGACACCGCTCGAAATTCCGAGCCCATCCGCTCCAAGAAATGGCACACGCTCCAGCACCGCAAGCGGAACTCGCCACCACACTGGACCGGCGGGGCCGATCATGGCCCCAGCCGCAGCAACGGCGATCAGCACCACGATCGAACCCGCGATCCACCATCGAGGACGACCTGCCGAGGCAGTCGGATGCAATTGCTGGTCGCTCACCGGGCCCCACTGGTCAACACCCGCTCCACCGCATCGACGACAGTCGACATGTGATCGACGATGCGAGGCCCCCAGCGTGACGCCGTGTCATCGTCAAGAGGAACGACATTGCCCTGCGCAACGGCGGTCAAGGTGTTCCATCCTGGACGTGCGGCCACCGACTCTGGCGTCTCACCGCAGTAGATCGTGCACGCGAGGAAGATCAGATCGGGATCCTTGTCGAGGATGAATTCAGCTGACAGTTGCGGATACCCGTAGGACTCACCCTCGGCAAGATCAGCAATATTGCGCAAGCCCAGCATTGTGTACGTCGACCCAATAAAGGTGTCGCTCGTTACCGAGTAGTAGGTGTTGTCGAGTTCGTGGTAGTAGGTCAGCGGTTCATCGGCGGCAGGTAACGCCTCGATGCGGGCCATCAATTCGGCGAGGTCGGCCTCCATTTCCTCGACCAACGCTGCCGCCTCCGTAGCATGACCAGTGGCCGCTCCGATTTCTTCGATCTGTCGCAAGGTGTCGTCAATCGTTGTTGCCGCAGTGCCAGCCCAATGGGCGATACCAGCGCGCTCGATGGCGTCGATCAGATCTGGATTCGTGCCATCGGTGACGATGAGGTCGGCGTTGAACGCAAGAATCGCCTCGATGTTGGGGTCAAAACCACTGATACCGGGCATCTTCGACCCCGCATCTGACGGGAAGTTTGAAAAGTCGTCGACGGCGATGACCTGATCGCCCGCTCCAACGGCATAGAGCATCTCGGTCGCCGTCGGCGACAGCGAGATGATGGCGGTGGGAACCTCCACGACCTCGGCAGGCAGCATCGTGGTCTCAGGGGTTGCGACCTCAGCCAGTGAGCCCGTGGTCGTTGTTGTGGTTGCGAGCGATGCATCACTCGTCGATGGTTCGGATGTCGTTGAACCACCGCACGCGGCGGCGATGAGCGACATGCCGACGATCACGCCGGCCATGAGATGACGTTGCATTACGTGCCTCCAGAAAGTGGAGGTCAAGTCGGGTCGTGGCCGCAAGCGGCCGGCGAGCCTCCCTTGCCTCGAGGGATGTGTCGCGCACGAAAGTGGTCGACCGGGCTCGTCTTCTCGGGCGAACCCTCAAAGAACCACCGTTGCGGGACAGCGCCGGGATCTCACCGGACTTCGCTCACCAACGTGACGGCGATGACCGTAGCACCACCAACAGCATCGTTAGCGAATGCGGACGGTCAGGCAGGTCAGTGGCTGCGCACCTATGCTCGACCATGCATGCCCGATGTCACCGATAACGACCACGCTCCCCTTACCGAAGACCCTCGACCAGATGGCCTCCGATCGGCCCCATCGCTCGTGGTGGTCAACACCGGCAACGGCAAAGGCAAAAGTTCATCGGCATTCGGCATGATGCTGCGCGGCTTGGCAGTCGATTGGAAGGTCGCCGTCTGCCAGTTCGTCAAGAGCGGCGACTGGCACGTGGGCGAAGAAAAGATGGGCCGTCAACTTGGGGTCGAGTGGCACTCATTCGGCGATGGCTTCACCTGGGATTCCGACAACCTTGACCACGACCGCAACCATGCCCGCGAGGGCTGGGCACAGGCGGCACGTCTGATTGCGGCTGGCGACCATCAACTCATCATCCTCGATGAGTTGACCTACCTCTGCACATGGGGATGGGTGCCAACTGACGAGGTCGTGGCCGCCATTGTCGGACGGCCCGAACACGTGAACATCGTCATCACCGGTCGTGACGCCGCCCCCGACATCGTCGCTGTTGCCGACACCGTCACTGAGATGACCGAGATTAAGCACGCCTACGCCAACGGCATCCGCGCCAAGCGCGGCATCGACTACTGACGATGAACGTTCTCGACGTCGGCGACTTCGACGCAGCGTTGCGGCAACATCGCGACGCGGGATGGCGTCCGGTCACCATCCGGCCAGCGGATGACCCAGCCGAGGCCGTACTCGAGTCACCCGCTGGGGCTCGGCTCACGTTGCGCCGCACTTCCCTGGCGATCAGCCGCGCCGATGATGCTGCTGCCTGGCACACCGGAAGGGCCGGCATGGCCTACCGAGACCTGATCCCTGATCGGTGGGATGGCCGCTACGTCGCTTCCCACATCGCCGTGCCAGCTGGCGGCCGACTCGCTGACGACGTGCACTTCCACCATGTCGACTTTCAACTGCTCGCCGTTCGCCGTGGATGGGTTGATGTCGAATACGAGGGTTGGGGTGAACGCCTTCGAATGGAGGTCGGTGATGTGGTGCTTCAGCCTCCGGGCATTCGTCACCAAGTGATCGAAGCCTCTCCGGGCTTTGAAATCGTCGAGGTCGGGTCGCCAGCCGATCACCTCACCGAATTCGACCCCAGCACCACTCTCCCCGATGACCCCAGTCCGCCGGATCGCACCTGGGGTGGACAACGATTTGTGTTCTCAACGGCACGAGATCGTCCCAACGACTCATGGGATCATCCGGGATTCCTTGCGGGTGATACCGGCATCGGCGCAGCGACCGGAGGGCGCGTCGAGGTGTTGATGGTGGATCCTGATGCCCAACGACTCGCCGTCAACCGACCGGCGCGATCGCTGCGCTTCATGTTCGTGATGGATGGTGAGGTCACGGTCACGCTCGATGATGCGTCCCCGATTCGACTCGGTCCCGGCGATGCCATCACCATCCCCGCAGATATCCGCGAACTGGTGAGCGACCCATCGAAGGACTGTCGACTACTCGACGTCACCACACCGGCCGGCGGTTAGTCTCGCCGCGTGCATCTTCGTCAGGTACCCCTGCAATTCGTCCGCGGTTTCGCCATGGGATCTGCCGACATCGTGCCGGGGGTTTCTGGGGGAACCGTGGCCCTCGTGCTCGGCATCTACGAGCGATTGATCTCACACATCCGCTTCGGGGCGACCGCACTGCGACAACTTGTCTCGCGCGAACCTCGTGCGGCGTTAGCCACCGTCCGCCGTATCGACTGGGTGTGGCTCGGTTCGCTCCTTTTGGGCATCCTCACCGCAATCGCAGCCCTTTCCGCAGTGATCGAACAGATGCTGACCGAACAACCGGTGCGCACAGCAGCAGTGTTCAGCGGGCTCGTCATCGGGTCGGTGCTCGTCGCATGGCAGCTGATCCGGTCCCGCACCACCATGCAATGGATCGTCGCCGCAGCAACCGCCGTGGCACTCTTCGTGCTCCTTGGACTGCGGTCCGACACGCACTCAACCAGCGCTGAAGTCGTCACACAGCAGTGGTGGGTGTTCACCGCAGCCGGCGCGCTCGCGATTTGCGCCATGATTCTGCCCGGCATCTCCGGTTCGTTCATTTTGGTGATGATCGGCATGTATTCAGAGGTGCTCGGAGCGGTCAACGACCGCAACCTTGTGGCGATTGCCGCCACTGGACTTGGCTGCGTCATTGGGCTCGGCGCGTTCTCGACACTGCTCGACTGGCTGCTGCGCACCCACCACGACATCGTGATTGCGGCCATGGTGGGACTCATGCTCGGCTCGATGCGGGTTCTGTGGCCATGGCCAGCTGGAACCGAGACCACCACCATCAGCGCGCCGAGCGGTGACGTGGCGGCGCCGATCGTGCTCGCTGCCGTCGCGTTCGTTGTGGTGCTCGGCGTCGACCGTGTCGCCCGCCGCCGGCCGACCGACTGAGACTACGCGGCCCCGACGAGCACGGTCCGGTCGATGCCGTAGAGGTCGGCCACATTGCCCGACAGGATCGCCTCGGTCATCTCTGCTGTCATTCCGGCAGTGTGCTCGGCAAGCACATCGCGCGACCACGGCCACGTCGAATCGCTGTGCGGGAAGTCATTCGCCCACATGAGCCGCCGCCAATTCATCCGATCGGCGAATTGGAATGCCGTCCAGTCGTCTTGGAAGGTGGTGTAGATGTGTTCGGCGAAGTACTCCGAGGGGAGCCGGCGAAGTTCAACGCCTGGCGCCATCCAGTTTCGATGGCGCTTCCACGCATGGTCCATTCGATAGGTGTAGTGCGGCACCCATCCCGCATCGGCCTCCACACACACCACCCGCAGCTGCGGATGTCGTTCGAACACACCGCCGAAGACGAGCGTGCCCATGATGTCTTGGATACCGCGGATGATGCCGAGAAATCCATTGAGACGAGACCCTCGAGGACGACAATTGAAGGCGCTATGCCGCGAGGTCAGGATGTGAAAACTGAGCGGCATGCCGATTGCCACCGCTGCCTCCCAAAAGGGATCCCACATGGGATCGTCGTAGTCGCCGGTGCCATCTGGCTGCAAGGTCGCCGGCTCCCCCGGCATCATCACCCCGCGCAGTCCGAGGGCCTGAATGCGCTCGAGATCAGCGATGCCTTCGGCCACCGATCGCAGGGCGGTCTGGCCACAGCCGAGAAGGCGGTCCGGTTCAACCGCGCAGTACTCAGCGATCCAGCGGTTGTACGCCACAAAACATGCCTGTTTGAAATCGGCATCGGGATGATTGCAGATCATCATGCCAACGGTCGGGTAGATGATCTCAGCCGACACCCCATCGCGGCGTTGATCCGCAACCCGATGAGCGGGGTCCCAACCGGACCGATGCAGTTCTTCAAAGGTCACACCGCTGACACTCAATTCCTCTGCGGCTTTACCCGCCGCTGCGACGAGACCCATCGCAACCGGACGCATCCCCTCCACTACGAACATGTCGCCGCGCTGGTCATCGCGCACCATCTGCGGTGCGCGATCCCTCCACGCCGGATCGATGTTCGCCGAGTAGCAGTCCGGTGGTTCGGTGATGTGCGAGTCCGCACTGATCACCGGAAAATCGAAGTTCATCGCGCCCCCCGAACAAGACGACCTGGCGTTGCACCAGTGGACTCACCGTCAGCCATGATCTCAACACCTCCGACGAAGGTGTTGCGATACCCCGTCGCTCGCTGGATCATGCGGCGGCCACCGGCGGGAAGGTCGTAACGGATCTCTGGGGCATGCAATCGAAGTCCGTCAAAGTCGATGATGTTCACGTCGGCCCGATAGCCGGGCGCAAGCACACCTCGATCACCAAGGCCGACGGTTTCAGCGGTCATCCGGCATTGCTTGGCCACCAACGTTTCCACCGGAATTCGGCCTTCAGGACGGTCACGGCCCCACCATTGGAGCAGCGTGGTCGGGAAACTGACGTCGCAAATCGTTCCCACATGCGCGCCGCCATCGGACAAACCGGGCACCGATGCGGGATGCCGCAGCATCTCCCCGACCGCATCGAGGTTCTCCCCGAACCAGTTGAGGATGGGCTGATACAACAACGCATGACCGCCGTCGGCAATCGTCCAGTCGTAGAGCACCTCGAGTGGATCGACGCCACGGCGGGCCGCTTCGGCTGCAGCCGAGGACGACGGATGCGGCTCGTAGTTCGGCGGATCGCCGAGCTGGAAGATGTAATTCGAGCGGTGAATCGCCCGGCTACCCAACACGGTGTCATCGACCCGAGCACCGTCGATAATCGCGCGCCGCAGGTCCGGGTCCGCCATGACGCCAACCCGTTCGGCAAGCGGGCGATCAGCGATCGCCCGGTATGGCTCGCTGAACATGAACGGATGCAACGTTGCTTCGAGCCCCAGCATGATCCCTACCGCTCGAGCCCCGACCTGCCCGCGCATCGTCACCCCGCGCGCAGTTGCTGCGGCGAAGTGATCGAGTTCAACCCGCCAGTCATCGCCCGACCGAGCCCCTTGCGCAATCGACACCGAAATCGGACGACCCGATGCGGCTGCCATCCGCTCAAACAGTTCGAGTTCGCCATCACGATCGAGAAAGTCGCTCACGACTTGGAGCACACCTCGACCTGAAGCACCGAGCGCACAGGCGATGCCGACGAGCTCATCGGCTTCGGCCCGAAGGGTCGGCGTGGGCTCACCAAGGCTCGTACGGTGATTCAAGGTGCGGCTGGTGGAAAATCCGAGCGCTCCCGCTTCGACCGCTTCTCTGGCTAACGCTGCCATCTGTTCGATGTCGTCGGGCGTGGCTGGTTGCTGGGTTGCACCGCGTTCACCCATGACATGAAGACGCAGCGCCCCATGTGGCACCTGAGTGCCGAGGTCGATGTCACGGGGACGACGTTCGAGCGCATCGAGATATTCGGGAAACGATGACCAGTCCCATGAGAGGCCCTCATGGAGCGCCGTGCCTGGGATGTCTTCAACGCCTTCCATCAGCTGGATCAATCGTTCACGGTTGTGGTCGAGCACCGGAGCGAATCCCACACCGCAGTTCCCCATCACGACCGTGGTCACACCGTGCCAACTCGATGGTGCGAGCTGTGTGTCCCACGTCGCCTGCCCGTCGTAGTGGGTGTGAATATCGACAAATCCAGGCGTGACGAGGTGACCCTCCGCATCAATCTCTCGTCGACCGGAACCTTCGACCTCACCTACAGCGATGATCCGACCGTCTTTGACCGCGACGTCGCCAATGAATCGCTGCGCCCCTGTTCCATCGACCACCGTGCCGTGGCGAATGACGAGATCGTGTTCAGCCATGGGGACCCCCTTCCCTCAGGCGCGACCGTATCGCCTCGCTGGTCGTGAGGTCAGACCCGGAGGATCAGCGGCTGACAAGGTCGGCGATGCGGCGAATGCCTTCGGCGATGTCATCATCACCCATCGCGAATGAGAACCGTGCGTAGCCAGGTGCCCCGAATGCCTCTCCGGGCACAAACGCGACCTTTGCCTCCGACAGAACAAGATCGGCCAGTTCAAGCGTCGACCCAGCGACGGTCCCAGCGATGGGCCGGCCGAGCAAACCCGTGACGTTCGGGAAGCAATAGAACGCGCCCTGCGGTTCGAGGCAGGTGACACCCGGGATCTCCGACAGCATGCGGTGCATCATCGCCCCGCGTCGGGCGAAGGCCTCGCGCATCATGAACACATCGTCGAGTCCGCCCGCAACAGCGGCAAGCGCCGCTCGCTGCGACACATTCGACACATTGGACGTGGCATGCGACTGGAAGTTGGTCGCTGCCTTGATGACGTCGAGTGGCCCTGCCATCCAACCAACGCGCCAGCCCGTCATGGCATAGGTCTTCGCCACACCGTTCACGATGATGCATTGATCAGCGATCTCGGGGACGAGCGCCGGCATCGACGCGAAGACGTTGTCCCCAAACACCAGATGCTCGTAAATCTCATCGGTGATCACCCACACGCCGTGTTCAACCGCCCAGCGACCAATCGCTGCGATCTCATCTGGCGTGTACACCGCTCCCGACGGGTTGTCGGGGCTCACGAACAACAGCACCTTGGTGCGCGCCGTTCGTGCCGCGTCGAGTTGTTCAACGGTGACCTTGAATCCTGAGACATCATCGGTATCGATGATCACCGGAACACCGCCGGCGAGCGTGATCGCCTCTGGGTACGTCGTCCAGTACGGCGCAGGGCAGATCACTTCATCACCCGGATCGCACAAGGCAGCGAAGGCTGTGTAGACAGCGTGCTTGCCGCCGTTGGTGACGAGCACCTGATCGGCGCCAATGGTCACGCCTGAATCGCGCAAGGTCTTTGCGGCGATCGCCTCGCGGAGTTCTGGCAACCCGCCGGCAGGTGTGTAGCGATGATTGCGCGGATCTCGACACGCCTCAACCGCCGCCTCAACGATGTGAGCAGGCGTAGGAAAGTCGGGTTCACCAGCGCCAAATCCCACGACGTTCTCACCCTGCGCTTTCAGTGCCTTCGCCTTGGCATCAACGGCCAAGGTTGCAGACGGGGCGATCGCAGCGAGACGGGCGGAAGTTCGGTTCACCCCGCAATGTTGCCAGCAGATACGCCAAGTGCCACGCATCGTTGGCATACAAACGAAATGTCCACACCTCACGGTGTGGCCGGGTGTTCGTGCTGCCATCCTTGGGGCGTGGAAGCATCGCACATCACCATCC
Source organism: Actinomycetota bacterium (assembly GCA_029978335.1). Classification (GTDB taxonomy): domain Bacteria; phylum Actinomycetota; class Acidimicrobiia; order Acidimicrobiales; family Ilumatobacteraceae; genus Casp-actino5. The sequence continues at coordinate 78,213 of JAPOJQ010000001.1, forward strand.
CCACCGATCTGTTGCCCGCAGATGGACGGTTTGGTTGCGGCCCTTCGAAAGTGCGTGCGGAACAGATTGACGCCGTTGCGTCGCTCGGACGGTCAGTCATGGGTACTTCGCACCGCCAGGCACCGGTGAAGAACATCGTTGCGTCCGTCCGAAGCGGGCTCAGCGAGTTGTTCGGACTGCCCGATGGCTGGGAGATCGTGCTCGGCAACGGTGGCTCCACGGTGTTCTGGGATGTGGCAACCTTTGGCCTGATTCGTGAGCGAAGCCAGCATCTCGTATTCGGCGAGTTCTCATCGAAATTCGCCGAAGCCGCCGCCAGCGCCCCACACCTTGGGCAACCCGAGGTCATTCGTTGTGAACCAGGTGATCATCCGGACCCGATCGCTGCAATGGGCATCGACGTCTACGCGTTGACCCACAACGAGACGTCGACCGGCGTGGCGATGGATCTTCGCCGCCCACAAGGCGCCGACGCCGACGCCTTGGTGGTTGTGGATGCGACGAGCGCTGCCGGTGGCTTGGCATGGCGGCCCTCTGACGTTGACGTGTACTACTTCGCGCCGCAGAAGAGTTTCGCCTCCGATGGCGGGCTCTGGCTCGCCGCATGCTCCCCTGAAGCGCTCGACCGGATCAACGAACTGACCGACGGCCGCCGGTGGTGCCCTGCGTCGCTCGACTTGGGCATCGCCGTGTCGAACAGCACCCAACAACAGACGTACAACACACCCGCGCTCGCAACGCTCATCATGTTGGACAACCAGGTCAACTGGATGTTGCACAATGGCGGAGCTGCATGGGTGGCCGAACGCGTCGCACGTTCATCGAGCACGGTGTACGACTGGGCTACAACCCGTGAGTGGGCAACGCCATTCGTCAGTGATCCATCGAAGCGGTCCAAGGTTGTCGCCACCATCGACCTAGATGACGCCATCCCGGCGGGCGACGTGTGCGCAGCCCTTCGCGCTAACGGGGTCGTCGATACCGACAGCTATCGAAAGCTCGGCCGCAACCAACTCCGCATCGGCATGTTCCCTGCCGTTGATCCTGACGACCTCGCCGCGCTCACCGGGTGCATCGACTATGTCGTTGAGGCATTGGCATCGTGATGCCATCGGACACGCCAAGTGTCGACGAAGTGCTGCGCTTCGATATCGACTCGCTCGGTGCACTGCGTCAACCGGTGCTCGTCGTGAGCCTCGAAGGTTGGTTCGACATGGCAGGCGCGGCCACCGCTGCGGTTGAAGCGCTGTTCCCCGACGATCACCGCGTCACCGTTGGCGAGATCGACAGCGACCCGTTCTACGACTTCACGGTGGAACGGCCGATGATCGAAATGGTCGATGGCCTGCTGCGCCGTATCCGCTGGCCTCGCAACACCGTTGATGTCTGGCGTTCCCCCGAACCCGAAGGCAGAGATGTTGTGCTGCTGCTCGGCGTTGAGCCGCATCTCGGGTGGCGGACCTATTGCGAGGCGATTCGAACCGTTGCCGAGCGAGCGGGCTGCTCGGTGGTGGTAACGGTCGGCGCTGGGGCAGAGCAAGTGCCGCACACCAGATCACCATTCGTCACCGGCAGTTCGACCAATCGATCGCTGGCACGTCGCCTTGGGCTCGGCACGCCGAGCTACCAAGGGATGACCGGCACGATCGGCGTGCTCCACACCGTGCTGGAAGCAGCACAGATCGCCTCGGTATCACTGCGCGTCGGCATCCCGCACTATCTCTCGAATGCCTCGCATCCGCTCGCCGTCGCCGCCTTGCAACAGCACCTCTCTCATGTGCTCGGCGTCGGCCCCGGAACCGATCTCATCGACGACATCAACCGACATCGCTCACTCCACGACGAGGTCGTCGCAGCCGACCCACAACTCGCCATGTACGTGGCAATGCTCGAGCGAGAGTTCGATCGCCGAGCCGAGGCTGCCATTCCGACCGCCGACGACCTCGGTGCCGAGCTCGAAGCATTCCTTCGAGAACTCGACGACGAGGGTTGACCTAGAGTCGGCGAATGGCCGACACCTCCGCCCTGCGCGCTGATCACCGTGATGTCATCAACGATGATGAGGGAAGGTTGATCGACCGTTCGCTGCATGACCACACCCAGCGCCTCAAGCGAACGCTGCACTGCGTTCGAGATGGCGTCTGGTGCCTCGTCGGTAATGGCCTGTCGAACCAGACGTTTGTCCAGGGCCCAGAGGGCATCATCGCCATCGATACCGGCGAGTCAGTCGAGGAAATGACCGCTGCGCTTGGTGAATTGCGCACCGTCACCGATGCGCCGATCGTGGCGGTGATCTACACCCACTTTCACTACGTCAGCGGCACTGCGGCCGTACTCGACGCCGAACCCGTCACTGCGATCTGGGGTCATGCACTCATCGAGGACAATCTCCGGCGCTCAGCAACCGACATCGCACCTGCATATGGGCGCGGCCTCGTCGAGCAGTTCGCCATTGCGCTCCCCGAACACGGCCCTGATTCCACACCCAACGTCGGGCTTGGACTCGCCTACCGAATGCCACAACACGCGCCGTTCACGCCCGGTCACGTCGCCGCCGACCACACCTTTGACGATGCAAGGACGATCACGGTGGCGGGCCTCACGGTCGACGTCACACCCGCCCCATCTGATGCCAACGACTCGGTGACCTTGTGGTTCCCCGAACTCCGCACGGCAGTTCACAACCTCATGTGGCCCGCCCTGTTCAACGTGTTCGCCATCAGGGGTGAGGAATACCGCGATCCAAGGGTGTTGCTGCGTGGACTCGATCACCTTCACTCACTTGGAGCGGACCATCTCATTGCCACACACGGCCCACCGCTGTCGGGCGCAGGCGATATCGATCGACGACTCGAGCGGTACCGAGACTCCATTCAATTCATCTGGGACCAGACCGTGCGCTGGACGAATAGGGGTGCGTCGTCAAGTGACCTTGCGCACCGCATCAGCCTTCCCGCCGTGTACGACGACGACTGGTTGACCCAACAGCACTATGGCGTTGTTGAGCATCACGTTCGACAGGTACGAAGTGGACTCTTCGGCTTCTTCGACGGCGACCCGGCCAACCTGTTTCCATTGGAACGAGGCGACCTTGCGACTCGCACCATTGCGGCGATGGGCGGGCTTGATGAGGCTCGCACACGGTGCGACGATACGGACGATCTGCGATGGGCGCTGCACCTCGCATCACTGCTTGCCGACCATCCCGAAGCCACTGACGCCGACCGCCAACGGCTCGCCCACCACCTTCGCGTTGTGGCGAGTCGGACACCGTCGGCGAACATCCGAAGTTGGAGCCTTACTGCTGCGCTTGCAATCGAAGGTTCGATCGACATGAGCCGTCATCGGACGCATCGCCTTGGTCGACGACAGGTTGAGGGCTGGGATCTGGCAACGTCAGTGGCGGTACTCAAGGTGCTGGTTGTGCCAGAACGCCTGACCGGCATCGATCTCCGACTCGCGGTGGACACCGGCGCTGAACGAGCGGGCCTTCATTTCCGCAACCACATCGCATGTCCGATCTCTGGTGACCACGCTGAAGCCGTCGTGCGTTGCTCGAGATCGGTGTGGAACGCGCTGCTCACAGCGTCGACCGACCTTGAGGCTGCCCTGGCCAACGGTGACCTCCACTTGGACGGTGATATCGACACCGCTCGACGTGCCCTCGGCGCACTCGACCACAGCGCGTTCGAAAGAGCGGACCAGTGACGCGACTGCCACGACCAACGCCTCCCTTCGCAGGACACATCGAGTCGCGATTCGAGCAGTCGACGCCATCGCCACTCCAAGCGGATCACCCAACAGCAGGCAGCCCGAACGTGCTGCTCATCATGCTCGACGACGTGGGATTCGGCTCCATGTCAACCTTTGGCGGACCGGTCCCGACACCTGCGCTACAACGCGTCGCCGACGCTGGCCTCACCTATAACCAATTCCACACCACGGCCCTGTGTTCCCCAACTCGGGCGGCACTGCTTACCGGCCGCCATCACCACCGAGTGCACATGGGCGGCATCACCGAAATCGCCAACTCCTATCCGGGATATGACTCTGCGCTTCCTCCCGAGGCCGCCACGGTCGCCCAAGTGCTCCGCCTGTCGGGCTACTCGACTGCATGTTTCGGGAAGTGGCATCTCACTCCCTCCTGGGAACAAGGCCCAGCCGGACCGTTTGATCGCTGGCCAACCGGTCTCGGCTTCGATCGCTTCTACGGCATCATTGGGGCCGAGGCGTCGCAATGGGAACCGGCGGTCTACGACCAGACCACTCCCGTGTCGCCCCACGTCGGACGGTCCGACTACCACCTCACCGAAGACCTCGCTGACAAGGCGGTCGATTGGATCGCACGCCAGCGTGCCACTGCGCCCGATCGGCCATGGTTCTGCTACTTCTCCACCCCGGCCGTGCATGCACCACACCATGCGCCACGCGACTGGATCGATCGATTTGCCGGACAGTTCGATGGCGGGTGGGACGAACTGCGCGAGGCCATCTATCAACGACAACTGGACATCGGTGTCATTCCTGCCGGGACGGCCAACACGGCGCGCCCCGACCAGGTCCCGGCATGGGATGACTATCCAGAGCGATTCCGTCCGGTCGCGGCCCGACTCATGGAGTGTTTCGCAGGCTTTCTCGCTCATACCGACCATCACATCGGTCGTGTTATCGACGCTGCTCGAGCGGCCGATGCGCAAGACAACACCGACACCCTGATCATCTACTTGACCGGCGACAACGGTGCGTCTGCTGAAGGCACCATCCACGGCGCATGGAGTGCCCCGTCGTTCCAGAACGGCATCCACGAGGACCCAGAGTGGCTGCTCGAGCACCTTGACGACTTTGGTACCGCACGCTGTGAGAACCACTTCAACGTCGGCTGGGCCTGGGCGCTCGACGCACCATTCCAGTGGATGAAACAGGTCGCCTCGCATTTCGGCGGGACCCGTAACGGCCTTGCCCTCTCGTGGCCAACGCACGTGCCGGCCGGCGGTCTACGCACGCAGTTCCACCACGTCGTCGACATCGCTCCCACGATCTATGCAGCAGCGGGCATCACCCCGCCGACCCACGTGAACGGCATCGAGCAACTCGATTTCGACGGTGTCCCAATGGACTACTCGTTTGCGGCAGATGGCCCAAGCACTCGCTCGACCCAATACTTCGAGATCCTCGGAAACCGAGCGATCTATCACGACGGGTGGATCGCGTCCTGCTTTCACGGACGCGTGCCGTGGATTCGGATGCAGGCCTATGAGTTCGACGGTCCCGATGAACGATGGGAGTTGTACAACGTCGCCAACGACTTCTCACAGTCGGTCGACCTCGCCGCTGAACAACCCGAGCGGCTTGCGATGATGCGGGACCTCTTTGACCGAGAGGCCCGACGCAATGGCGTGTACCCGCTGCGCGACGCCGGTTCACCCCGTAACGGACCTCTCTCAGTGCCTCATACCCTCGGTGGACGAACACGGATGGTGTACGGCACTGCCCATGTTCGACTGCCCGAGTCGACCGTGATCAACTTGAAGAACTGCTCGTGGCGGATCTCAGCATCCATCACCGTCGACAGCGATGGCGCCGAAGGGGTGATCGCCTGTCAGGGCGGGAATATGTCGGGGTGGTCACTATGGCTCGAGCACGGCTCCGCAAAGTTCACCTACAACTGTTTCGGGCACGACATCACGACGATCACCTCGCCCCCAATCGAACCCGGACAGCACCGCATCGTCGTCGACTTCGCCTACGACGGAGGTTTCGGCGCAGGCGGAGTGATGGTGATCTCAGTCGATGGGATCACCGGCGAGGGAGCCCGCATTGAGCGAACCGTGCCACTCGTGTATTCGATGAGCGGCGAAACCTTTGATGTTGGCATCGATACCGGATCACCGGTTGGGCCGTATCCACACGACTACCGGTGCACCGCAACCATCGACGAAGTGGTCCTCGAACGGCTCAGCGAACCTGACCCAGCGATTGCAGCGCTCGTTGCCGAGGGTATGTGGCGTGCGGGGCTCAGCACCCAGTAGGTCAGCCGGCAGCGGCAAAGCCGCGTTCGAGATCAGCGAGGATGTCGGTGATCGACTCGAGGCCCACCGACAACCGGATGAGGCCCGGTGCAACGTCGCTCGCTGCCTGCTCCTCAGGCGTGAGTTGTGAGTGGGTGGTGCTCGCCGGGTGGATGACCAGGCTGCGCGCGTCGCCGATGTTGGCGACATGGCTATGCAACTCGAGGCCTTCAACGAATCGACGTCCAGCGTCGAGCCCACCTTCGATTTCGAATGCCAACACCGAGCCATACCCTCGGCCTCCGCCCAGCTGCTTGGCACGATCATGCCACGGGCTCGATGGCAGGCCGGCGTAGTTGACCGAACGAACCTTTGGATGAGCGTCGAGGAACTCTGCCACCGCCTGGGCGTTTGACCAATGACGCTCCATGCGCAGGCTGAGCGTCTCGATCCCCTGAAGGATCAAGAAGGCGTTAAACGGGCTGATGGCCATACCGAGATCGCGCAGCATCTGCACGCGCGCCTTCAAGATCATCGCCCCGTGGCCGAGCGCGGTCCAGTAAGCAAGCCCGTGGTAGCTCGGATCGGGTTCGGTGAAGTTTGAGAACCGGCCACTCGCGCCGTAGTCGAAGGTGCCGCCGTCAACGATGCCGCCGGCCACCGAGGTGCCGTGGCCGCCCATGAACTTGGTGAGCGAGTGCACGACGATGTCTGCTCCCCATTCGATGGGCCGCACGAGGTAGGGCGTGGCGACCGTGTTGTCGACCATCAAGGGAATGCCTTCGGCATGAGCCACTTTGGCCACACCTTCGATGTCGAACACATCGTTCTTCGGGTTCGGCAACACCTCTCCGTAGAAGAGGCGCGTGTTGTCGCGAACGGCGCGCCGCCACTGCTCGAGGTCATGGGGATCGTCGACGAAGGTCACTTCGATGCCCAAGCGGGGAAGGGTGTGGTGCAAGAGGTTGTACGAGCCGCCATACAACGATGGCGAGGCGACGATGTGATGACCGGCCTCGACAACGGTGAGGATGGCAAGCGTCTCCGCCGCCTGGCCCGACGACGTCGCGAGCGCTCCAGGGATACCGATCGCGGTGGTGCAGCCACCTTCAAGTGCGTTGAGACGGGCCTCGAGCGCGGCCTGCGTCGGATTCATGATCCGCGTGTAGATGTTGCCGACCTCAGCGAGGGCGAAAAGGTTGGCAGCATGGGCAGCGTCGCGGAACTCATACGACGTGGTCTGGTAGATCGGCACCGCTCGGGCGCCGGTCGTTGGATCGGGTTCCCCACCAATGTGGATCTGCTTGGTCTCGAAACCCCAGTTGCTGCTGTCGGACATGGGGCGAGATGCTACGTCGTCAATTCCCGACTTGCAAGGTCATATTTGACGACGATGTCACACGCCGATGTGACCGCCGAACGATCACGACGGCAACGAGTGCCACCAACAGCGCTGATGCCACCGTCAACACCAACGCCTCGCCCACCGCATCGACCGTCGCACCCGACACCACGGTGTCGTCGCCGGCCAGAATCCGCCTCACCGACTCGACATCGCCGGTTCGATGATCGACCACACCAATCAGGAAGGCTCCACCGATCGCCACGGCGTAGGTAATGCACAAATTTCGAACGAACTGGTGCGCCGCGTTGACTCGGCCCATCTCGGTGTCAGGCGTCTCGCGTTGCATCCACGTGATCCCTGACGTCGACACCAACCCAATCGACACGCCAACGGCGAAGTAGCCCACAAACAGCACCCATAGCGGCCCTTCGAACATGAATGTCGCCAGCACCACGATCAGCGACGGCACCATCGCCACCGAGCCGATCAAGGTGGTTCGAGACTCGGGCCACTGCTGGGGCAATCGGGCAAACACCAAGGCGCCAACGGTCCACCCGACCGTGAGAAACACCAGTGTGAATGCGGCGAATCCAACTGATCCTGCGCGTACCACTTGGATATAGATCGGCAGATAATTGTCCGACGCCAGACCAGCGATCAACACCACACCCGTAGAGGCATGAATTGCGCCAAGGGGCGCGCGTCGGAGATGTTCCCGTCGAACCACCGGTGAACGATGACGCCCCGCATGGCGCCAATAGCCAGCACCGGCGACCAACGCAGCAACGACTGCCACTGCAAGCAACAGCCAACTCGATCCGGCCTCACCAACGGCCACCAACGAGGCGGCGACGAGCATCGCAATCCAGATCACACCAACCAGATCGCTGTCAGGTCGTGTGCCCTTGCCCTCGATAGTTGGCAGCGATCGCCAGCCCATCGCCAGAGCCACAACGGTGATCGGAATCTGAATACCGAACACCATCCGCCAATCGGCAATCGCCAGCAACACGCCAGCAAGTGCAGGGCCACCGAAACCAAGCGCTCCCCACACCATCGAGTTCGCAGCAAAGGCGGACGGCCGAAGCGAATGCGGGTACGCCAAACCGACCGACGCCAACGCCACCGCGATGACCAGTCCCCCTCCGAGACCCTGCACTAAACGGGCTGCGATCAGCAACGGCATCGACGGTGCAATCGCTGCGAGCCCCGTGGCGATACAGAACCATGAACCGGTGATGCGGAAGGTGCGCCGCACACCGATCGCATCGATCACCGGGCCAGCGATCACGACGGCCACCGATGAGGTCGCTAGGTACGCCGTAATCACCCACGGAAGGAGGTCGATGCGCCCGAGATCCTCAGCGATCGATGGCAACGCAGCCACCACTGCAAGGCCATCGAACGCGGCAATGGCCACCACCGTCAAATTGGCGACGGTGATGGCCAGATACCGCGACGACCAGATGCCGCCGGACGACGTGGTGTCGTGTTCGGTCAGCTTGCGCCGCCGGAGGCGTCGGCCACCTTCTGGCGGCCCGCCGAAATCCACGGCATCATCGAACGCAACTTGGCGCCGACCACCTCGATTGGGTGCTGCTTGCCCTCTTCTTGCAGGCGGTGGTAGTTCGCACGACCCGATTCGGACTCGGCGATCCACTCGTTGGCAAAGGTGCCATCTTGGATCTCCGTCAACACCTTCTTCATCTCCGCCTTGGTGGCTTCGGTGACGATGCGCGGTCCGCGGGTCAGGTCACCGTATTCGGCGGTGTCGGAAATCGAGTAGCGCATACCGGCGATGCCCTCTTCGTACATGAGGTCGACGATGAGCTTCACCTCGTGCAAGCACTCGAAGTACGCCATCTCGGGCGCGTAGCCAGCCTCAACGAGCGTCTCGAACCCGGCCTGAACAAGGCGGGTCAAGCCGCCACAGAGCACGACCTGTTCACCGAACAAGTCGGTCTCGGTCTCTTCGGGGAACGTCGTTTCGATCACACCGGCGCGAGCACCACCGATCGCTTCGGCGTACGACAACGACAGCGCCTTCGCTCCGCCCGTCGCATCCTGATCGATGGCGATGAGCGCTGGCACCCCACCACCCTCGGTATACGTGCGGCGAACGAGATGACCTGGGCCCTTCGGCGCGATCATCACGCAATCCACACCTTCTGGGGCAGCGATACGCCCGAAGCGAACGTTAAAACCGTGGGCGAACGCAATGGCATCGCCGGGCTGCAGGTGAGGAGCGATGTGCTCGTCGAAGATCGACTTCTGTTCGGTGTCGGGAGCGAGAATCATGATGAAGTCCGCCCATGCCGCGGCATCAGCCATCGACTTCACCATCAGACCTGCCTGCTCGGCCTTCGCTTTCGAACTCGAGCCATCGCGCAGACCGATGCAGACCTCCACACCCGAATCCTTCAGATTCAGCGCGTGGGCATGGCCCTGCGAACCGTAGCCAATGACCGCAACCTTGCGGCCCCGAATGATCGAGCCGTCGCAATCGGCCTCGTAGTACACGTTGGCGGCCATGTCAGCCCACCTTTCCTTTCTGGTTGGGGTTGGCGCCACGAAGCCGTGACGACCGATCGAGTTTCGGCAGGGCCACGCGACCCGTCCGCTGGAGCTCCACGATGGCATAGGAACCGAGGAGTTCCTCAAAATCGTCGAGTTTGTCTGGATGACCTTCAAGGCTCACCGTCAACGCGTCAGCGCCAACCGCGAGGATTTTCGCCTCAAAGATCTTGACCAACTCGACGATTTCTGAGCGCTGTCCGGCGTCGGCACGAATGGTGGCGAGCAGCAACTCGCGCTCGATCGAACGACGTGGATCAAGCTCGGAAATCTTCACCACATCGACAAGTTTGAACAACTGCTTGACCATCTGCTCAAGCGGTGCCGACTCGAGATCGACGACGATGGTGATTCTGCTCTGGGCGTCATCCTCGGCCGGCGCCACGGCCAGCGAGAAGATGTTGTAGCCGCGTCGGGCAAACAAGCTGGCCACGCGAGCAAGCACACCCGGTCGGTTCTGCACCAGCACCGAGAGGATCCCGTGGTTCAGCGACGTGCCGTGGGGGTTGATTGCGGTCATATCGAGGTCATTCCTTCGTTTGCTCGTTCTTCGCCCGTCACAACTGTGAGCGGTGCTCCTGTTGTGATGGGTGCACGAGCACCTGATCGTTGGTACATCCCGCCGGAATCATCGGGAACACCTTCTCATCCGAGTCGGTTCGGAATTCGATCACGACGGTCAGATCGTTAATCGAGTTCGCCAAATCGATCGCTGGTTGCACTTCTTCCGGACTCTCAACGCGGATCCCGACGCACCCCATCGACTCCGCCCACTTCACGTAGTCGGGCGTATCAGTTGAGAGGTACACCTCTGAATAACGCTCGTCGTAGAACATCTCCTGCCATTGCCGGACCATGCCGAGATAGGAGTTGTTCAACAGCGCGATCTTGATCGGAATGCGCTCCACCGTTGCCGTCACGAGTTCTTGGGCGGTCATCTGGAAACAGCCGTCACCGTCAACTGCCCACACCGTGGCATCGGGCCGGCCCATCTTGGCGCCGATCGCTGCGGGAATCGAGAAGCCCATCGTGCCGAGACCACCCGAGTTCACCCAGGTGTACGGGTGGTTGAAACGCCAGTGGAGCGATGCCCACATCTGGTGCTGACCGACGCCTGACACGACGATGGTGTCTTCGGGTGATGAGTCGCGAAGTCGCTCAAGACAGAACTGCGGCTTCAGCGCTGCGCCCGGCTCGGCCGGGTCGTAGGTCAACGGGAAGATTTCCTGCCAACCAGACACTCGGCTCTTCCACTCGGAGATGTCAGCCTGGGCAACGCCAGACGCCAAGAGATCACGGATCTCGCGGATGATGTCCTCGGTGACCAGTCGACAGTCGCCAACGATCGGCACATCAGGCCGGCGAACCTTGCCCTGTTCGGCGGGGTCGATATCGACATGGATCACTTTCGCGTCAGGGGCGAAGCCATCAACCTTGCCGGTGATTCGATCATCGAAACGGGCACCAAGGGTGATGAGCAGATCAGAACGCTGCATCGCGGTCGTGGCCGCGATCGTGCCGTGCATACCGGGCATTCCGAGGTTGAGTTCGTGGTCATCAGGGAACACACCACGCGCCATCAGCGTGGTGACGACGTTGATACCCGTGAGTTCGGCGAGTTCACGCAATGCTTCAGCGGCGCGAGCCTTCAACATGCCGCCGCCCACGTACAGGATCGGACGCTCAGCAGCCAGAATCATCTGCGCAGCTTCTTTGATCATCCGAGGATGACCCTTTGTATTCGGCCGATAGCCCGGCAGCGAGGCGCGGACCTCCTCATCGGTCGGCCAGTGCCACGTCATCTCGTTCTGTAGGACGTCCTTGGGGAGGTCGAGCAGCACCGGTCCGGGTCGGCCGGTGGTAGCGATGTGGAATGCCTGCCGCACCGCCATCGGAATGTCGTCTGCGGACATGACGAGTTCGTTGTGCTTGGTGCATGACCGGGTGATGCCGACCGTGTCGCACTCTTGGAATGCGTCGGATCCGATGGCGCCGGTGCCCACCTGACCGGTAATCCCAATCATGGGAATCGAGTCCATGTAGGCGTCCATCAGCGGCGTCACCAGATTGGTGGCCGCAGGACCGGAGGTGACCATGGCAACGCCAGGACGGCCGGTCACATGGGCGTAACCCTCTGCCATGTGCCCTGCGCCCTGCTCGTGACGAACCAGCACGTGGCGAATCGACGATTCGAGCAGCGGGTCATAGGCGGGGAGAATGCAGCCGCCGGGCAGGCCGAAAATCGTGTCGACCTGCTCCATTTCGAGCGCCCGGATGAGCGCTTGGGCCCCGGTAATCCGTTCGGGTTGATTGGTACTCATGTCGTCTCCTGGAACAGGGGGAGGTGAGGGGTGGGCTGAAAAACGGAACGACCTCCCGTGAAGGGAGGTCGGAGCGCACGCAGAGATCCGGCGCGCTACCGGATGACTACTACAAGGTCGAGGACCAAAGTCGTTGCGACGTGCATCGCCCGAGAGTCTGCCACCAGAAACGCTGCAACGCAAACGCACGTGTGCTGTATTTGTTATGTCAATGTGATATGAATCAACCGATGCCCTCTCCCCTAGCGTCGTCCAACGTGACGCAGCCCAACGTGTTCCCACCCGCTCCCGCTGAGGGTCGCCTCGGCATCCTCACCGTCGGCCTCGGTGCTGTCGCCTCCACGCTCATCGCAGGTGTTGAGCTGGCAAAGGCCGGCATCGCCGCACCAATTGGTGCGCTCACTCAGATGGGCACCATCCGTCTCGGACGGCGCACCGAGGATCGCAACCCCCTCATTCGTGACTTCGTACCTCTCGCCTCGCTTGACGATCTCGTCTTTGGCGCGTGGGACCCGTTCCCCGACGACGCCTACGTCGCCGCTCAGCGCGCCGGTGTGCTCGAAGCCGGACGCCATCTGGAGGCCGTTTCCGATGCGCTGCGCTCCGTCCAGCCGATGAAAGCTGCGTTTGACCGTGAGTACGTCAAGCGACTCGACGGCGAGCACACGATTGGCACCGTGTCCAAGCGAGCAATGCTCGAATCAATTCGCACCGACATCAATTCCTTCCGCGAGAAGCACAACCTCGAGCGCGTCGTGATGATCTGGGCTGCTTCCACCGAGATCTTCATCGAGCCGGGCCCCGCACATGCCTCGATCGAGGCGTTTGAGGCCGCGATCGATGCCAACGACCCGACCATCGCGCCCTCGATGCTCTACGCCTACGCCGCAATTCTCGAAGGCGTGCCGTTCGCCAACGGCGCACCAAACCTCACCGTGGATATCCCTGCGCTTCGGGAACTCGCCGTCGAGAAGGGCGTGCCCATCTCGGGCAAAGACTTCAAGACCGGCCAGACCCTCATCAAGACCGTCATCGGACCGATGCTTCGCGCTCGCATGCTCGGCCTGAACGGCTGGTACTCGACCAACATCCTTGGCAATCGTGACGGTGAAGTGCTCGACGACCCGGACAACTTCAAGACCAAGGAAGAATCCAAGCTCGGTGTGCTGGAGCACATCTTGGAGCCCGACCGTTTCCCCGAGTTGTACGGCGACGTCTACCACAAGGTGCGGATCAACTATTACCCACCGCGCGGCGACAACAAAGAGGGCTGGGACAACATCGACCTGTTCGGCTGGCTCGGTTATCCGATGCAGTTGAAGATCGACTTCTTGTGCCGTGACTCGATCCTCGCAGCACCGTTGGCGCTCGACCTCGTGCTCTTCTCCGACTTGGCACACCGCGCCGGCCTCGGCGGCATTCAGGAATGGCTGAGCTTCTACTACAAGGCGCCGATGGTGGCTCCTGGGCTCTACCCGGAGCACGACCTCTTCATCCAGCTCACCAAGTTGAAGAACACGCTTCGATGGATGATGGGCGAGGAACAGATCACCCACCTCGGCCGCGAGTACTACGACGAGACCTGATCGTCGTCGACGACCACGGCGTCGACACGAACATCGTGTGGCTCAACCGGCAACGTCGCGCTGATCTGCTCGGCGAAACACACGCCGATGGTCATCACGCCAGCTCGACGCTGTGGCAGAAATCGGTCGTACCAGCCACCGCCTTGTCCCAAACGATCCCCGTTCGCGGTGAACGACACGCCCGGCACGATCACGAGATCAACATCGGTTGGTTCCGGGTCGTCCTCGGGAACCACCCAGCGATGACCAGAGCCGCGAATGAACGCCGCGAGTGGGCCGAGATCGGGTTCGCCTCTCACCGCGGAAAAACCCATCACGGTTGTCGCTGCCATCACGTCGCTGCGCTCCAACAAGTGGCCGATGATGCGCTTGGATCGATTCGCCAACTCGTCATCGGATAACGAGCGGCGCCAGTCGCGCATCGACCGACGAATCGTCGCCTTTGCGAGCGTCACCTCGTCCACGGCCACACCTTAGGGCTGTGGGGCGGCGCCTTGATCGCGTAATGTCGTGGCCATGTCGACCATCGATCCACACGAGTTCCGCCGCGTCCTCGGCCACTTCCCAACTGGCGTCACGGTGGTGACAGGGATGGACGGAGCCGAGCCCGCTGGGCTCACCATCGGGTCGTTCACCTCGGTATCGCTCGACCCACCTCTCGTTGGCTTCTTGCCGGGCCGAACTTCAACCACCTGGTCAGCGATCGAGTCCAGTGGTCACTTCTGCGTCAACGTGCTGGGCTCAGCACAAGGCGACACGTGCTGGACCTTTGCCAAATCGTCCGGTGACGCCTCTCGTTTCGATGGACTGTCATGGCATACCGAGGCCACCGGAGCGCCCGTGATCGACGACTCGCTTGCCTGGATCGATTGTTCGATCGAGCAAGTGATCGAAATGGGCGACCACTGGTTTGTGCTTGGCGCCGTCGTCGCGCTCGGCGCCACCGACGGCGACCCGCTGCTGTTCTTCAGAGGCGGACTCGGCACCTTCGGTGCCTTGTCGTGACGACTCGCCGCCTGGCACCACTCGCTGACGCCGCAGTGCTGGCGGTCTTCGTTCTCCTCGGCCGAGCCGAGCACGACAGCGGTTCATCGCTACTTGGGTACGTCGCAACGCTCGCACCCTTCATCATTGGCCTCGCGATCGCGTGGCTCGCCGTTGCAGAGGTGCGCGCTCAACCCCTCGCTGGCCGCAGCGGACTCATCGTCTGGGCGTGCGCCCTGCTCGTCGGTCTCGCGGTTCGGCGAGTGGTCTTTGGCGATGGCATTGCACTCGCCTTCATCATCGTTGCTGCCGCATTTACGGGGCTCGGATTAAACGGATGGCGAGCCGTCGTCCGACGTGTTCCCACAGGCGACTGACCTCACACGAGGTTGGTGATCGCGCCCTTTTCCGCCCCTTGTGCCAAACGGGCGTATTTGCCAAGGACACCCGAGGTGTAGCGGGGAGGATTCGGCGACCAACCTTCACGGCGACGAGCAAGTTCATCAGCATCGACCACAAGGTCGAGCGACAGCGTCGGCACGTCGATCCGGATGATGTCGCCATCGCGAACGAATGCGATCGGACCACCATCGACGGCCTCAGGAGCCACGTGACCAATGCAGAAGCCCCACGTACCACCCGAGAAACGACCATCGGTGATGAGTGCACAGTCGGCTCCGCGGCCAACACCTTTCAAGGCGCCGGTGATCGCCAACATCTCGCGCATCCCAGGCCCGCCCTTGGGCCCTTCGTAACGGATGACGATGACGGTTCCGGGCTGAATCTCTCCGCCCATCACGGCAGCCATCGCACCATCTTCGCCGTCGAACACCCGGGCTGGACCCTCGAAGGTCCGCTGTTCCTTGGTGAGGCCAGCAACTTTCACCACCGAGCCACTCGGCGCCAAGGTTCCCGTGAGCACATTGAGTCCACCCTCGGCATTAATCGGCGACGAGATCGGATAGACCACCGTGCCATCTGGTGCCGGCGGATCGATCTCGGCCAAGTTCTCCGCCATGGTCTTACCCGTGACGGTGATCTCGTCGCCATGGAGCAGTCCCTCTTCGAGCAGGTGCCGCAGCACGACAGGCACGCCGCCGATGCGATCGAGATCGGTCATGTGGAACTTGCCACCTGGCTTCATGTCGGCAAAGTGCGGCACACGAGCGGCGATGCGGTTGAAATCCGCCAACTCGAGATCGACGCCAGCCTCATTGGCGATCGCCAACAAGTGGAGCACCGCGTTCGTTGAACCGCCAACCGCGTTCGCCAACGCAATCGCGTTCTCAAATGCACCCTTGGTCAAGATGTCATGCGGACGAATACCGAGGCGCAACATGTTGAGCACGGCTTCACCAGCGCGACGAGCATCGTCCTCGCGCCGACGATCCACCGCAGGAGGTGATGCTGAACCAGGAAGGCTCAATCCCAATGCTTCGCCGATCGACGACATCGTGTTGGCCGTGAACATGCCACCACATGCACCCTCACCGGGGCAGGCGTTTGCCTCAATAGCGTGGAGTTCCTCTGGGGTGATCGCACCGGCTGCACACGCCCCGATCGCTTCGAACACGCTCGTGATGTCAAGGGCTTTGCCATTGAGGTATCCCGGAAGCGTCGAGCCGTTATAGACAAAGACGCCTGGAAGGTCGAGACGGGCAATCGCCATCATCATGCCGGGCATCGACTTGTCGCAGCCGCCGAGGGCGACCACGCCGTCGAGTCGCTCCGCGTGGACCACCGCCTCGACCGAGTCGCAGATGATTTCGCGACTGATGAGTGATGCACGCATACCTTCATGCCCCATCGAGATGCCGTCAGAGACCGTGATGGTGCCGAACTCAAGGCCGACACCACCCGCGCGCCGCACCCCGTCCTTGGCAGCTTCGGCAAGTCGCCGCAAACTGAGGTTGCAGGGTGTGATCTCATTCCATGACGAGGCGATACCCACCTGAGGCTTGTCCCAGTCATCGTCGGTGAGGCCAACTGCACGCAACATTGCACGGGATGCCGCTTTTTGAATGCCATCGGTGACGTCACGCGAACGGGGCTTGATGTCGACAGAGGTCTCGCTGGGGCCGGTCATAGCCAACACGCTAACCGTCGCCGGCCCCGACGTCTGAGGTCGACCGCTCCGCCGCCCGATCTACGTGGGTCGTCGGGCCTGCAGCAATGCAGTCACCACCTTGCCGTCAGCTTGGCCGCGCGACGCCTTCATCACATGACCAACGAGTGCGCCCATCGCTTTGCCCTCGCCGGCGCAGAACTTCTCCCAGGCATCGGGATCAGCTGCAATCGCCGCATCCACCATCGCCTCGAGTTCGTCAGATGCCATCGCCTCAAAACCCCGCTCAGCAGCAATGGCAACTGGGTCACCATTTGGTTGAGCAATGAGATCGGCAAGCACGGTCTTGGCCTGCGTGGCCGTCAACTGGCCGCCGGTCTCCATCGCAATCAGCGATGCGAGCGTCGCAGCAGGGAGAGCAGGATCGATGCCTGCCTCGGCGAATGCTTCCTTTACGTGGATGACGGCCCTCTCGCCGGCACCACCGGCAGCAATCACCGCATGGACGTACGCATCCTGGCCGCGCTCCACAATGGTCATCACGGCCTCACCATCGATCGCTTGGCCAGTCGCCTCAGCGAGTTGTTGCCGTCGCTGCGCCGGCAGCGGTGGCAGCGACGCTCGAACCGCGTCGATCCAGGCAGCGTCGGGACAGACCGGCACAAGATCTGGCTCGGGGAAGTAGCGATAGTCGTCTGCATCTTCTTTGGTGCGCAAGGTGTGGGTTCGGCCATCGGCCTCATCCCAGTGCCGAGTCTCTTGACGAATCGACTCTCCAGCGGTGATTAACGCCACCTGGCGTCGCGCTTCGTAGTCGATGGCACGACCAAGAGAACGAACCGAGTTCACGTTCTTGATCTCACACCGCGTGCCGAGCGGCTCGCCCGGACGGCGCACGCTCACATTGGCGTCCACCCGCATCGATCCCTCTTCCATTCGTGCATCCGATGCGCCGACCGCCACGAGGATCGCTCGCAGTTCAGCGGCATAGAGCCGCGCCTGATCTGGTGATGAGATATCGGGCCGGCTCACGATCTCGACAAGGGGCACACCGGCGCGGTTGAAGTCGATCAGCGAGCCTTCGCTGCCGTGAATTCTTCCGCTCCCGCCGATGTGCGTGCTCTTGCCAGTGTCCTCTTCAAGGTGGGCTCGCTCCACGCCCACCGATGACCCATCGGGCAGATCAAGGCGACCATCAACGTTGAGCGGTCGGTCGTATTGCGAGATCTGATACGCCTTTGGCATATCCGGATAGAAGTAGTTCTTGCGGGCAAACACGCACTCTTGGACGGTGCAGCCGAGCGCAAGTCCGATGCGCATCGCCAATTCGACCGCCTGTCGATTCAGCACCGGCAATGCCCCGGGCAGGCCGAGCGTGACGGGATCGATATTGGTATTCGGTTCGTCACCGAAGCGGTTGGGAGAGCCGGAGAACAACTTGGTGGCCGTGGCGAGTTCGACGTGAACCTCGAGACCGACCACCATCTCGAAACCCTCGTGCATCCAGGGTGCAGCACTCATTGGGCGGCTCCGGCTGCTCGTTCGAGTTCTGCGGCGACTGCGAACATCGTGGCTTCGCCGAGCGCTGGGGCGAGCACCTGCACCCCGACCGGCAAGCCGTCAGCGCCGGTACCAAACGGCACACTCATCGCAGGATGACCGGTGAGATTCGACGGAATCGTGTACGTGTCGCAGAGATACATCGCCAAGGGGTCCGACGTTTTTGACCCAAAGGGGAACGCCACACTTGGCGATGCAGGTGTGAGCACCACATCAACATCGGCATACGCGGCATCGAAGTCGTGCGCCATCAGCCGCCGAACCTTGAGCGCCTTGCCGTAGTACGCGTCGTAGTAGCCAGCCGACAAGGCGTAGGTGCCCAGCATGATGCGTCGGCGCACCTCAGGACCAAAACCCGCTGAACGCGTCGCCGAGTACATGGCGTTCGTGTCAGCGGCAGCAACTCGCATGCCGTAGCGCACGCCGTCATAACGCGCGAGGTTCGACGATGCCTCGGCAGGTGCGATCAAGTAGTACGCCGTGAGGCCATAGGTAAAAGCCGGAATGGTGACGTCAACGATGGTTGCCCCGGCCGCAGCCAAGGCATCAAACGCAGCGTCGACACGAGCTTGTACATCAGCATCAGCACCACCCGGCAAGTCGGTGATTCGACCGATACGAAGGCCCTCAACACCACGAGTCAATGACGGCTCAAGCGAGGGAAACGGCTTCGGAATCGATGTCGAATCACCAGGGTCGTGACCAGCAATCGCCTCAAGCAACAGCGCGGCATCGGCAACATCAGTGGTGAACGGCCCGATTTGGTCAAGGCTTGACGCAAAAGCCACCAACCCGAGCCGACTCACCGTGCCATAGGTCGGTTTCACCCCAACCACACCGCACAACGCCGCTGGCTGACGGATCGAACCGCCGGTGTCAGAACCAAGCGAGCCGGCTGCGAACCCCGCAGCCACCGCAGCGGCAGAACCACCCGACGATCCACCGGGCACCCTCGTGACATCGAGCGGATTGCGTGTTGGCCCGAACGCTGAATTCTCCGTACTCGAACCCATTGCAAACTCGTCAAGGTTGGTCTTGCCGACGATGACGGCCCCTGCCGCCGCGAGCCGCTGCACGACCGTTGCGTCATACGGTGGCCGCCAGTCTTGGAGAATCTTCGATGAGCACGTGGTCGGCACCCCACGGGTGCACATGTTGTCCTTCAGGGCAATAGGCACACCCGCGAGCACACCCGGATCACGTCCCGCTGCTACTTCAGCGTCGATCACCTCGGCCCGTTCGCGCGCCTCGTCGTGGAGCACAAGATTGAACGCATTGATCTCCGCCTCACGAGCGTCAATCCGTGCGAGGTAGCCGTTGAGGACATCGACCGCTCGTGCTGCGCCAGAGCGAACCGAATTCGCGATCGGGCGAATCTGGCCCGCGGTCACGGTTCAATCCCCAGAATCGGAGGAACGCCAAAGCGACCATCGACCGGATCCGGCGCCGCTAACAACACTTCGTCACGATCCAGCGTCGGTTGCTCCACGTCATCGCGCATGACGTTCACCAACGCAAATGGTTGCGTCATCGGCTCCACCGAGGAGAGGTCGAGTGCGTCGATATCAGCGAAGTGGTCGAGCATGTCGCCAAGCTGCGCCGTGGCGGCTGCAAGTTCAGCGTCGTCGAGGTCGAGTCTCGAAAGGCGGGCCACTTTGGCCACGACCTCAGAAGTGATGCGGTCGGACACGAGGGTCGAGGCTACCGCTGCTCAGCCTCGGCCTGTCCGTTGTCATCAGTGCACGCAGTTGTGAGGAGCGCTCGTTGGTGGCGTGTGATGAGCAGGTGAACGCATCCACCGACGATGGCAGCGAGTGCCACCCATTGGTTCCATCGCAAACCCGCAACGGTGCTTGCTGCATCGATGCGAAGCCCTTCAACCCAGAAGCGACCAAGTCCGTATCCCGCCACATAGAGCGCAAATAATCGACTCCCGCCGAGCGGACGACGTCGATCGACCTGCAACAAAAGGCCGCACAGCGCCAGATTCCACAGACTCTCGTAAAGGAAGGTCGGATGGAAGGTGGTACCGATGTCGTAACCCACCGGCATGTGGACTGCATCGATCTGCAACGCCCACGGCAGCGTCGTTGGACGACCGAACAGTTCCTGGTTAAACCAATTACCCCATCGGCCAATGGCTTGAGCGAGTGGTATCGCCGGTGCGGCAGCGGTCAGCACCGCGGCGACGGGAACGCCCCGAGTCCGGCCACGCCACACCCCGACTGCGGCGCCAACCAGCAACCCGCCCGGAATGCCAAGGCCGCCTTTCCACACTTGAGGAATTGCCCCGAGATTGTCGGCGAACCGATCCCACTCGGTCACCACGTGATACAGCCGAGCGCCGATAAGTCCGCCCACCACACCCCAGGTACCAATCGATGCGGCATCGTCGCGTGTGCCAGTAGCCGCGGCCTCTAAACGGCGCCCCATCAGCCAGACGGCCGCGATCGCTCCGAGCGCGATCAGCAATCCGTACGCCCGAAGGTCAATCGGGCCGATCGAGATACCCGTCCCAGGGGGTGACGGCAATGCCGCCGGCAGGAGTTGGCTCATGACGCCGCCGAGCGTTCGACGACGAAGGCCACCGAACGCTCACAGATCAACTCGCGATCGAAATCCTGGGTCGCCACGTGGAAGGACCGCTCGAGCCACACGTGTTCGACAGCACCGCCGTACGTCGATGCCAAGTGGGTCGAGTCGGCGGGGTCAACGACATGATCGTGCTCTGAAGTGAACAGCAACAGTGGAGCAGTGAGTTGACCCCAATGTTCGCAGCGGGGCTTGACGCCATCGAAAAACATTGAACGCAATGGCACGAGCGGCGTTCCCTCATAGGCGAGTTCTCCGGCATCAGGATCAGCAATATCAGAGCCGATTCCCGGCAGCACGGTCATCCCATCCTCAATCAACTCCTCCACCATCGCCGTCTCTTCTGGCGAACGCATCCGAGCGACGGGATTCACGCAGATCAGGCCCGATGCAGGCCGCTCGCCGCCAACGGCCAACGTGAGCAAACCCCCCATCGAAAGACCAGCAACCACCACCTGATCGCATCGACTGGCCAAGGTGTCGAACCCATCGAGCGCCGCCCCAAACCAATCGCTCCACGAGGTCGTCATCATGTCCTCAATCGTGGTGCCATGCCCTGGAAGTCGGGGCATCTCCACGTCATACCCGGCAACGGCCATCGCCTCAGCGACAGGACGCACCGATGAAGGGTTGCCGGTGAAGCCGTGCAGCACCAGTACTCCGGTTGACGAGCCCGCCATGTGGGACATCGGTTCAGCACCTGGCATAACGGGAGGGGTTGATGACGACATAGGCACAGTCTGCCCGATCCAACAGCCCGTGGTATCGCCGGTCGCCCTAACCTTTCGTTGTGGTGTCGACGGCATCGACGCTTCGCAGCAAGCGACGGATTGAGGGTTCAGCGCTATCAGCCCTCGCGCCGGTCGTCGTCCTCGCACCGTTCTGTTTCCTGACGCTCGTGGCTGCGAGTTATCCACTCGGCGCCCTCGTCACCACTGCCGGCATCGACAGTCGATGGTGGTGGTACCCCGTCGGCTGGCTGGTCCTCGGATGTGCGCTGTTTGTCAGGCCATTCCAAGTTGCCATCCTCTCCCCTGCGCTCAGCGCACGCCGGCCGAGTGTCCGAGAACTGCACCGCCTCATGCCGACCTGGCACAAGGTCACTGGCGCAGCTGGTATCGACGCTGACCGCTTTGTGCTGCGCGTGCTCGATGCCGACGACATCAATGCGTTTGCGACGGGCGGCCACCTCGTCATCGTCACGTCGTACGCCGCACGTGAACTTCCCGAAAGCGAACTCTCGGGTGTGCTCGCCCACGAACTCAGCCATCACCTCGGGCTGCACACCGTGGCGCTCACCTTTGGCCACTGGCTGTCGCTGCCGATCGTTGCGCTCGCACGCCTTGGCTTTCGCCTCCAGACGGTTGCCGCGGCAGCCACGTCCAGCTTCGCGGCCCACTCGGCTGCGCTCACCGCACTCGGTCGAGTCATCGCAGGATTGCTCACTGTGGTGTCGTGGATGCCGCTGTCAGTGGTCTACGCCAGCGATGCCATCGGCAATCTCGTCGGGCACCGATCCGAATTCGAGGCTGACCGTCGGGTTGTCCAACTCGGGTTCGGTCCACAACTTGCCGCCGCACTGCGACGAGTGATCGCTGATGGAGGAGGTTCACGTGCGATTGGATGGCGACAACGACTCTCCGCGTCGCACCCGGCCGCTCGGACTCGAATCGCACGAATCGAAGCGATGGAACGTCACCCGACGGGACGGGTGCAGTAAGTCCTAGCCGTCAGCGATCGCTGCGTACTGGCCACCGGTTACCGACAAGAGGTCGTCGGGTGCGAGGCCGACGTCGAGCCCCCGACGGCCCCCACTGACACACACCTCATCGAACAGTTGTGCGGTCTCATCGATCACCACCGCCAGCGGTCGCTTCTGCGCGATCGGCGAGATACCGCCGACCACATATCCCGTCACACGTTGCGCACGATCTGGCGGACACATGTCGACGCGCCGCACCCCAAGTGCTGCGGCCATCGACTTGGTCGACAGACGGCGACTCACCGGCACGACGGCGCAGGCCTCGACACCGTCACCGATCACGATGAGCGTCTTGAAGACCCGGTCAGGATCAATGTCAAGCACTTCAGCTGCTTCGATTCCGAAATCGCCCCGAGCGGGATCGTGGTGATACTCATAGAGCCGATGAGCAATCGCGAGCGACTCGAGTCGTTGCACCGCTGGGGTCACCACCACATCATCGCCGACCAGAACCCGATGCGCCACGCCGGTTAGGTTCGCCCTATGCGCATCGGGACCGATCCGTCAACCGATCCAGCGAACTACACGTTCACACATCGCCTCAGGGTTCGATTTTCTGAGACCGACGCGATGGGCATCGTCCACCACAGCCGGTATCTGCCCTACCTCGAGGAAGCCCGAGTCGAATATCTACGGGCGATTGGTCATCCGTATCACGAGATACGTGAGACGGGAATCGACATGGCCGTGCTTGAGGCACATGTTCGTTACCGCCAACCGTTGCGATTCGACGACGTGGTCGACGTCCATGTCGCCATGGGCGAGATCACACGAGCGACGTTTCAGATGACCTACCTCCTCACCGTTGACGGGTCGATCAAGTCGAGCGCCGTCACGGCACACGGTGCATTGACCCACGATGGCCGGCCGACCCGGCTACCCGATTGGTTCCGCGGTTTCGCCACAGGCGCCCACGCCACCTAGCGTCTGAGCGTGCGCTCTCCAAAGGACTTCTTCAAGCCGCTTGCCGTCGGCGCTCCGGAACCCGTGCGCGAGGTTCCGTTCCGACCAAGTCGAATGCTCCACTTCTTCCCGCCAAACAATGAAAAGGTTCGGGCAAAGATCCCATCAATGGTGGGCACCGTCGACGTCCTCGTCGCCAACTTGGAGGACGGCGTGCCCATGGCTGACAAAGAGGCCGCCCGGGCTGGGTTGGTCGAACTTGCGACTACCGTCGACTTTGGCTCTACCCAACTGTGGACCCGAGTCAACAGCCTTGACTCGCCGTGGTGCCTTGACGACATGAGCGCAGCGGTGCTCGAAGGTGGCAACGCCATCGACGTCATCATCCTGCCCAAGGTCGAAGGACCAGAAGACATCCATTACGCCGATCGCCTCCTCGCCCAACTCGAGGCAAAGGCCGGATTGGATCGTCCGATTCTCATCCACGCCATCCTCGAAACCGCTCGCGGCGTCGCCAACGTCGAAGAGATCTGCCTCGCCTCACCCCGAATGCAAGGCCTCTCGCTCGGACCGGCTGACCTCGCTGCGAATCGTCGGATGAAGACAACCCGCGTGGGCGGTGGACACCCGGACTATCTCGTACGTTCCGACCCCGATCCGGACAATCCTGAGGCTCCCCGGCAACACTTCCAGCAGGACCTCTGGCACTACACCTTGGCTCGAATGGTTGATGCCTGCGTCACCGCCGGCATCTTGCCGTACTACGGACCTTTTGGCGATATTCGCGACCTCGTTGCATGTGGCGACCAATTCAGAAATGCCTACCTCCTCGGTTGCGTTGGCGCTTGGACACTGCATCCCGATCAGATCGCAGTCGCCAAAGAGGTGTTCTCGCCATCCCTCGCCGAGGTCGCCCACGCCCGCCGCGTGATCGAGGCCATGGGTGACGGCACGGGTGCCATCATGCTCGACGGAAAGATGGAAGACGATGCGTCGGTGAAACAGTGCCGCGTCGTCGTAGCACTCGCCGAACAACTCGCCGCATCAGACCCATCTCTCGCTGAGCGCTACGGACTTGGGGGCTGAGATGAGTGATCAACTCCGCCCGCGCCGTTCCGTGCTGTACATGCCCGCAGCAAACGAGCGTGCGCTCGAAAAAGCCAAGTCCATCCCGGCCGATGCAATCATTCTCGACCTCGAAGATGCCGTCGCCCCCGATGCGAAGGTCGAGGCACGATCTCACGCGGTGGCCGCAGCCTCCTCAGGCGAGTACGGACACCGCGAGATGACCATCCGCTGCAACGGTCTCGATACACCGTGGGGAGCGGACGACCTCGCCGCTGCAGCAACGTCTGGCGCTGCATCGGTCGTGATTCCCAAGGTGGCGAGCGTTTCGCACCTCGACGATGTCTCTGCTCGACTTGATGCCGCCGGTGCGCCTTCGACCATGACCATTTGGGCGATGGTTGAAACGCCAACGGCCATCTTCGATGTCCGTGCGCTTGCTGCCCACCCGCGCGTCACCGTGCTCGTGATGGGGACCAACGACCTCTTAAAAGAACTTCGCTGCGAGTCCGATCCGATGCGCAGTGCGCTGGTGCCGCACCTGTCCACCGCCCTGCTCGGCGCGCGCGAGGCAGGCAAAGTCATCCTCGACGGGGTCTATAACGATGTTCGCAACCCCGATGGGTTCTTGGCTGAGGCCCAACACGGTCGCCTACTCGGTTTTGACGGCAAAACGTTGATCCACCCGTCGCAAGTTGAACCGACTAATGATGTCTGGAGTCCAACTGCTGAGGCGGTTGCGTACGCCCAGCGGGTGATCGAAGCCTTTGACGAGGCTGTCGCAGAGGGGCGCGGCGTCATCACCGTCGACGGTCGCATGATCGAAAATCTGCACGTCGACAACGCTCGACGCGTGCTGGCGGTCGATGCCGCGATCCGCTCAATGGGTTGACATCAACCGTCGAGTCGCTTGCCGATCTCGACAATCTTCGTGCCCGCGTCATTGGCGTCATCACCCTTGTCGGCGAGCAACTGTGAACGATCGCGAGCTGCCTCGCGTTCAGCGCGTTCGGTATCGGCTCGCGCGATTGCGGCGTCAGTGCCGTGCTCGTGAATGAACTCCGCCCACTCGACGAGCGCCGACACCATTTCGTCTTCAGGCACGACCGCCACATTGCGACCTTTGACGAAGAGATGCCCACGCTTGTTTCCCGCAGCAATCCCGATATCAGCCTCGCGGGCCTCCCCAGGACCGTTGACGACACACCCCATGACGGCAACCTGCAGTGGTATCTGTCGCTCGCCGAAGGCATCCATCGCTCGACGGGCGACGTCGATGACATCAATCTCCGCTCGGCCACATGACGGACACGCGATGAGATCGACGTTTCGACGTTCACGAAGGCCAAGGGCCTCGAGCAGTTGGCGTCCAGCGCGCGCCTCCTCGACAGGGTCAGCGGTGAGTGAATAGCGAATGGTGTCGCCGATGCCCTCCATGAGGAGTGTCGCAATTCCCGCCGTTGCTTTCACCAAACCAGCAGGCGGTGGGCCGGCCTCTGTCACGCCAAGATGCAACGGATGATCGGTGACCTCCGCAAGTTGACGGTAGGCCTCAACCATCAACGGGACGCTCGATGCTTTGACCGAAATCTTGACGAGATCGAAATCCACCTCAGCGAAGTAGGCGAGTTCACGTTGAGCAGACTCAACCATCGCTTCTGGGGTCGCACCCCCAAAGCGCTCGTAAAGGTCAGGGTCGAGCGAACCAGCGTTCACTCCAATCCGAATCGGGACGGCTCGATCGCGGCACTCACTTGCAACTGCCTTGATGTGCTCGGGCCGGCGAATATTCCCCGGATTCAACCGCAGACCGTGCACACCTGCTTCAAGAGCGGCGAGAGCCATCTTGTATTGATGATGGATGTCAGCGATCACAGGGATTGGTGACCGAGGAACGATCTGAGCGAGGCCGACCGCCGCTTCAGGTTCGTTACAGGTGCACCGCACGATGTCGCACCCGGCAGCAGCTAACGCGTAGATCTGCTGCAAGGTGCCTTCGACATCGGCGGTCTTCGTCACCGTCATGGACTGCACCGTGATCGGTGCACCGCCGCCTACCGGCACCCCACCAACTTCAATCCGACGCGTGGTACGCCGCTCCCCCGACCATCCTTCGACTTGCATACGACCTCCCTCAGCCCACCGGCCGCACGATGTCGAGGTACAGCCCCGACAAGAACAAGAACGCCAGCAATGCAACAACGGCCATCGTGAGCGGCATCAGACGGGCGACATCCACGTGGTAGCGACGTCGACTACGGCCTTCACGAACGCGTTCGTAGACGGCGATTGCGGCATGGCCCCCATCGAGTGGCAACAGCGGAAACAGGTTGAAGACCCCGACGAAGACATTGAGATACGCCAACAGCTCCAGCACGCCGGTAACACCAGCGGTCCGACCGACATCGTCGCTGACCGCCGTGATTCCCACCAGCGTGGTCGGTCTCGTCATTGGATCAGTGCTCGAGCCGGATAGGTGCGCCACGATGTTGACCGGGTCGAGGATGCGAATGACACCCGTGACCGAGTCCCCAACCTGTCCCACAATCGACCCGATGGCGTATGCAGGCGACGACCACCAGGCGTGTTGGACCGTGTCGACCACCGTGCGCGACGACACGCCGAGAAACGCTGAGGTCGGGTCACCGCCGATGGCGTCAAGGGAGCCCAGTGTGACGCTGACCGTGGTCGCGACGCCGTTTCGGTCGAGTTCGATGATGACCCGATCGCCCGGATCGTGCGCGGTAACTGCAGCAGCGAGACCGTCAATGGCACTCACTGGTACGCCACCGACCGATCGGATCACGTCACCGGACTCGATGATGCCGGCAGCAGGCACATCATCGCCAACGGCGACGATCTCCGCGGCGTCGCGGGCGACCGATTCGCCGCGAACCATGAAAATGCCCGACAACAGCACGAGCGCCAGCAACAAGTGCATGGCAGAACCGGCCGTGATCACCAGCATGCGCCGTGGAAACGATGCGGCCCGATAGGCACGCGCCTCGTCAACTGGTGCCACCTCGTCGAGATTGTTCATGCCGATAATGCGAACGAACGCTCCCAGCGGCAGCGCACGCACGCCGTACTCGGTCTCACCCCGGCGAATGCTCCAAAGCCGGGGACCAAACCCGATGAAGAACTGCGTCGCCTTCATTCCCGTCACACGAGCGGTCACAAAGTGGCCGAGTTCGTGCAACACGATCGAGATCAACAAACCCAAGGCGAAGACCAGCCACCACACGTCGATGAAGCCCAACACCACGAACACGGCCACTACGCCCGCAAGGCCCATCGCGCCGCGCGGCCCGGATAACGGCACGCCATCATCGGCATCACCGCCCACCATGATGTCGGCGGCGAAGCCACGACGTTCCATCGTGGGTGGGGGCCAAGGTTGATCGTGCTGGGGGTCGTTCATGGTTTCACCGTGGGGTTGTCACATCATGACACCGAGGTGATGCAGCGCGACCTCACGAGCCCGCCGATCGGCATCAATGACGTCGTCGATCGTGGTCGGCATCGTCACTTCGATGTGGTCAAGCGTTGCAACCACGACCTCAGGAATCTGATTCCACCGAATACGACCGGAGAGAAACGCCTCAACCGCCACCTCGTTCGCAGCAGACAACATCGCAGGAGCCGTTCCGCCAGCACGACCAGCGGCATACGCGAGGTCAAGGCATGGAAACGTCGACCGATCGGGCGGTTCGAAGTCAAGGCGAGCGAGCGTCGTCCAGTCGATGCGACCAAATGGCACCGTCATGCGGTCAGGCCATCCAAGCGCATAACTGATCGGGAGTCGCATATCGGGCATCGACAGCTGCGCGATCGTTGAACCGTCGGTGAACTCGACCATCGAATGGACCACCGACTGGGGGTGGACGACGACGTCGATGTCATCGACCGCCACCCCGAACAACTCATGCGCTTCAATGACCTCAAGACCCTTATTCATGAGCGTCGACGAGTCGACGGTGATCTTCGGCCCCATCGACCACGTCGGATGAGCCAACGCATCGTCAACGGTGACCGATGCCAAATCGGTTGCCGAGCGACCGCGAAACGGCCCGCCGCTCGCCGTTAACACCAGCCGTGCAGTTTCACGCTCTGGCGCGCCTGACGACCGGAGACATTGATGTAAGGCGCAGTGCTCTGAGTCGACCGGAATCAGCTCGGCTCCAGGCGTCACACGCAACGGCTGCACGACTGGCCCCGCCGCAATCAAACTCTCTTTGTTGGCCAGCCCTAATCGGCGGCCACTGGCAAGTGTTGCCATCGTGATCGGCAGACCGGCGAAGCCGACCACGCCATTGATCACCACATCGGCATCGCAGATCGCTGTGGCGTCGTCAACGACGGCAACTCCTGGCATGTTCGCCAATGCCTCGGCAACGAGCTGACGAGCAGAGGGGTCGGCAACGGCGACCACTTCAGGCTGCAACTCTCGTGCCTGAGCCACGACCGCGTCAACCGAGGACCCAACCGAGAGTCCAACGACACGAAAGCGATCCGGGTCGGCACGAATGACATCGATGGTCTGCGTGCCGATCGACCCCGTGGAACCGGCGATCGCTACGCGAACCGTACTCACCGTCAGATGCTCAGTTAGCCCACGGCTCAAGAATGAGCGCGAGGTAGTACACCACCGGGAGCGTCAACAAGAATCCATCGAAGCGATCGAGTACGCCCCCGTGGCCCTTCACCAGCGACCCGAAATCCTTCATGCCGAGGTTCCGTTTGAACATCGACTCAACGAGATCACCAAGCGGGGCAAAGATCGACACCACGATGGCGAGCAGCAACAGATCGCCCGTGCCGTCCCAGGTGCTGTTCCAACCACCGATTCCGACCACGATGAGCACGACGATCGTCATCAAGGCACCACCGATGAAGCCCTCGACCGTTTTACCCGGCGAGATCCACGGGCGCAGCGGTGTCCGGCCTGCGGCAACACCGACGAACAACGCCCCCACATCGTTCGCCGCGACGGCAAGCGCCAGCATGAACAGCGTGTCGGTGCCGGTGTCGGCTCGCAACACCTCACCAGTGGTCGAGAACCGCAGGATCAAAGCCGCATAGGCCCCTGCGAGACCAATCCACACCATTGGCAACGTCGTGATCGACACATTGGGCAATGGGCCGATCTCCACCGATCGCGAGGCGATGTACGTGCCGGCCGTGGCCATGAAGCCAAACAGAATCACCAATGGCAACGTGCCATCGCCCAGCCAATACGCAGCGAGCGGCGCAGTGACACACGTGACGATGCCGGGCACGACTGCAGGTCGGTACCCCTTCTCGGTCACCTTGTCGTAGAACTCAACCGCACCGAGACCAAGGATGACCGCGACGAGCGCCACCACAGCCCAGGGCCGGTAGGTCAGCGCAGCCACAAACACCGCAACGAGAACGAGTCCGACAGCGGTTGCGATGGGGAGGTCGCGACCCGATGACGGTGGCGCGCCTGGCCCCGGACGCGGACGCCCCTGACGCTGGCCGCCCCGTGGCACGCCGCGCTGGGGCGTTCTGCCCGTCGGACGCCGCTTCGCCCCAGACGGATCGGGCCGATCGATCCCTGAAGGATCCGTGCCGATCACAATGCGTGAAGGACGCTGCGCCGTCACCTCGCCCCCACCAGTGCCTGGATCAAAGGTTGGCACCACCGGCGACTCACGGGTCGGCTCAGGCGCATCCGTTGGTTGCCAGACCGGTTGTTCAGCGGTGAACGTCGCCCATAGCTCATCTTCATCGCGAGCAGCCGGTTCATCGTCGAAGTCGAGCAACTCATCATCGTCGTGGATCGCGCGAACTGGTTCATTGCCGGCGCCAACCGTCAGATCGTCCGGTCGTGGAATCTCTCCGGTCGGGGGCTCGGTCCAGTGCGGCATCGGGCCCGAGGTGTCGCCAAACGACAATGCGGGCGCTTCGCCGGTTGGCTCATCGCCACGACGGCGGCGGTCATCAGGTCCATCGAAGAGTGAGCCTGATCCGCCCCACATGTCATCGCTCATGATTCCTCCTCGTCCTGCTCAGACCTCAAGCAGCTCAGCCTCTTTACGGCTGAGCCCCTGGTCGATCCGTTCCACATGATCGTGGGTCATCTTGTCGAGTTCTTTCTCTGCTCGCTCGAGATCATCGGCAGAGATCTCACCGTCTTTCTCGAACGCCTCGAGTTGTTTGCGCGCGTCACGTCGCACGTTGCGTACGGCAATGCGACCGTCCTCCGCCATGTTTTTGGCGATCTTGACGTAGTCACGACGACGCTCTTCAGTCAACGGCGGGAAGTTCAGTCGGATGACCACGCCATCGTTGTTCGGCGCCACGCCAAGATCACTGTCACGAATTGCCCGCTCGACCGCGGCCATCGATCCGCGATCGTGTGGCTTGATGAGCAACTGGCGAGCCTCTGGCACCTGAATACTCGCCAACTGCTGGAGCGGCACATGGCTGCCGTAGTACTCAACCTGCAGTTGCTCGACGAGAGCCGGAGCGGCACGCCCGGTACGGACCGTTGCAAACTGGCCTTGAACGTGGAGGACCGCCTTGTCCATCTTGTCGAGGGCGTCAAGGAGGGTCTCTTCGATCACGCCTGACAGCGTACCTAGCGACAGATAGCCGACGGGGGACACGCCACCCATTCGTGAACGAGCTCGGTTGTCAGTTCACATCGTGGACGAGGGTTCCAACCGACTCGCCCGTGAGAATCTTTCGCAATGAGCCCTCTTGGGACATATCGAACACCACGATCGGGATCGCGTTGTCGCGACAGAACGCGATCGCCGTTGCGTCCATGACCTTCAAATTCTTGGTCATGACCTCCATGTAGCCGACCTCGTCGTACTTGACAGCGTCGTCATGCACACGAGGGTCAGCGTCATAGACCCCATCGACGCCTGAGTGGGTGCCCTTCAGCAGTGCATCCGCTTCGATCTCAGCGGCACGCAACGCTGCTGCGGTGTCGGTGGTGAAGAACGGGTTGCCAGTACCCGCCGCAAAGATCACGACACGGCCCTTCTCCAGGTGACGAACTGCTCGACGTCGAATGTACGGCTCGGCGATACGAGGCATCTCGATTGCTGACTGAACCCGAGTCGGTTGACCACGGCGCTCCAATGCATCTTGGAGTGCCAATGCGTTCATGACAGTGCCGAGCATGCCGATGTGGTCGCTCTGGGTGGCGTCCATGCCCTCCATCGCTCCGGTGCGGCCACGCCAGAAGTTGCCGCCACCAACGACGACCGCCACATCAACGTCGAGATTTTGCCGAAGATCGATGATCTCAGCGGCGGTCGCGTCGATGGTCGGGCCGTCAAGCCCGCGGCCAGATGGACCGGCGAGTGCCTCACCAGAGGGTTTGAAAACGATGCGCTTCCAACGTGTTGTGGTGGGTGGCGCCTCGCTCATGAGGTGAAGTATCTCAGCCGATCTCGATTTGAGCGAAGCGGACGATCGACGCCGAGCCGATGATCTGCTCGATCGACTGCTTGTCGTCCTTCGCAAACGGCTGCTCCAACAAGCAGATGTCCTTGAAGAACCCACCGATTCGACCTTCGACGATCTTGGCAATCGCGGCTTCGGGCTTGCCTTCGTTACGAGTGATGGTCTCAAGCGTCGCGCGCTCGGCCTCAACGACGTCAGCGGGGACATCGTCACGGCGTAGGTAACGAGGACGGGCAAATGCAATGTGCACCGCAACGTCGTGCGCGAGCTCATCATTGGCGCCCGACATCTCGACCAGCACCGCGTTCACGCCGCGGCCGCCCTGCACGTGTTCGTAGTGTCCGAGCACATTGCCTGGGGCGGCTTCGATCCGAACGACCTCTCCGAGTTCGATCTTCTCCTTCAGCAGGATGCGAAGCTCTTCGAGTTGCGTCGACCGCTCGGCAACCGCCTCAGTACCGCCAGCCATCACCGCAGCGGCAAGCGCGTTCGCCTCTGAGATGAAATGCTCCGATCCCGCCACAAAGTCGGTCTCACACTTCAACTGAACGATCACGCCGGTGGAGCCTTCGAGCAACAATGCAACGAGACCCTGGTTGTTCTCGCGGTCGTCGCGCTTGGCGCTCGCGGCAAGACCCTTTTCACGCAGGTACTGCTTAGCGGCCTCAATGTCGCCAGCGGTCTCCTCGAGGGCCTTCTTGCAGTCCATCATCCCGGCGCCAGTGGATTCGCGCAGGGCTTTCACATCTTGTGCAGTAAACGACATGGGGGGTGCTCCTTGGGATCAGGCGTCGGATGGGGCGGCGTCAGTGTCAACAGCGTCAGATGCCTCGGCTGGGGTCTCGGACGCCTTCTTGGCGGCGAGACGAGCCTCGCGCTCAGCCTGTGCTCGAGCGGCTGCGGCGCGAGCCTCAGCCTGCGCCTGAGCGAACGCTGCTTCCTCGGCGGGCGTGCGCTGTGGCGGCGCTGGGATGGTGGGTGCCGCATTCGGCCGGCGCGAAGCCACGTAGCGACCTTCGAGCACTGCTTCTGCAATCACGTTCGCGAAGAGTGCGTTGGCGCGGATGGCGTCATCGTTACCGGGGATCGGGAACTGGATGACATCAGGGTTGACGTTGGTGTCAACCACGGCCATCACGGGAATGCCGAGCTTGTTGGCCTCGGTGACGGCGATGTGCTCTTTCAACGTGTCGAGCACGAAGATCGCGTCCGGTGCCTTCTTCATCGAGCGAAGTCCGCCGAGATTGCGCTGCAACTTGGTCAACTCACGATCGAGCAGCAGTGCTTCCTTCTTGATCATGAGGTCGAACTCGCCGATCGCCTTCTGGCGCTCCAGTTCGAGCATCTTGTTCACGCGAATCGAAATGGTGTTGAAGTTGGTGAGCATGCCACCGAGCCAACGCTCGTTCACGTAGGGCATGCCGCACCGCTCCGCAGCTTCGCGGATCGGGTCCTGCGCCTGCTTCTTCGTGCCGACAAAGAGCACATTGCCGCCATCAGCGACGAGCTCACGGGCGAAGTTGTAGGCCTTCTCGACACGACTGAGGGTCTGGTCGAGGTCGATGATGTAGATGCCATTGCGCTCGCCAAAGATGAAGCGACGCATTTTGGGGTTCCAACGACGGGTCTGGTGCCCGAAGTGGGCCCCTGCCTCAATCATCTGGCGCATGCTGATAACAGCCATGAAAGTCTCCTGATCTGCGGTTGGGTTGCCGGTCCGGACGCCGAGGCGACCGCAGTGGGCCGGTTGGGTGTGATGTCGGGATCCGCCCGAACGGGCCTTCACCGATCGGTGAGACGCCGAAACACTATCGGCGAGCCCGAGAATCACCTCCGACTACGTGCATGATGCCGGCCGAGAGGCGCTCCGTTCGGCTGTGCCATCGACTGGAATGAGCATTGGCGCCATGCGACCACTGCCAAGCCAGCGTGCTGGATCCGCGTACTCCCCTGCCACCCGCACACCAAGGTGAACGGCACCAGATGCGCGGCCAAGTAGCTCACCAGCGGAGACGGCAGTCCCTCGAGCACGTCGCGGCGTCGATGGATCCAACCCTCCAATGGTCACGAGGAGGCGGGTTGCGCCCGAACCACGCTGCAGCGTGAGAAAACGAACGCCCGCAACCTCGCCGTCGAAACTCACCACCGCATCGAGTGGCGCATTCACGTCATCGCCTGGCGCAGATCCGAATTCGAGACCGCGATTACCTGGACACCACCGACATTCAGGTGGCCGGAATGGATCGATAACCGGCGCATCGACAAGGCGATTCCAACACGGGCGCTCACCGACCGCCTCGTCAACATGAACCACGACCGCTCTCACGACTGACGCATCGTCAACAGTTCGCTGCGCACCGATGATACCGAGCATCGAGGCCAGCGCGACGAGCGCCCACCTCATGGCAGCGGATCCAGATCTACAGCAGTTCGGCCGCCCGCAATCGTGACCGCAGGTGCAGCACCGACCGAGTGTGAATCTGGGAGACGCGCGACTCGGTCACGCCGAGCACTTCGCCGATCTCGGCCAAGGTGAAGTTCTCGTCGTAGTAGAGACCGAGTACGAGCCGCTCTCGCTCGGGTAAGTCGCGAATCGCGTGACGCATCGCGGTCCTCATCTCGTCCTCTTCGACGATAGATGTTGGCGCCCGAACACCATCGCGCTCGTTGGCCTCGGGTTCGTGACCAGCAGCGACCGCTCGGTCGAGCGGACCGATCGTGGTGGTGGCGACGGCGGCTAACCATGCTGCGAGTTCGTCCTCGCTGATCCCAAGATGGCTGGCGAGGTCGGCATCTGACGGTTCGGCACCGTCGCGTCGTTCGAGTTCGCTGATCGCCTCTTCGATCCGTCGCGCCCTGCTGCGAACCGAACGCGGCACCCAGTCGAGTGCACGCAAACCGTCGTAAATGGCACCGCGAATACGGGGCGCTGCAAAGGTCTCGAACTTCGCTCCACGCCCTGGTTCGTAGCGTTCGATGGCGTCGATGAGGCCGAAGACGCCGTAGCCCACGAGGTCGGCTGGGTCGACTGACCGCGGGAGTCCTGCGCCGATACGACCAGCGACAAACTTCACCAACGGTGAATAGTGAACGATCAGATGATCCCGGGCCGAGGTCGCTCGGCGGCGGGTCCATCGTCGCCATTGCTCGTCGAGTTCGGCTGCTGCGTCGACGAGGCCAGGGCGTTGCCCTGCAGGGGGTGGCGGCGGCGGGGTCATGCCCGTGGATGTGACTGTCGATATGCCGCCGCCAGCCGCTCTCGGCTGACGTGGGTGTAGCGCTGCGTGGTCGCCACATCGGAGTGGCCAAGCAGTTCTTGGACCGAACGAAGATCAGCGCCGCCATCGAGTAGGTGCGTGGCAAAGGTGTGCCGAAGGGCGTGTGGATGCGTTGGCGATGGACTGCGGCGGTCGAGGATGCGGCGCACATCGCGTGGTGTGAGGCGATGTCCTCGTTCGTTGGCGAACAGCGCACCCTCGAGATCGGCAGGTACCACCTCAGCGCGAACGTCCAACCACGCGCGCACCGCGTCGATCGTTGGTTCGCCGAGTGGCACTCGACGCTCTTTTGAACCCTTACCCCACACGCGCAACATCTCTGCGTCGAGGTCGAGCGCAGCCACGTCAATCGAACAGAGTTCAGAGACGCGAAGGCCTGATCCGTACAACATCTCCAACACCGCATCATCGCGGCGACGTCGCCACTCTGGCTCTTCCGGGTCGACGGGCGGTTCGAGAAGACCTTCAATTTCTCTGCGCTCCAGCACCCGAGGAAGCCGTCCTGATCGGCCGGACACATGCACACCGATCGTCGGGTCGACAGTCACGATCGCTGTGTCGATCGCCCAACCGAAGTACCGACGGATCGACGCTGCCTTGCGAGCAATGCTGCGTTGCGCATATTGACGGGTGGTGAGATGAGCGATGTATCGACGCACCACGGTGCGGGTCACGCCCGCCGGGCTCTCGATGTTGAGCCGAAGGACCCACGTTGCAAACAGCACAACATCGGATCGATAGGCCTCGACGCTGCGCTCGGACAACGAGGTGAGCGACGCGACGAAGTCGTCCACACGCCACGACACCGCGTCGAACCCTGCGTCGGGTGGCGAGGAGTCGTCGGCCATGGGGCCGAGGGTATTCGCTCACTGGGGTGTGACCGGGTGCACCAAACGCGAACCCGCCACTTCGATCCATCCATCGCGCTCACATAGCGTGCCGGCGGCGAGGAGATCAGCCACGGCCATCGCAACCAGACCAATCCCGAGTTCGCAGTCCGCCACGATTGAGTCGAGCGTCGCCGGACCAGCTGCGCACCGTTCCACTACCTCTGCGCTCACCGCATCGAGCGGCGTGCTCACGGGCGCAGGCAAGTGCCGCACCCCTGATCCAACAGCTTCGAGGATGTCGACAACGCTCGTTGCCGGCGTCGCGCCATCACGAAGCAACAGATTCGTGCCCGCACTCGCTCGTGACTTTGGCGATCCCGGAACCACCATGACCTCGATACCTCGATCGAGACAGGCGCGAGCGGTGATCAGGCTTCCACCGTGCTCACGACTTTCCACCACGACGAGCACCCTCGACAGTGCGGCGATGATGCGGTTACGCAATGGAAACCGAAACGCATCAGGAGCGGTCCCGGGCGGCCACTCCGAGAGGAGCAAATGGCTATCGATCAGCTGCTCCCACAGTCGCACATTTCGCTTCGGGTAGCACTCGTCGAGTCCATTACCGACGACCGCAACACACCGTGCTATCGCCGAAGATGCGTTGACTGCGCCCCGATGCGCAGCAGCATCGATTCCAAGTGCGAGACCGGACACCACGCAGATCCCCGCCTCGGCAAGTGCTGCACCGAGTTCTTCAGCAGTCGCACGCCCGGCGGCCGTGGCATTGCGGGTGCCGACGATGCCCACGCGTTCGGCATTCAGCGCCGAGAGTTCACCTCGATAGAACAACACCCCCGGCCGCTCCGGGTCATCGGCAAGACACTGCGGGTACTCGGCCGATCCCACTGTGGTGACGCCGATTGCTGACTCCGCTATGAGCCGAGCCATCACTCCTTCGTCAACTGCCCGTGCTTGCACAGTGAGGCGCTCGAGGAGAGAGTCGCTCATGGCCATCGAGTCACCCGGTGCGCGCCCGGCTCGCAGCTCTTGGAGGGCGTTGGTTGGTGATCGGTCGAGCAACAGCCGCTGAAGGCGGCGACGCGACATCGACGCCAGCCCTGCGAGGACGCTCGCCGCCACCTGATCATCGGTCGTCATGCCGCACCTGCGTGGGCACGACGAGCGATCACGGCGCGCATTGACAACGCAACGGTGATGTCCTCGTCCGACAACACGGCATCGGTGCGCCCGGCGAGGTCGGCAATGGTGCGAGCCGAGCGTCGGACACGGTGGTAGCCACGGCCAGTGAGCCTGCCGTGCTCCATCTCTCGACGAAGTCGCAGTGCCGCGTCAGGGTCTGGAATGGCCCACTGGTCGAGCAGCACACCTTCGAGAGATGCGTTCAACACGCCCGCTCGTTCAAGCGCGACCGTCCGTGCCGAGGCAACGCGCGCCGCAACGACAGCGGTTGGTTCGCTGGCGCCATCACCCATGAGTTCACCAACGGCCGGTCGTGCCACGGCCACCCTCAGATCGAAGCGGTCGAGCAGCGGACCGGACAGTCGACCGAGGTACCGCTGCCGGGATCGCTCGTCGCACTCGCACGAGCCCGGAGCACTTCCCTCCCCGCATGGACAGGGATTGGTCGCACCGACGAGCTGGAAGCGGGCCGGGAGCGTCACGTGATGGTTCACCCGCCCAACCGCCACCGTTCCCGATTCCACCGCTTCGCGCAGGGTGTCGAGCACCGAAGGAGCGAACTGGCCCATCTCGTCGACAAACAAGACGCCACCATGCGCGAGTGAAACTTCGCCTGGACGCATGTAATGCGAGCCACCGCCCACCATCGCCGCCGCTGACGAGGTGTGGTGGGGCGAGCGGAACGGCGGGCGCCGCACCAACCCCTCGGCGGGCAGCGATACCCCCGCCGCTGACCGGATCATCGTCGCTTCGAGTGCCACATCGGGCTCGAGGTCTGGCAGCAAACCAGGAAGGCGCGTCGCCAACATCGTTTTGCCCGAACCGGGAGCACCAACGAATAACAGGTGATGCCCGCCGGCAGCAGCGACTTCAAGTGCAAGTCGAGCAACCGGTTGGCCGCGCACCTCGGCGAGGTCAGGCACATGCTCATCGTCGACGACTGCACGTACCGGGGCGACGGCCTCGGCCCATTGCGCAGACCCTGACAACGCATCGACCAGTCCACGCAATGATGCAGCGGCACGAATGCGTCCGCTGGCTACCACGCGCGCTTCGCTCACACCATCAGGCGGCACCACCCAATCGTTCTCTGCACGCACACCAACGATGGGAGCGACGCCGGGAACGTGGCGAATAGAGCCATCGAGCCCGAGTTCTCCGACGAAGGCAAGCGCACCAACCGCCTCGGCGGTCAATTGATCAGTGGCGATGAGCACACCGACGGCGATCGCAAGATCGAGTCCTGAACCAGTCTTTCGGTGACGTGGAGGCGCAAGGTTGACCGTGATCCGCCGATCAGGCCATTCGAGTCCCGACGACATCAGCGCCGCGCGAACACGGTCGCGCGCTTCGCGGCACGCCTCATCTGGTAACCCGAGCATCGAGAAGCCCGGAAGGCCCCGGCCGACGTGCACCTCGACGGTGACCGGGTAACCACGTGCGCCGAGCAACGTGGCAGAAGGAACAGATGCGATCACGGCGACCTCCACAACATGAGTGAGTAGGAGGCAGGCCTCAATCGATGACCGCAACGTAGACGGCGGGTGTGTCACACTCGCCCGGTGGACACGAACCGTCTGAAGATCATCGCGTCAGCGCTGACGGTCGGGCTCATCTTGAGCAGTTGTGGACCGAGTGACCCCACTCCCAACGCCGCTCAGTTCTGCGCGGAAGTCGCCGACAATCGCGCTGCAATTGTCGCCCCCACCGTGACGTCAGATCTCGACGTCGATGAGATTGTTGCGCTCCACCAACGCCTCGCCGCTCTCGCCCCTCTCGCGATTGCCGTCGAATGGTCAGCGCTCACCGAAGCAGTCGAAACAGCGGCCACCGTCGTACCCAACGATGGCGCTTCAGTTCAACGAGCAGTCGACGCCGCCTATCGAAGCGAATCGGCGGCGGTCGACGTTGCCGAGTGGGTGCGCGCGTCGTGTGGGGTGGACCTTGGACCGGTCACCACATTGGTGCCACATGACCAGCCCGAACCGGCTACTCCGGTCGGCGCCGATCAGTGATCAGAGCATTTCGCCGCGGCGAAGAATGACTCGGTCGCACAATCCGTAGTCCTGGGCCTGCTCGGCCGTGAACCAACGGTCGCGCTCTGAGTCAGCCTGAACCTGCTCGAGTGCTTGTCCGGAGTGCTGTGCGATCAACTCGGCCATACGGCGCTTGGTGTACGCCAGCTGCTCGGCCTGAATTGCAATGTCGGCCGCCTGGCCACGAAGACCTGCGAGCGGCTGATGCATCATGATCCGAGCGTTCGGAAGGCTGTAGCGCTTTCCCGCCGCACCCGCGGTGAGCAAGAACTGACCCATCGACGCAGCCAGACCCAAACACACCGTCGCCACATCACACGAGACGAACTGCATCGTGTCGTAGATCGCCATACCGGCAGTCACGGAACCACCCGGCGAATTGATGTAGAGCCAGATATCGGCGGCCGGGTCCTCGCCCTCGAGATAGAGCAACTGCGCGCAGATCTGATTCGCGATGTCGTCGTTGACATCCGATCCGAGCAGGACCACTCGGTTCTTCAACAAGCGATTGAAGACATCGCTTCGGGGGTCGAACCCACCATCGAGTGCGAGCGGTGCGGATGCAGTGGACTCCATTGCCATGGGGTGAGGCTACCTGCGAGCACCGTCGACGTCAGCGTGCAACTCCCGACAACACGATCGCCACGGGTCGCTCAGGACGAAAACCCTCATCGAGATCAGCCATGAGTCCTGCCAATCCAGCCGTTCCCGTCGGCGATGTGGGTGGTCCGGTGCGCTCGACGAGCGATGCAGCCGCCACGATCGACGACTCGGGTGCGATCACCGTACGACCCCGACTTGCGAGCACGGACCGCCGCACACCGATCCAGTCATAGGTCTCATCATCGAGAATGCCATCAGCCAACGACGTCGGGGCCGACCACGGCATCATCACCTCGGCCCAATGATGTTCAGGGTCAGTGACATGGATCGCTCGTTCCATCGCAGCTGCAAATGGCGCGCACCCCTGCGCCTGCACGGCCACCAACGGCACCTCCC
Source organism: Actinomycetota bacterium (assembly GCA_029978335.1). Classification (GTDB taxonomy): domain Bacteria; phylum Actinomycetota; class Acidimicrobiia; order Acidimicrobiales; family Ilumatobacteraceae; genus Casp-actino5. Next base: position 118,767 of record JAPOJQ010000001.1, read on the forward strand.
TACCGAGTCCGGCGCTGAGGCACGTTGCCAAGGCGCCGCCGCCGATTTGGACGTACACCGCCTCAAGCCCAGAGTCGGGCAGGGACTCGGCCATTTCCCAACCAATGGTTCGTCCGGTATCAAGACACCACGCATTCGCGGGGCCTTGCACACTGAATGGAACGGCCCCATCGGCAACCGCGGCCCGGAATCCGGCCATTGCCGGATCACCGAGAGCACCATCATCACGGCGCTCACACCGGTGCACCTCGGCCCCAAGCCGGTCGAGACCGTCGCCAAAAGCGTCGTCCATCCATGTCGGCACGAAGACGCGTATCGGCCAGCCTTGGCTCGACGCGATCGTCGCCGCAGCAAGAGCGGCATTACCGCACGACGAGATCGCCAGCGCAGGACGCTCGGTCAACAATCCGAGCGTCTCAGCGACTCGAAGGTGGAGCATGATGCCGATGAGATGGCGGGCCTTGTGCGAGCCGGCTACCGAGTGCGTTTCGTCTTTGGCCCACACATTGATTCCAAGAGCTGCCGACAACGCCGCGTGCCGCCCAAACGGTGAGGTCGCAAAGCCCCCGGCCACCGTCGAGGCGATGTGAAGGGTGTCGTCGTCGGACATCCCATTCGCCCGAGCGAACGCCCACCACGCGCAACGACGGCGATAACGGATGATGGGCTCGGTCGTTCGCGTGTCCACCGGCTCAACAACGCCGTCGTCAACGAATTCGAGCAGGTGATGTGGGTCATCGGGAGCAGCGTTGGGGCACGCCCAGGTGAACGGTTGAACGATCTCGACGCTGGCATCGCAGACCGCGCAACGCAGGCCGGTAATCACATCAACGTCCGCTCAGCTGGTGGCGACACGTGCGTTGAAGTCATCGATCATCTCGTCCCACACGCCGACATAGCGACGAAGGCCAACCCAGAACGATTGATCCCGCCGCTGCTCAAACAGTTCAAACGGCGTTCCTTGCTGTTCAACCCAGGTGTAATACCCGAGGTTAAACACGCGCCGACGATCCGCTTCGGTCATGTCGATCATGTGCTCAGTCGACACATGACCGAGATGGCGACCAAAAATCTCGGCCGCATCGGCGGTGGTGCACTCGCCTCCGAATCGTCCAGCAAGGGTCTTGGCGCGCTCGCTCGGGTAGAGCGCACTGCCATCGGTCGCCACAGTGACGAGGGCATCATCGGGGCCAAGGTCCAACAGACGCGCCGTCTTGATCGCGGCGAGCGTGTTGCAGATCGCCGAGAACCCGAAATGGGTGAGCGCCTCGATCGTCGCGACATCGACGCCCTTGACATCGGCCAGATACGCCTGCCCAGCGGGCGTGTTGAACAGCACGTCCAAATCGTCGGTGGCGTGGTCGCTGATGGCGCACACGACATCGGTGTTCATCACGTTATGAATGAGCGGGATGTGCTTGTCGCCGATGCCTTGAATGTTGTGCTCGCCGTAGCCGTTCTCAAGCATCGTTGGGCACTCCAATGCCTCAACCGCAACGATGCGGGTCCCATACTCGTCTTTCAGCCGATCACCCGCTGCGATCGTTCCAGCAGAACCGGTTGCCGACGTGAATGCGGCGAGGCGCAGATCTCGGCCTGACGATGCCCGCACATGCTCGAACGCATGAGCGAGCGCCCGACCCGTCACGGTGAAGTGGCCAAGGTGGTTGCCGAACTCGGAGAACTGATTGAGGATGAAGTTCTCCGGGTCACGTGCGAGCGCGTTACACGCGTCGTAGATCTCTTTGACGTTCGACTCGGTTCCCGTCGTGCGGATGACATCGTCAGCAGGGTTCTCGCACCAGCGGTCAAGCCAATCAAAACGTTCCTGACTCATGCCTTCGGGAAGGATCGCCACACCTCGGCTTGCCATGATGCGGCTGATCGCAATACCACCGCGGGCGTAGTTGCCCGTCGATGGCCACACGGCGCGGTGACGCGTTGGATCGAATTGCCCGGTGACCACTCGAGGCGCAAGGCATGCGTAGGCAGCCAACACCTTGTGCGCTGTGATCATCGGGAAGCGATCACCAAAGACCACGATGATCGGGCTCTGCACCCCGGTCACCGACGGCGGCAACACCACGTGATCGGGAACGTCAACGCGGCCACCGACAAGGTTGTTGTACCAGTGCACCCGCCAGAGATTCCGAGCATCTGGCCCTTGTGGGTCGGCGTCGCCCACGCGATCGTCGTGACTGAACCGCGATGGGTCCGCGAGCTGAGCGAACGTTGGCAATGTGATGCCGCGTTCGCGGAAACGCTGAACCGAATTCGCCAGAGCCGACTCGTCGACGACGCGATCGGCAAGCCCGAATTGATTCTCAAGTGCGTCGGCGAGGGTCGAATCAGTCACGGTCACCTTGACAGTCTGTCAAAGGACGACGGTGACTGCACGGAGCGGGCGAACCTTCGATGCGGCAGCGGTACCATCACGGGCCTGCGGGCGTGGCGGAACTGGCAGACGCGCAGGATTTAGGTTCCTGTTCTTCGGAGTGTGGGTTCGAGTCCCACCGCCCGCACGGTACATCGACATTCGAGCGTTGGTGCATCGGAGGTGCAGCAATGGACGATGAGGACGATGAAGGGGCACAAGGGGCGGCGTGCCCGTATTGCGGTGACGCGTTGATCGAGGACGGGCCCGGGGGCCGTTGGTGTCCAGCGTGCGGTTCAGCGTTCAGATAACCCGCCGAAGTATCTGGCCTAGTCGATCGGTCGCGTGACGACCGTCGAGAAACACATCTCGTCGTCGCTGCCAAACGACCACAACACGTACGCCGGCTCCAGCGACGGATCACGACGTGATCGCTCCCACGAGCATTCGAAGCGCAACGTATCCCCAGGAGTGATCACGATGGAATCTGCTGGTTCGTAGTTGTACTGCCAGTCGTAATCCCAGTCCGGAATGTCCAATAGGACGAGTTCGTCTGGTGTGTCGGGGTTCAGCGTCATGCGATAGGTCGCGCCGAGATCATGCATATGCCCAAGCACCGAGATGATCTCACCGCTCGCTCGCACGGGCATGTCGCACGTCGACCACGCGGTGCCGGTTGTCATGCCAGCAAAGTCATCTGGTGTCACACCACACGACATGTTGATGAAGTCAGCCGGCACCACTCCATATTCCGCTCGTGCCGCAGCGGCGATGGCGTCCCGGTCGCATAGCGGCCCCGACTCGCCGGGACCGCACGGAATCTCCGCTGGCGTGAGGTACTGAGTAATCGTCACCTGTTGAAGTGAGAAGTCGCCCCGTGCGAGTGACAACTCAATGTGTGATGCATCAGGGCCCGGCCGCGTGTCGTAGTGGTAGTGAACCTGAATAACGAAGAAGTCACCGGCGTCAACCCACAGCCCAGATCCATCGGGATAGACGTCGGGCAATTGCCCAGGCGCCCATCCCATCACGAAGGTGTCGTCCCCAAGGCCGGTGCCTCCGAAACACTCCCAGCCACTTCCAGGATCAGCAGCGTCGCGGGCATCGGCGGCGGCCCGTTGTGAGGACGGCACCAAGTACCCAATCGCATGATGGACCACAGCGGTTTGGTCGGCTACGAATTGATGGCCGCGAAGCCACGCACCTTCGGTGAGGTTGGGGTCATAGACGAGGCACCGGTAGTCGTCGTAGCGACCGCCCTCTCCGTCATACGGCTCGCTCGGTGGGACGACCAAAGGTTCTCGAATCGCAGCGATTGGACCACCGACCATCGAGGTCGACGGGTCAACATCGAGGTTCGATCCAGCGGCGATCCAGTCGAGAATGTCGGTGAGTTCTTCCTCGGTGAGCGCAAGAGAATCGACGTACGGCACGCCAAGATCGCTCGCTGGCCACGGCGGCATTGCGCCGCTCTCAAGCTGCTCGACAATGAATCGGTCGACATCCACCACGTCACGTGCCGTCGACAGATACCAATGCGTCGATCCGGGGCCACCCGGGTTATGACACGACGCGCAGTGCTCCATCAAGAGTGGCGCGACCCGGTCGGCAAACCCTGTTGGTTCACCACTTGGACTGAACGACACCGCCATCGCCGTGGATCCTGCAAGAACTGGCTCAAGCGCCGGCTCGGTGGTCGTCGTCGTGGCAGGTGTCGTCGACGACGACACCGTCTCGGGCGCGTTCGTCGTCGAGGGCGGTGCACTTGTCGTACTCGTCACTGCAGTGGTCGACGAGCCTGATGGCGCAGCAACGCTCGCTCCGCAACCAGCAATCACCATGCTGGCAACGAGGATCAGCGCACCGCGCACCGGTCTGCTCAGAGCCGCTCGATGATCGTCACGTTGGCTTGGCCGCCACCCTCACACATGGTCTGAAGGCCAAACCGACCGCCGGTGCGCTCGAGTTCATTCAGCAGCGTGACCATGAGTCGGGCACCAGTGGCACCGAGTGGGTGACCGAGCGCAATGGCCCCACCGCTTGGGTTGACCTTGGCCGGATCGGCACCGATTTCTTTCAGCCATGCCATCGGCACAGGTGCAAACGCCTCATTGATCTCAACAGCATCGATGTCGTCGATCGACATACCGGTGCGCTCCAAGGCGCGGCGGGTCGCTGGAATCGGCGCGGACAGCATCATGATCGGATCATCGGCCAGCACGGTCATGTGATGAATTCGGGCCCGTGGGGTCAACCCATGCCGCTTCACCGCGTCCTCGCTGGCAATGAGCAATGCCGCCGAACCATCGGAAATCTGACTTGCGACCGCAGCCGTGATTCGGCCGCCCTCTCGTAACGTGGCGAGCGATCGCATCTTTTCGATGTTTGGCTCGCGGGGGCCCTCGTCATAGGTGAGACCATTGAGAGGAACGATCTCGTTATCGAAACGGCCTTCTGCTCGCGCCCGAATGGCGCGCTCGTGTGACTCGACAGCGAACGCCTCCATCTCGTCTCGCGAGATATCCCAATGCTCGGCCATCATCTCGGCACCGAGAAACTGGCTGACCTCGCCGCCGCCAAAACGTGACGACCAGCCGTGGGCACCGGTGAATGGATTGAACTCTGGGTCGTCATCTTTGCCAGCAAGGGCGCCTGCGGTGATCGGCACCATCGACATGTTCTCAACGCCGCCAGCAACAACCATGTCCATGGTCCCCGACATCACCGCTTGAGCGGCAAACTGCACTGCTTGCTGCGCCGAACCGCACTGACGATCGATCGTGACCCCAGGAACGTGCATGGGCAGTCCAGCGGTCAGCCACGAGGTGCGAGCGATGCAACCCGACTGCTCCCAGACCGAGTTCACATTGCCGAAGACGACATCGTCGACGGCGTTGGGATCAACGCCGGAGCGCTCGATGAGCGCCTTGATCGAATGGGCGCCGAGATCAGCAGGATGCACACTCGACAGTGCACCGCCACGGCGACCAACAGGAGAACGGACTGCATCAACAATGAACGCTTCGGTCATGGCCGCACCGTAGCCGCCAGCATTCGTCAGGTACCGAGCCGGAGCGACAGGAATGGCAGGCTGTGAAGATGCGGGTCGAAGAACTGTCTACGCCAGCGCTACTCGTCGATGTCGATGCATTTGAGCGCAATCTGGCGACGATGGCGACTCGTTTCCCCGGCGCATCGCTGCGACCGCACGTCAAGGCGCACAAGTGCACTGCACTGGCATCTCAGCAGGCCGCCATTGGCCATACGACCTTTACCTGTGCAACGCCGCGTGAAGTCATCGGCATGGCGGAGGCCGGCGTCGGAACCCATCTGTTGCTCGCCAACGAGGTCGTCGATCGGGATCGGCTTCGATCGATGGTCGTCGCGTGCGAGGCAGCGGGGATTGGACTCGCCGTGGCGGTCGATTCCGACGAGACGATTCGCTCCGCCACGCAGGCCGGTGTTCGTGAGGTGCTGATCGATGTCGATGTCGGGCTGCCGCGATGTGGCGTGAGCCCGGACGGCGCCAGGCGACTTGCCGACATGGCCCGTTCATCTGGCATGGCGGTTGTCGGGGTGATGGGCTACGAAGGGCACCTTCAGATGGTCACCGACCAACATGAGCGAGCGACACGAGTTCGCGAGTCCATGTTGTTGCTGCGACGAGCACACGATGACGTCGGCGGTGAGATCGTGTCGGCTGGCGGCACCGGCACGCATCGCATGCACACGATCGGCCTCGAATCTCCGAGTGGGGTCACCGAGATCCAAGCAGGCAGTTACGCGCTGCTCGACAGCCAGTACGCAGCACTCGACGACGGATTCGCCGTGGCGTTGACCATTGCCGGCACCGTGATCTCCGTCAACGGTCGGCGCGGTGTGGCCGATGTCGGGTTGAAAGCGCTCGGCATGGATCACGGCGATCCCAGCATCGATGGCGCAAGCGTCTGGTTTTGCTCGGACGAGCATGTGACCTTCGCCGTGCCCGAAGGACAACAACTCGTGGTCGGCCAGCGCGTGCACGTGATCCCCGCCCATGTTGATCCAACGATCGCTCGCCACGAGGCGATGTGGCTCGTTCGTGATGGCGAGGTGATCGATCGTTGGGCGATCGACCTGCGCCACTGGTAGCTGTTCAGCCAGCTTTCAAACGCTGCAGCAAGGCTTGCAACGCACGCGACCGGTGCGAGATCGCATTCTTCTCTGCGGCGTTCATCTCAGCAAACGTCCTGCCGTCGCCATCAGCAGGAATGAAAATGGCGTCATAGCCAAACCCACGCTCGCCCCGATCGCGAGTGCCAATCGTCCCTTCGCAGACGCCTTCCGCGAAGGCGACTCCGCCAGCCGGATCGACGACGCACATCACGGTGCGAAATCGTGCTGATCGGTGCTCAACACCTTCGAGACGTTCCAAGAGCAGACGCCGATTGGCTGCATCATCGGACGGCTCCCCGGCGAATCGAGCCGACCTGACTCCCGGAGCGCCGTTGAGGGCATCGACTTCGAGGCCAGTGTCGTCGGCGAGTGCGGCGATACCGGTTGCGTCAGCAATGGCGCGGGCCTTGAGTTCGGCGTTGCCCTCGAGCGTCGGCGCGTCCTCCACGACATCGGGAACGTCAAGCGGTCGAGGCTCGAAAACGACGATGCCCTCGAGGAGCGCGGCGAGTTCGGCGACTTTCCCTGGATTCGCTGAGGCGCAGACGAGACGGCGGGTCACGAACGCGCTGGCGGGGCGACGGCGGTCATCTCATCTTGCAGATCGGCGATTCGGCCAAGCCCGGCTTCGGCAAGCACGAGCATCGAATCCAATTCCGACCGAGTAAAGGCCATGCCTTCGGCTGTCCCCTGCACCTCGACAAAACGTGCTTGACCACCGACGCCGCCGGGACGCAGCATCACCACGTTCATATCGACTTCAGCGCGGGAGTCTTCAACGTAGGGAAGGTCGAGGACCGGCACACCGTCGACGATGCCTACCGAAATCGCCGCACACGATGAATGCAAGGGGTGAGCAGCGATGAGTCCTTGCTGCATACGCCGGGTCAGCGCATCGTGCAATGCGAGGTATCCCCCGCAGATCGACGCAGTGCGCGTTCCTCCGTCTGCCTGAATCACGTCACAGTCGACCACGACTTGTCGCTCGCCCAACAGGGTCATGTCGCAGGCGGCTCGCAGCGCTCGGCCGATTAGGCGCTGAATCTCCACTGTGCGTCCCGACTGCTTTCCTTTTGCCGCCTCACGATCGACACGATCGGGCGATGAGCCAGGCAGCATCGAGTACTCGGCGGTTACCCATCCGGTGCCGCGGCCTTTCATCCAACGGGGAACGTCCTCGTCGATCGACGCGGTGCACAGCACCTTGGTCCGTCCGACGGTGACGAGACATGAGCCGTCGGCCATCTCGGTGAAGTCGCGTTCAAACGTAATGGGACGAAGTTCGTCGGGACGCCGACCGTCGGGGCGTGACATGGGATCTCCTTGTGGGGCGGTGCCGCAAATGCGGCGCTCGGGTGCGACGTCAGGCTAGGCCGAATTGCGGATGGGCCATCGTTCGGCGCGATCGAGTTCAAACCCAAGGAGCGCCGAACCAAGTTCTCGGAACGAGTCGACATCACCGCTTGACAGAAATCGGCGACTGCCTACCGAGCCGCCGGTTCGGAGCAGGCCGAGTTGGTGCAGTTGATCCTTGGCAGCGAACGCCGTCTCGTCTGCAGATGACACGAGCACCACGTCTGGTCCCATGACGTCAGCGATGGTCCTCGCCAAGAACGGGTAGTGCGTGCAACCGAGGAGCAAGGTGTCGACCTCGGCGAGGCGGACGGGCGCGAGCAAGCGTTCAGCAAGCACCGTGACTTCATCGCCCGTGATCTGTCCTCGCTCCACGAATTCAACGAAGCCTGGACACGCGGCACTCGTGAGATCGACCGTTTCGCTGCTCTGTTGAGCGGCCGCAGCGACTGCGTGGACGTAGGCCCCTGATGAGACCGTGCCTACCGTGCCGATCACGCCAACACGCCCGGTTCGGGTCGCGGAGACAAGGGCGTAGGCACCTGGCGCGACCACATCGATGATGGGCACAGTGGTGCCGGCGCGAAGATCATCGAGACCAGCGGCGGTCGCCGTATTGCACGCCACGATGATCGCCTTTGCATCGAAGTCGTCGATCAGGCTGTGAGCGAGTTCCTCGGCGTAGCCGCGTACATCCTCGAGCGGCTTCGAACCGTACGGATACCTGCCAGTGTCGCCGATGTAGACGTAATCCTCTGCCGGCATCAGGTCGAACAATGCACGCGCCACCGTCAGACCACCGAAGCCTGAGTCGAAGATCCCGATCGGACGCTTCACGACCGGCACGCTAGCGATTGGCGCTCAGTCGTCGGTGATGTCGGTGGCGCCACCATCGAGGTAATCAAGCGACTGCACGGGCTCGAGCGCCGACGTCACGATGCCTGCGAGGTTGGCAACGATGCGTTTCCAGTAGCGATGCAACACCGCTCTCGGCACCGCCCAATGGCCAGGCTGATCAGAGTGCATGTACTCGTGCAGTTTCGTTTCGCACTCGGAATTCAAGGCCCGGGTGCGAGTGAGAAACGCACGCGCGCGCTCTGCGTCGAGGGTTGCAAGGATGTCCGCGACTTCGACGTACATCTGCGATATCTCTTGACGGCGAGCTATGAACTCATCGCTGTCATCGGCTCCGGCCAGCGAGATACCTTCCTCGGCGAGATCGAGAATGTTTTTCGCCTGGTCGCCGATTCGCTCGATCTTCTTGAGCAATAGCGTGTAGCCGAGTACGAGCGCGATATCGCCACCGCCGCGAACGGCGATGTGCACGACGAGTTCAGATCGAAGACGCTGTTCAGCCGCATTGATCCGCTCGTCGGTGGCTCGAATGTCAGCGCCAACGGCGGCAGGGTCGGCGCCGGCGAGCACCGCCGTCGATGCAAGGTCGAACGAATGCCGCGCGTCACCAAGCATTGCAATCGTCTCGTGTGCGATGCGATCGATCGGCGACTCGCCTTTCTTGAAGAACGACAGGACCATGGAAGCCTCCTCGTGTCAGCGGAATACCGCAATGCCGATGAGTGGGATGATGATGAAGACGCCGAGCGTCCAGACAAACGCCACGGCACGACGCCGTATCGCCATCTCGGCAAGCAACTCGGCGGCACGAATCGGCAATGGCCGGAGAAACGGTATGCCGAACAGGATGACGATCCCGAGGACATTGAACCACGTGTGCACCAACGCAATGGTGAGGGCATCAGACCCTGATGCGGCCATCGCCGCCAACAACGCGGTAATGGTGGTACCCACATTGGCGCCAAGCGTGACCGGGTAGGCGTTGCGGAGGGTGATCACGCCGGCTGCGGACATCGGGATGAGAATCGATGTCGTAATGCTCGACGACTGCACGGCGATCGTAACGAGCATGCCCACCACGATCGCCACCATGCCGCCGCCGCGGCCGAGCACCCGATTCATCGACCGTTCGAGGCGCTCAGCGATCAGCGTCTTCATATTTTTCGTGATGGCGATCAAGGCGAGCAATACGACAACCAAGCCCACTCCAACCATGGCGATGCCGAGACCGGTTGATGTCAACCCGATTGAACCGAGGACGTCCTTGAGCCATGACACCGGATGTTTCACCCAGGCCTTGATGGGACTTTCCCATTCAGAGCCCCCCGAGCCGAGCAAGAAATCAGCGGTTGAGTGAGCAAGCCACGACAGACGCCCCGTCAACAACTCGATCGGCAGCAAGACGGCAACCGACATGAGATTGAAGAAGTCATGCACCGTGGCCGCTGCGAGAGCACGTCGGAACTCGTTCGACTGTCGTACATGCCCGAGCGACACCAGCGTGTTCGTCACCGTGGTTCCGAGGTTGGCCCCCATGATCATCGGCACCGCTTGATCGATGCCAAGCGCACCAGACGCCACGAGACCGACGATGACCGAGGTGCTCGCTGACGATGACTGGACTAAAACGGTTCCGAGCAGTCCGATGAAGAGACCGACGAATGGATTCGACACCTGTGAGAACAGGCGCTCCTGGGTATCGGCACCCATCACCTTGATGCCCGACTCGAGCGATGACACCCCGGCGAGGAAGAGGTAGATCAAACCAGCGACGATCAGCGATCGCAGCCACCGCGGCACCCGTTCTTCGCGTTGCTCGGCCATGCGGTACGCAACCTAGTCGCGTGTGTTTACCTTCCGTTCATTTTGAGTTCAACCTTGCGGCTGCTCAGCATGAACGACAGGTGATCAGAAGTAGATGATCTTCTCCGCCGCTGCTTCGGCCGCATCGAGGTCGTCGGTATACGCGCCGGTCGAGAGGTACTTCCAGCCGCCGTCGCACACGATGAACACGATGGCTCCGCGATCGATTGAACCAGCGACCTTCGCAGCCCCTGCGAGCGCCGCGCCGGAGGAAATCCCGGCGAAAATGCCGCATTCTGCGACGAGACGACGAGTCCACTCAATCGATTCGCGGGGCCGCACGACGCGTTTGCGGTCGAGGAGTTCGAAGCCGTTCCAGTTGTCAAAGACTGGAGGGATGTAGCCCTCATCAAGATTTCGAAGGCCTTCGACGTTCTCCCCAAGCGGCGGTTCGATTGCCACGATCTGAATGTCCGGGTTGCGTTCTTTCAGGAACCGGCCCGTGCCCATGAGCGTTCCCGAGGTTCCGAGACCTGCGACAAAGTGAGTGATCTCAGGAACATCCCGCCAAATCTCAGGGCCGGTCCCCTCGTAATGCGCACGAGGATTGGCGTCATTCCCGTACTGATAGATGAAGCACCATTCGGGGTGATCCGCTGCCATCTGGGTCGCTCGGCGAACCGCGCCATTCGATCCCTCCCCGCCCGGGGTCAAGATCACCTCTGCGCCCATGATCTCGAGCATCTGACGCCGCTCGATCGACACCGACTCCGGCATCAAGATTTTGATTGGGTAGCCCTTCAAGCGAGCGATTGCGGCGAGTGCGATGCCGGTATTGCCCGAGGACGGTTCGATGATGGTCTGACCAGGCGAGAGCTTCCCGTCTTTCTCTGCCGCCTCGATCATTGCCTTGGCAATGCGATCCTTCACCGACCCGAACGGGTTCTGCATCTCGAGTTTGGCGATGATCCGCACGTCCGGATTCGGCGACAGCACCGACACGTCGACCATGGGCGTGTTGCCGATGAGGTCGAGAACGCCGGTGTGCACCGCAGGCGAAAGCGGCGGCATCGGCATCGCAAGCATCGAATCCATAATCCGCACAACCTCCCGGTGGCGGAGTGTATTCCGATAAATCCGATTCGGCTAGTCGTAATTCATCCCTAGGGCAGCGTCAGGGCTGATACGTCCCAAAAACCGCTCGCAACGCATCGCTCACCTCGCCGAGCGTTGCGCCCACCATCAATGCGTCCTTCATGGGATACAGCAGGTTGTCTGAGCCACGAGCGGCATTGGTCACCGCATCAAGACGGGCCCCCACCACTGCCATGTCGCGATTGGCTTTGAACGCTGCGAGGCGGGCCTTTTGCGCCGGTTCAAGCGCCGGATCAATCGGAAACACATCGGGCTCTGGCTCGTTCTCAATGGTGAAGCGGTTCAGTCCCACGATCACACGGTCATCGTCATCGATCGACTTCGTGTACTCGTACGCAGCCTGTTCGATCTCGTCTTGCTGGAAGTGCGCCTCAATCGCCTCAACCGCACCACCCATCTCATCAATCCGCTCGATATACGACCAGGCAAGCCGCTCAACTTCATCGGTCATCGACTCGACCAGGAAGGAGCCAGCAAGGGGATCAGGAGTATCGGTGACGCCGGACTCGTATCCGATGATCTGCTGGGTGCGCAGCGCAAGCCGCGCGGCGCTCTCAGTGGGCAGGGACAACGCCTCGTCATAGCCGTTGGTATGCAACGACTGGGTGCCACCCATGACCGCAGCGAGCGCCTGTATCGCCACGCGTACGACGTTGTTCACCGGCTGTTGAGCAGTCAACGTTGAACCACCGGTCTGGGTGTGGAAACGCAACATTGCCGAGCGAGGATCCTTCGCGCCGAAGCGTTCCGTCATCACCGTGTGCCAGATGCGCCGGCTCGCCCTGAACTTGGCGACCTCCTCGAAGAAGTGGTTATGCCCGTTCCAGAAGAACGAGAGCCGCGGCGCGAAGTCGTCGACATCAAGGCCAGCATCGACCGCTGCCTGGACGTACGCGATGGCGTTCGCAATCGTGAATGCAATCTCCTGCACGGCGGTCGAACCAGCCTCACGAATGTGGTAGCCAGAGATTGAAATCGTGTTCCACTTTGGAATGTGCTCCGAGCAGTATCCGAAGATGTCGGTGATGATCCGCATCGATGGCTTCGGCGGATACACGTAGGTGCCGCGGGCGATGTACTCCTTCAAGAGGTCGTTCTGGATCGTGCCCGAGATCTGCTGGGACGACACGCCCTGCTCCTCCGCAACGATCTGATACATCAGCAGGAGAATCGCAGCGGTCGAGTTGATCGTCATCGACGTCGACACCTTGTCAAGCGGGATGTCGGCGAGCAATGTGCGCATGTCGTCGAGCGAGTCGATGGCAACGCCGACCTTGCCGACCTCGCCCTCTGCCCGAGCATGGTCGGAGTCGTATCCCATCTGCGTTGGAAGATCGAAGGCGCAACTCAGTCCGGTCTGACCGGCCGCGAGCAGGAATTTGAACCGCTCATTGGTGCTTGCCGCATCACCAAAACCCGAGTACTGGCGCATCGTCCACAGGCGTCCCCGATACATCGACGGGTACACGCCACGTGTGAACGGGGCTTCGCCAGGAAGCCCGAGCGCTGACGCCGGGTCCCAGCCACTGAGGTCATCAGCGGTGTAGAGCGGTTGAATCTCAATTCCAGAGTCGGTCGCGCGAACGCCGTCGTCAGCCATGCCGACATGGTAGGCGTCGACCGCCGTGTGGGCCTCAGGCGGCAGCGATGACGGCAATCTCCATGCGCCACTCGGCACGCGCCAACGCAGGCACCGTGACGAGCGTTGAAGCGGCCAGGTGCCCGTTGAGCGCCACATCACGCGCTGCCATCACCGTGGCGAGGTCCTCCCCCACGACGACGTAGGTCGTGACGGAGACGATGTCAGACATGGTCATGTCGCCGGCAGCGAGAATCGCCGCGATGTTGGACCACACGACGCTTGCTTGACCGGCGAGGTCCGATGGGACCATGCCATCGGCGGCAACTGGGACGACCCCTGACGAATGAATCCATCGCGTCGCCCCCGAAACGGCGACGCCGTGCGCATAGGCGGCTGGCGGGGCCGACATCGAGGGTGGCTGCAGCGCGGTGACGACACTCATAGCGCGATGATCGCATGAGAATGCGCCGCGTCGATGCACCGCAGCCGATCTGACTAGGGTTCGCGCATGGCAATCGACGACCAGCCGATCATCACCTTCCATCCGGAAACCTTTGATGACCCAGAGGCAGAACGCGTCCACCGCAAAGCCAAACTCGCCGGCGCATTGCGAATCTTCGGACGCCTTGGCTTCGGCGAAGGTGTGGCAGGGCACATCACGGTGCGCGACCCCATCATGACGGACCACTTCTGGGTCAATCCGTTTGGCAAGAGTTTCCGACATATGCGGTCGAGCGATCTCTTGCTCGTGAGCCACGACGGCGACATCGTCGTCGGCGACATGCCGGTCAACCGGGCCGCGTTTGTGTTGCACTCGGCCATCCACAAGTCGCGCCCCGACGTCATTTCGGCCGCGCATTCCCACTCGACGTACGGCAAAGCGTTCTCGTCGCTCGGCATTCCGCTCGCCCCCATCACACAGGACTCATGCGCCTTCTATGGCGACCACACGGTGATTTCCGAACAAGGCGGCGCCGTCGTGTTCGAGATGGAAGCCGGACTTGAGTTCGCCTCAAAGTTCCCGACGGGCAAAGCAGCCATCCACCAGAATCACGGTCTTTTCACCGTTGGCCACAGCGTCGACGAGGCGGCGTTCTGGTTCATCACGATGGAGCGAAACTGTCAGGTGCAACTCGCAGCGATGGCGGCTGGTGATCCGATCCACATTCGCCACGAGTACGCGCAGTACACCTTTGAGCAGACCGGACACCACCTCGCCGGATGGTTCAGCTTCCAGCCACTGTGGCAGGAGATCTGCGCCACCGATCCAGAGATCTTCGACTGAACACGACTCCGGTCCCTCGCCGACAGACTCCTGCAGAGGCCCTTTTCGCACTGTCGGCGGTATCCCAATACGTCGGGGCTGCGATCGCCGTCTCGGTTTTCGACCGTGTCGCGGCACAGACCGTCGGTTGGTTGCGGGTAGTCGGCGCAGCGCTCGCACTCGTCATCATTGCTCGACCATCGCCTCAGAGCTGGTCGCGCCAACGCATTCTCGGGGCGGCGATCTTCGGCCTTGCGACCGCGGCGATGAACGTGCTGTTTTACCTTGGCATTGCGCGCATCGATCTCGGCAAAAGCGTCGCGATTGAGTTCATCGGTCCCGTAGCAGTGGCTGCTGCGACCACTCGGTCAGCTCGCAACGCACTCGCCCTCGCGTCAGCGGTGGCGGGAGTGGTCGTGCTTGGCGGCGTCGAGGTCAGCCGTGAAGCCGCCGGCGTTGCCTTCATTCTCGGAGCATCGGCATGCTGGGCTGCCTACATCGTGATCGGTGCCCGTGTGGCGAGCGCAACTGCCGGTGTTGACGGCCTCGCCGTTGGTTTGGTCGTCGGAGCGATTGCGCTCACCCCTCTTGGAGCGCCGTGGAGCGGACCGGTGTGGGGATCACCGATGCTCTTGCTCGCGTGTTTGGCAACCGGCGTCTTCTCCAACGCGATCGGTTACGGCATCGATCAACACGTGCTGCGCCGCGTGTCGGTTCGACGCTTCTCGGTGCTGCTCGCACTTCTTCCGGTCACCGCCACGTTGGTGGGTTGGGTCGCGCTCGGCCAACGCCCCTCAGGCATCGACCTGATCGGTATTGCGCTCGTACTCATCGCCGTTGCGATGCAGGAGCGCGACCGCGCGTCAGCAGCGTTGGAATCCGCTGCAGTGACCGTTGATCAGTGATCGTCAACCCACGGGGCGCACAACCCGTCAAGGTCGCGAACCTGAATACGATCGCGATTGTCCCATGTGACTGGATTTGCCGGGTCGGGACGAAGGTTGAACACTCGGAATTCCATCTCGGTCGTATCAACCGACAAGATCCGTCCGATCAATGGCTCGCCCAGGCCAAGGATGACCTTGATGGTTTCGAGCGCCTGAATCGAACCGATAATCCCCGGCAACACGCCAAGCACGCCAGCTTCGGCGCATGACGGTGCGAGTTCAGCGGGCGGTGGCTCAGGCACCATGTCGCGATAGGTCGGCCCCTGCTTGGGATGGAAGACACTGACCATGCCTTCGAACCTGAAGATCGATCCGTGTACGACTGGGATACCGAGTTTCACGCTCGCATCATTGAGCACGTACCTCGAGGGGAAGTTGTCGGCACCGTCGACGATGACGTCGTAGCCATCGATGATGTCGAGGATGTTCTCAGCGGACAGACGAGTGTCGTAGGTGACGACGTTGACGTCCGGGTTGAGCATCGTGAGCGTCTTCTTTGCCGAGTCCACTTTGCGATCACCGACTCGATCAATGTTGTGAAGAATCTGACGTTGCAGGTTTGACGCATCAACGTCATCCATGTCGACGATGCCAATGGTGCCGACTCCCGCAGCGGCGAGATACAACGCAGCAGGAGAGCCGAGCCCACCTGCGCCGAGCATCAACACCTTGGCGTTGAGCAACTGTTGCTGTCCTTCGGTTCCGACCTCTGGCAGGAGCAGGTGGCGCTTGTAGCGGTGTTGCTGTTCAGCGGTCAGCGAAGCGGGTTGCCGCCATGGACGGCCTTCATCCTTCCAGCGGCCGAAACCGCCCTCCATCGATTCGACGGCGGTGTACCCAAGTTGCTGCATGGTCTGGGCTGCGAAGGCCGAACGAACACCGCCGGCGCAGTAGACAACCACCGGCAGAGCCTTGTCAACGATCCGGTTTTCGATCTGAGCTTCGAGATGGCCTCGCGGGATGTGGATGGCGCCGACGAGCGCGCCCTCCGCGTGCTCATCGGGTTCGCGCACATCGAGGACGAGGTGTCCGGCTTCGATATGCGAGGCCGCCACTTCGGGCGTCACCTCGGTGATCTCTGCCTTGGCAGCGGTCAGCAAGTCTCGGAAGGTCGCCATACGACGCAAAAACCTACCAAATGGGTCAGGTATTCCCACTCGGGCTCAGAATTGTTGGAAGGATCGCCGAGATCGATCCTCGCAACACCACATCTGCATGCCCGTCCATTGCGGTTTCCTCACCGTTGACAATGACTACGCGCGCGCCCGCCTGCCGGGCGGTGGGCACACAGTTCGCCACCGGAAAGACGCTCAATGTTGAGCCAATTGCCACGAAGAGATCGCACTCGGCGCTGACGCTGAACGCCCGATCGATGACGTCGGGAACCAGCGACTGACCAAAGCTGATCGTGTCGCTCTTCAGAATTCCGGCGCACACGCCACATGCCGGATCGGCATCACCATCTCGAACTCGATCCAATGCCTCCGCCATCGGGCGCCGGTCGCCGCAGTCCCAGCACCTTGTCCACCACACGGTGCCATGGACCTCGACCACTCGCGACGGATCGTTTCCGGCACGTTGATGAAGTTCGTCGATGTTCTGCGTAATCAGGGCGTGCAACCTGCCTGAGCGTTCAAGTGCCACGATGGCTCGATGCCCGTCATTGGGTCGAGCAGTCCATGCCGAGTGCTCGAGGCGCGATTGCCATGCCGCGACACGGACCTCTCGATCGTTGAGGTAGTACTCGATCGAACTCGCCTTCTCTGCTGCTGGGTTCCGCGTCCAGACACCGTTCGGCCCTCGGAAATCGGGGATGCCGGAATCGGTTGAGATCCCCGCACCCGTGAGCACCACTACCCGTTGTGCGTCGTGAACCCACGTCGCCACTTGCTCCATCGCTGCTGCGGCGTCGTCGCCCATGACTGGAGTCTGACGCAGACGGAAACCACCCGCTTCATCCAGGGATCACTCGGCAGCCACACCTACGCATCGACCATCGACGAGGAGGCACGATGCACCCAACGCTCACCGTTCAGGCACAGACCACCGTCCGACCTTGGCCCGAACCACCGGGACGACCGGAGGCAGGGCACGACCCGCGAAGCACCTACGTCGAACGCTTCTGGATCAGCACCCTTGGGCCTTCGGCAACCTGGATCGTGCGACGCTTCGCTGACCGATTTGATGCTGAGCCCGATGGGTTCAGCATCGATCTTGACGAGCTCGCATCGTCGATTGGAATGAGCTACGCAAAGCGGGAAGAGTCACCCTTTGGCAGGGCGCTTCACCGCTGCGCGATGTTTGGACTCGTGCGTCTCGGACGAGATGGTCTTGAGGTACGTCGTCGAATCCCCGATCTCCCCGAGCGGCAACTGCGACGACTGCCTGAGGTCCTGCGACGTGTGCACGCTGAATGGACCGAGCACACGTGGTCGTTCAACACCAACGACCTGCGAACTCGACTGATCGCAGCGGGGGTCGACTCGCGAAGGGCCTCAATTGCAGCTGAATCGGTGACGCTCACGAACTAGCGACGGTCACATCGCCGAACACTCGCAACATGACGGTGCGAGCGGCACCTCTCACCAACCGAGAACCGTGTCGATCAGCAGACGCGTACCGAAACCGGTTGCACCTTTCGACCGCCACGCCTCATCACCGTCAACCTTCATCGGCCCAGCGATATCGAGGTGCGCCCATGGCACATCACCTGTGAACTCTGAGAGGAAGATCGCGGCAGTGATACACCCGCCATAGGGCCCGCCGATGTTGCGCATATCAGCAACATTCGAGTCGAGCAGTTTGCGATAACGACCCGATTCGAGTGGCATCTGCCAGATCGGTTCACCGGTCGAATCCGCAGCATTGCGCAAGCGATCGATCAACCGCTGATCGCTGCCGAGCACCGCAGCGACATCCGGACCAAGCGCGGCCATCGCCGCACCGGTGAGCGTGGCGATGTCAATGATGGCGTCGGGTGCCTCTTCGACCGCGAGCGAGAGACCGTCGGCAAGAATCAAACGTCCCTCGGCGTCGGTGTTGTGAATCTCCACCGTCTTGCCATTCCGCATGGTCAGCACGTCGCCGAGTTTGAGCGCTGAACCCGACGGCATGTTGTCGGTACAGACCAAGTATCCCGTCACCGCAGTCCGACAGCGAAGCTCACGCAGTGCCGTCATCGTCGACAGGACAGCAGCGGCACCTGACATATCCATCTTCATGACCACATGGAAGGCATCACTCGGCTTGAGGCTGATACCGCCCGAGTCGTACATCACGCCCTTGCCAACGAGCGCAACATGGCCGCGCGGCGAGCGCGGTGAGTAGGTCAGCTTCAACAATCGAGGTGGTTCTTCGCTGCCGCGGTTCACGCCGAGCAGACCGCCACAGCCCATCTCCGCAAGTGCGTCTTCATCGAATACTTCGACGCCGAAGCCATACTCACGTCCGAGACGCAGCGCAATCACCTCGAGATCGCGAGCGTTGAGGTGCGCCGGGGGTGTGTTCGCGAGATCACGGGCAAGCACTGCCGCCCGGGCCGTCACCGAACCATGCCGAACGCCCGCCTCAAGCGGTCGCGTCGACGCCGAACCGAAGATCGTGACCGATTCGATCGACGATGACATCGATGGCTTGGCGGTGATACCCGGGTACCGGTACGACGCCAGTATGAGGCCTTCAGTCACCGCACTCGCATCGGCCTGCGTCGACGACCCTGCATCGACGAGGTCGCACGCCAGCACACCATGGCGACCAGCCGCGCGCACGAACGCGGCCGCCGCATCACGCAGATCACCCGGCGTTGGCGCATCACCGACGCCTACCGCAACCAGGGTGGCACCATCGCGACGGGGAATCACCATTGTCTGACCCACTCGACCGGCGAATCCGTGCTGTTCGAGCGCCCGACGGTTCAGCCCTAGTTGACGCGGCACCGCACCGCTTGGCCCAACAGCCATACCGATGAGCGTGGCCAAACGCGGCGCTGAACGCGCAGTGGTCACTGAGGGCAGTTCGCGGAACGGGATATCAGCGGTTGTCATTCCCACATCGTGACACCGAACGCACCTGCGGTGGCGACACCGGCACAGTGTGACGTCGCACCATTGTCGTGGGAGAATCCCACCATGGCTGTCCCCCGCCGCCTCCTCACTCGACTTGCGATCGTCATCATTGCCGCAGTCGGCCTCCTCTACGGAGGCATATTGCTCTACACCCAGGTGCTCAACGACGCGCCAGATGCGCTCGATGCCGATGACCTTGAGGCTGCGCTCAACGTCGCCACCTCGTCCAGTGCCATAACGGCCTCATCGCTCCCCGCGTCGCCCGACACGACCACCACCCTTGCCGTTGCTGACGCGGGCGACGGCGACCGCGCCTCGTCGTGGACGATCGACGCCGGGTCGAGTGTGGGTTACCGAGTGGCAGAGGTGCTGTTTGGTGTCGATACCGAAGGGGTCGGCCGCACCGACGCGGTATCCGGAGGCATCACCATTGTTGGACAGACAATGACCGAGGCGTCGTTCGAGGTCGAGGTCGCCACGATCACCAGTGATGACGGGCGCCGCGATAACCAGTTCCGTGGTCGCATCATGGACGCTGCCACTTTCCCCACTGCGACCTTTGTGCTCACCGAACCCGTCGCTCTCGGTGTCGACGCCGTCGATGAGGCAACGGTCGAGGTCGACATCAATGGCTCGCTCACCCTTCGCGGCGTAAGCCGTGAGGTGACGGCATCGGTCACGGCCCGGGTTGCATCTGGACGAATCGGCATTCTCGGATCGATTCCGGTCGTGTTCACCGATTTCGACATCGTTGACCCGTCGATTCCCGGCATCACCGTTGAACCCGAGGGACTTGTCGAGTTCGTCTTGGTGTTGTCACCCGCCCAATAACGGCGGCGCCGTTGGACGGCTCGACTCCCACGCTGCTGCGAGCGCGGCATAACGGCCACCCGGCAACGCGCTGAGTTCATCGTGTGTGCCCACCTCAACAAGGCGACCGCCATCGCAGACCACGATCCGATCCGCCCGCCGAACCGTTGAGAGGCGATGGGCAACCACCACCACGGTCCGACCCGCCATCAGTCGCTCCAAGGCGGCCTCGACTTCGGCCTCGGTGCCGGGATCGAGATTCGAAGTCGCTTCGTCCAAGACCAGAATGGCGGGGTCGACCAGCGCAGCCCGCGCGAGCGACACGAGTTGTCGTTCGCCGGCTGACAAACGCGATCCGCGCTCTCGAACCTCGGTGGCGAGACCATCGGGAAGATCGGTGAAATGTCGACGTACCCCGATCCGGTCGAGCGCCGACAACAGGTCGTCGTCTGAACTCTGTGGGCTCGCCAGACGCAAATTGTCGGCAATCGTCCCGTTGAAGAGGAACCCTTCTTGGGGCACCACCACGATGCGTTGACGCAACGATGCCAGCGTTGCATTACGAAGATCGATGCCACCCATCGAAATCGATCCTTCGTCGGGGTCATAGAGCCGGGCAACGAGCTTGGCCAATGTCGACTTTCCTGCTCCGGTCGGTCCGACCAGCGCGATTCGTTCACCTGCGGCAATCACGAGCGATGCGTCGCTCAGCGCTGGTTGTACCGAACCGGGATACGAGAATTGGACGTTGTCGACGACCAGTGCCCCAGTTGAGGGGAGATCCACCGACCCATGATGTTCATCAATCTCCGGGGCGGTGTCGAGGATGTCGAACATCTTGCGCAACGACGCCGTCGCTGATTGCAGCGTGTTGTAGAGCTGCGACAACTGTTGCACGGGCTCGAACAGACTCGCCAACAGCAGCACCACTGCGACCACCGTGCCGACACTTACCGAACCACGATCGACCAGCCAACCACCAGCAAGCACTGCAAGGGCGGTGGCGAGCACACCAGCGAGTTCGACCACGCCGAAGTACCACGTCGAGACGCGCACCGTGGTCATATGCGCGTCGAACAACGCACGATTCGACGCCTTGAACCGGCGTCGTTGCTCATCGGTGCGAGCCGATGCCTGAATTACCCGAATGCCAGCCAAGTGCTCTTGAATTGTCGAGAGATTGTTGCCGACCCGCTCGCGGACCTCGAGATACGCGTCGTTTGAGGAGCGTTGAAAGCGGATCGAGGCGATCACCACGATCGGCAGCACAGCGAGAGCGACGAGCGTCAACTGCCACGACAACACCATCAACACCGCGAGCGCAGCGGTGATCAAGATGCCGGCCGACACGAACTGAAGCAGGCCCCATTGCACGAGTTCTGACATCGACTCGATATCGGCGGTCATGCGAGCGACCAGCACGCCGGCTTTGTTGCGGTCGAAGAATCCAAGCGACTGGCGTTGTATGTGGGCGAACAACCTCAACCGCAACTCGCGAAGAAAACCCTCGCCGGCACGATTGACGAGCACGTACTGGCGTCGAGATCCGAGGTAACCGAGGGCGGCCACGAAGAGGTATCCACCGACTGCAGTGATGAGCGCTGATCGATTGTTGAGACGAATACCTTGGTCGATGCCGTGGCGAACGAAGAGCGGTCCAACCAGCGCAGTCGCTGTTGCCATCGCGACAAATCCCACGGCCGCGCCTGCCGTGCGCCGCTGGCCGCGAGCAAGTCGCGCCGCGCGGGCGAGTACTTTCGCCGCTTCTGCCCGATCAAGTCGATCGTTGGCATCAACGCCGGCGCCGCCCCACATCAGCGATCCCCGCCGACCACGACGTCGTTCGAGGGCACGAGCGCTGCGAGCACTTCCCGGTATCGAGCACTTCGAGCGAGGAGTTCGTCATGGGTGCCGGCATCTGCCACTTGGCCACCATCGATGAGCGCCACCCGATCCGCCATGGCAATGGTGCCGGGGCGGTGCGCGATCACGATCGTGGTACGTCCGTCCATCACCGTCGACAGCGCTGACCGAATCTCGTGTTCCTTCGACGGATCGACGGCACTCGTTGCATCATCGAGAATCAACACTCGCGGATCGGCCAACACCGCCCGCGCAATTGCGATGCGCTGACGCTGGCCCCCCGATAATGAATAGCCACGTTCGCCCAATACCGTGTCGTAGCCCGCCGGGAGCGAGCGGATGAAGTCATCAGCCCCAGCGAGCGATGCAGCAACAACGATCGCATCGCGGTCTGCGTCCGGGTCGACTGACGGGGAGGCAAAGGCGATATTCGCAGCAACCGAGTCGTTGAATAGCAAGGTCTCTTCAAACACAATTCCGACCGCCCTGCGCACGTCGTCGACGCGCAGGTCGCGCAGGTCGATGCCATCGATCTCGATGGCGCCTGCCTCCGGATCGTAAAAGCGAAGGAGGAGCCGAGCAATGGTGGACTTTCCAGATCCAGTGGCACCGACCAATGCCACGGACTCCCCCGCCGCAATGTTGAGATCAAACCCATCAAGCACCGCAGCGTCGCCGTCGCCGTAGCCGAAGCGCACCGACCGAAATGCCACCGCCCCAACCGACGCACCAGCAGGGAGCCGTTGGGGATGTTGCGGATCCACGATGGCAGGATCGACCGACAGCACCTCATGCACTCGTTCGAGCGCGGCGGCAGCGCGCTGTGCGAACGCAACGGTCATACCGATAGACCGCAACGGCCACACGAGCAAGGTGACAAAGAAGTTAAAGGCGACCAATTCACCAACCGTCATCGCCCCGTCGAGCACACGGAGACCGCCAATCCCAAGCACGCCAATGAGCCCGAGGGCCGGCAAGAGTTCCATTAATGGAAGGAACCGGGCTCTGATCACCGCTGCCCGCAGTGACACTTTTTGAATGTCGTCGGCTTCGGTGCTGAGCGCCTCCATCCGTACCCGTTCCGCACCGAATCCTTTGACCACGCGAACGCCTGCGATCGATTCTTCGACCACCGCCGACAGCTGCGCCTGTTCGGACTGGACGGCGAGAACCGCCGGATGTATCGCATTCGAGAAACGTTTGGCCGTCACGTTCACGAAGGGCAACGGAGCAAGCGCGACTATGGCCAACCATGGATCGAGCACTACGAGCGTCACCGCCACGCCGAGGATCAGCGCCACATGTGACAGCGTGAGCGGAATCATCACGACAAACATCTGGACCTGGTTGAGATCAGCAGACATACGACTCATCAACTGACCCGTCTGCGCATGGTCGTGATATGCAGGGTGGAGCCCGAGCACATGATCGTGGATGCGTTCGCGCATCAGCGTCTCGACCATGCGCGATTCCCGGAATGCAATGTGGCGTCGAGCGGCGGTGAAGGATCCAGTCACCACTCCGGCCGCGGCGATTGCCGCTGACCATGCCAATACCGAACCATCGCCGTTGATCGAATGGTCGATCGCCGATTGCGTCAGCAACGGAACCGCAATTTTGCCGAGCGTCCATGCGAGACCGAGAGCAACGCCGATGCTGAGACCTCGGCGACGATCACGCAACAACGACACCAGGTGCGACCAGTCGGTGTCGCGCAATGACCGAACCGATCCGCGTTCAGGTGCCGCGTCACTCACCGAGAAATTCCTCGACGCGCTCTGGTGGCCGGGCGATGATCGTTCGTGATCCGTCAGTCACAATCGGTCGCTGCAGCGAGGCTGGATGCTCGGCGAGCAGCGCAGCAACACCACGCGCGTCATGTCGATCAATCGAATCAAAGGCCGGATCTGCATCGGGGCGGATGAACGCAGCCACCGGCTCATCAGATGTCGACATCAGGTCAAGCAACTCATCAACGCCGAGCGGGGTCTCGAGATAGCGAACGATGGTGAGGTCAGCGCCTTCGATCAATCCGCCCGCTGTCAATCGTTCAAGGGCCTCACGAGATTTTGAACACTCCGGGTGATGCATCAATCGAACAGGGGGCACGAGGGCACGGTACCGGAGCCACAACGCGTCATGCATGACGCACGCGCTGTGACACCCCTTGACGATCATGGTGAGCGATCGCCTCTACGGCCCCACGCACTACTGCAGAGGAATGATCATGCACCACGCGCCACACGAGCAGTTCGGCCAGTACCCGAACGCCCTTACTCTCCTCGATCGATTCGAAACGAACGATGCCCCCCGAGCCCACATCGACCCGGTTCGCACCACCGACGATCTCCTCGCCCTCGCTGCGCTCACCGTCAAGCGCCCGCTCCAACCCGAGACGATCGTCGTAGGCCTCGACCACCGGTCGTGTGGCTCATTCCTCATCGCCGTCACCGACACCACTCGCGCCGATCACGTCCTCGAGGTCGTTCGACTTGTTCGCTCGGCCCTGGATGCTGATGACGCGCCGGAAACGAGCGCGATCGCTCTGATCAGTGTGCGGCCTGGAACCGACGCACGACCAAACGATCTGCGCCACCGCCGCGCTATGGAGCGCATCATGCAGCCGTTTGCGCTCACCGACTGGTTGGTGATCGGCGACCGCGTCACGCTGATTTCAGCCGACGACGCTCGGCAGGCCGGCGTCGCAGCCCCGATTCCCGAAGGCGTCGCAACACTTCTCGACTCGACACCGGCACGGCACCGGCGGTGATGAGACGATCGACGTATTCCTCTGGGACGTCGTAGTGATCCCCATGAAAGCCACGACGATCAATGCCATTGTCGAGCGCGAATCGATGCAGTTCCTCAATCGACTCGTCGCTCACGAGGTGGCTCCACCGACGCTCACGGAACCACCACAACGGTGGATCGATCAAAATCACGTCAGTAACCAACTCGGCCGAATCAGACCTGCTGCCGGGCCAGGCCTTCGGCGATCGCGCGCTCGGACACGGCCTTTGCAACAACATCGGCCACGCCCGGCTCGAAGGCTCCCGGAATCACGCGATCCGCCGTCGGCGCATCGACCATCGCAGCCAACGCAACGGCTGCGGCGCGCTTCACGCCCATCGTGGCCTTCGTGGCGCGGACATCGAGGAGCCCTCGGAACACACCAGGGAATGCCAGCACATTGTTGATCTGGTTGGCGTAGTCGCTCCGGCCGGTGGCAACGACGGCAATGTTGTCGGGCATCAACTCCGGCATGATCTCAGGAACGGGGTTGGCGAGCGCGAAGACGATGGCATCGTCGGCCATTTCTGCAACCCACGAGGCGTCGATAATGCCCGGGCCCGACAAGCCAATCAGCACGTCAGCGCCAACGATGGCCTCGCGTGCACCGCCAGTTCGACCCGACCGGTTGCCATGATCGACGAACCACTGCTTCGACGAATGCAACGCTTCACGTCCTGCGTGCAGGATCCCTTGTGAGTCGACCCCGATGATGTCGCCAACGCCGAGTTCGTGCAGAAGATGCGCACACGCAACCCCAGCTGCTCCAGTCCCGACGATGGTCACCGTCATCTCCGACAATGGCCGACCAACAACACGAGCCGCGTTGATCATTGCAGCAACGACCACGATCGCTGTGCCGTGCTGGTCATCATGGAAGATGGGAATGTCGAGCATCGACTGCAACCGCTCTTCAATTTCAAAGCACTCGGGTGCCTTGATGTCTTCAAGATTGATGCCACCAAAGGTTGGGGCGATCGCCGCGCCCACCGCAACGACTTCGTCGACGCTGCGCGCACGAACACACACCGGATAGGCATCCACATCGGCGAACTGCTTGAACAACACGGCCTTGCCTTCCATCACCGGCATCGCGGCCTCAGGTCCAATATCACCGAGCCCGAGCACCGCCGTGCCGTTCGAGAGAACGGCGACGGCATTGGAACGGCCCGTGTAGCGCCACACGGTGTCTGGGTTCTCCGCAATGTGGGTCGACACCCTTCCAACACCAGGCGTGTACGCCATCGCAAGATCGTCAGCATCAGCAATGGCACCCCGCGAAGCCACCGCCACCTTGCCACCCAAGTGCAGATCGAAGGTCGCATCGGAGATGCCCACTACCTCGCAGCCGTCAGCGCTCTCGAGCACCGATCGCACGGCCTCTTGCTGTGCGGAGCCGGAACACGCCACCAACCAATCGATTGCCCCGTCATCGGCACCGGCCGGCTCGCGCCGAATCTCCGCGCCGCTCGAAGTGATGGCCTCGCGAACCCGTCCTACGGATGCTGCATCGACACACCGTGCGAGCACGCGCAAGGCATAGCCCGTCGTCGGACGCGTCGGACGGACCGCAGCGGGTCCTGGGTTAGAAGATTCAGTCGTGGTCATCTCTGGTTCCTGTTGTTGGAGCCTCGACCGGCCGCTCGCCGCCGGTCGGGGCGGAGCGGGAGGGGTGTGGATGGTGTTAGCGGACCATCCGGCTTCCCCGCCTGCTCCTGACCCGTACGGGTACAGCGGCGGGGATGCGTGCTGCCGCCGCGGCAATAGCCGCGATAATGGCCGCCACGGGGGCGAGAGCAACTACTGCGGCCGACAGCATGCACGCACCATAGCCCCCGATTGCCGTGGCCGTGCAACACGGTGCTGAGGAATAGTCTTCGACCATGAGCGAGACCCTCACCGCCGAGACCACGGAACTCCTCCAAGCGATGATCCGCAATGCCTGCGTCAACGACGGCACGCCCGATTCCGGCGAGGAGATCCGCAACGCCGATCTGCTCCAGCACGTGCTCGAAGGCGCGGGGCTCGAGGTCGAGCGTTTCGAGTCGCATCCGGGCCGCGCCTCGGTCGTCGCCCGCATCGAAGGCACCGACCCTGACGCCCCGAGTTTGTGCCTTATGGGACATACCGACGTTGTTCCAGTGAGTCCATCTGGATGGAGTCGAGATCCCTTCGGAGGCGACCTCGTCAATGGCGAAGTCTGGGGTCGTGGCGCCATCGACATGTTGAACCTGACGTCATCGATGGCGGTTGCCTTTCGACATCTCGCACGCAGCAGCTTCCGTCCAAAGGGCGACCTCATCTATTTCGGCGTTGCCGACGAAGAGGCTGGCGGCCACTGGGGTGCCGAGTGGATGTTCGACCATCACCCCGATGTGATCGATGCTGACTATGTGTTAACCGAGCTTGGTGGATGGTCAAGCGTTGATGACCATGGGCATCGCCGCATCACCATCAACGTCGGGGAGAAAGGCATTGCATGGCGTCGCCTGCGGGTCACCGGCACGCCTGGCCACGGCTCAATGCCATTTGGCAGCGACAACGCCCTCGTCAAGGCGGCTGAGGTGGTGCGCCGGCTTGCTGCATTTCGTCCCCGTACCGAGATCTCCGACGTGTGGCGAGCTCAGGTCGATGCCATGAACATCCCGGCGGAGCACAAAGCGGTGCTCGTCGACCCCACACAAGTGTGGGACGCACTCGATGCGATGCCGACGAGCCTTGCTCGAGGTTGCCACGCGATGACACACACGACCATTTCGCCGAATGTGATCCACCCGGCTGAAGCGCAGAAGACGAACGTGATCCCTGACATCGTCGATCTTGTCGTCGACATCCGCACGCTTCCCGGCACGACGGCCGATGACGTCACTGCCATGCTCATCGAGGCGATCGGCGACCTCGCCCCTCATGTGCAGATCGGCGACGCCGAGCAGCAGGCAGAAGGAACCATCTCGTCAATGGACACCCGTCTGTGGGAGGTGATCTCGAATCGCACGCAGATCGCCTATCCGGGATCGAGCCTCGTGCCCGGCATCGTCGTCGGCGGAACCGACGCACGGTTCTACCGTCAACGTGGCCGTATCGGTTACGGCGCCGGACTCTTCTCACCTGGCATGGATATGGCGACATTCGGCTCGCGCTTCCATGGCCACGACGAGCGCATCGACGTCGACAGCCTCGGCCTCGCCACCGACTTCTGGATTGGGGTGGCCACGGAGTTGCTCTCGTGAGCGATCTGCAAACGCTGCCCGCCGAGACCATTCCCGAGACGGAGCAGATTCCACAAACCGGAGAGCCACAAGTCGCCCACATCGTCAAAGTCGAACCCGGTGAATCAGCCGCAGCGAAAGTGCTCGAAGCCCGCATCGAAGGCACCCCCCTCGAAGCGTTGTGCGGACACATCTGGGTGCCGTCGCGCGATCCCAAGCAGCTCCCGGTCTGTGAGCAGTGCAAGGAGATCTACGAGATGTTCAAGATCTTCAACGACGGCCTACGCGACACGCCGAACGACTAAATCCAAAAAATTTCACCCCTACGGGGTGGCAGGCGAACTGCATCCGATGGGCTTGCAATTCGGTTGATGCCGTGCTTGTCGTGGAATACATGACGGCATCCCAAACAGCCCAGACCACGTCCCGAACCGCCTCACCACGGCGGCCATCGTCAGCCCGCGGCATCGGGCAACGCCCTCCGTTTCGATGGACGTGCCCTGCATGTGGTCAGTGGGTCATCACCAACGTCATCGTGACGGCGGCGCCAACATGCTCGGCGCACTCCGGTGGAGGCAGAGCAATGATGGCCGAGCGAGTGAAGTTCGTGCGTTCAGCGGAACCGCTGGCCGATACGTGAGTACCGAATGATGCACCAAAAGGCACGCACACCGTCACGCCAACCGATTTTTTTGCCATCGGCATAGGTGCGGCCGTTGTACGAGATCCCGACCTCAAATACCCGGTGACCGGCTGCAGCGACCTTGGCAGTGACCTCAGGCTCGAAACCGAACCGGTCTTCTTCAACGGTGATGGACTGGATCACCTCGCGGCGAAATGCCTTGTAGCAGGTCTCCATATCGGTCAGGTTCAAATCGGTGAACATGTTGGAAGCCAACGTGAGCAACTTGTTGCCCATTGAGTGCCAGAAGAACAGCACGCGATGCGCATCACCACCCGCGAAACGACTGCCGTAGACCACATCGGCGCGACCGTCAGCCAACGGTTGGACGATCCTGGGATATTCCGACGGGTCGTACTCAAGGTCAGCATCTTGCACAATGACAAAATCGAGCGTCGCAGCCTCAAAGCCGGTGCGTAATGCCGCTCCTTTACCCATGTTGTGCGGTTGCAAGATGACCCGAACTCGCGGATCGTCAAACTCGGCAAGCACCTCACGGGTGCCGTCAGTCGATCCGTCGTCGACGATGATCACCTCGCCGACCAATGGTTGACTGAGCACCGCGCCAACGCAGTCGGCAACGGTGGCGATCTCGTTGTAACACGGCATCACCACGCTGAGGCATCGATCGCGAATTTCGGTCGCCACGGGCGCGAGGCTACCGGTAGTGATCTCGTGGTTGCCTCGCCTCAACGTCGGTGCCATCGCCACATTCGCTGCGGCAACGGCCGAGGTCCCCGTGGTCGGCACGTGAGTTTCACGGCCGCTCACCTAGCGAAAATTGCGGCTCTGGGATCGTCCCGGTGCTGCCAGCGGTTGAAGATGTTCCGCCACGATGTTGATCACCCCTTCCGAGCGTTCAAGCCGTCCCCGCACGACGAGCGCTGGTGCTGATCGCGCAATCGAACGAAAGCGCGTCCAACATCCGGCCGACACCACCACATTGACCAACCCGGTCTCGTCTTCGAGATTCATGAAGGTGGTGCCGCGCGCCGTCATCGGCCGCTGTCGATGTGTCACCACACCAGCTACCACCACCGTCCGGTTTGGTTCATGACAACGGAGTCCTTCGGCAGTCACCACACCGAGTTCATCGAGTGCCACACGCAGGAACGAAGTCGGATGCCCATCCGGGGATACCCCCGTCGCCCACAGGTCAGCTACCGCCTCTTCCACTGGCGTCATACCCGGCAGCCGCGGCGCTGCCGATGCTGATGCAAGCCCGGGAATGGTCCCCGGGCGAGATCGAGCGGCGGCCTCTGCCATCCACAGCGCCTGGCGGCGGTCCAGCCCACAGCTCTCCTCAAATGCCCCTGCGGTGGCAAGCGCTTCAAGATGGGCGACGGTCACCTCTGGCACGCGCTGCACGAGATCTTCTGGTGATGCGTAGGGGCCATGGGCATCGCGTTCAGCCACGATGCGTTCCGCCAACGCATCGCCAATCGTTCGAACGGGAGCAATACCGAGCCGAATCACCGACCCTTCGTGTGTCAGCGTGGCTCCCGCCAACGAGGTGTTGATATCAACCGTGTTGACGGTCACTCCGTGGCGACGGGCGTCGCGTACCAAGGTGTGCGGTGACCAAAAGCCCATCGGCTGAGCATTGAGTAACGCTGCGCAGAATGCCGCTGGCTCGTGGTACTTGATCCATGCCGAGGCGTAGACGAGATAGGCGAATGAGACCGAGTGCGATTCAGGAAACCCATAGTTCGCAAAGGCCCGCATCTTCATGTAGATCTCGTCTGCTACGGCCCCGACCACCCCGCGCTGAGCCATACCGTTGTAGAAGCGTTCACGCAGCCGTTCCATGCGCGCCGCAGAGCGTTTTGATCCCATGGCTTGGCGCAACTCATCAGCCTCTGCTGCGCTGAATCCAGCCACGTCGATGGCCATCTGCATCAGTTGTTCCTGGAACAACGGCACGCCAAGGGTCTTGCCGAGAGAGTTCTCAAGTAGTGGATGCACATACGTGACCGGTTCAAGGCCATTGCGACGGCGGATGTAAGGGTGGACCGACCCGCCTTGAATCGGACCGGGGCGAATCAACGCGACTTCGACCACGAGGTCGTAAAAACGGCGCGGCCGCAACCGTGGCAACGTTGCCATCTGTGCCCGTGACTCGACCTGGAACACGCCAACGGTGTCGGCGCGACACAACATCGCATACACCTCATCTTCTTGAGGAATCGTTGCAAGGTCGATGCGATAACCGCGATGTTGCGCCACCAAATCAACTGCGATGTGCAGCGCGGAGAGCATGCCGAGTCCGAGCAGATCGAACTTGACGAGACCAGCCGCAGCACAATCATCTTTATCCCACTGCAGCACTGAACGTCCGTCGGCTCGCGCCCACTCAACGGGACAGACCTCAATCACTGGCCGGTCACAGATCACCATTCCGCCCGAGTGGACCCCCAGGTGGCGAGGTGCGTCTTCTAAACGAGCGGCGAGATCGATGACATCACCTGGAATGTTCCCGTCGCTCTGCTCCGCGGTGCGCGCTACTTTGCCCCATCCATCAACGTGGCGCGACCAAGCATCTTGGCGTCCTGGATCGTGCCCGAGGGCCCGTGCCGCATCGCGGATCGCTGAGCGAGCGCGATAGGTGATGACGTTGGCCACTTGAGCGGTGTGGTGGCGTCCGTAGCGCGCATAGACGTACTGGATGACTTCTTCGCGCCGACCTGACTCGATGTCGAGATCGATATCGGGCGGGCCATCGCGATGCGGCGACAAGAACCGCTCGAACAGCAAACCGAGTGAGACCGCATCAGCTGCGGTGATACCAAGGGCGTAACAGACCGCTGAGTTCGCTGCGCTACCGCGGCCTTGGCAGTAGATGTCGCTGCGACGGCAGAACTCGACGATGTCCCAGACCACGAGGAAATATCCGGCGAATCCCAGTTGCTCGATGAGATCGAGTTCACGATCGATCGTTGCCCACGCACGGGCCCGCAAGGTGAGGTCTTCCCCTGTGGCGGGACGGTCGCCATAGCGACGACGGGCGCCCTCTGCAGCGAGATGACGCAAGTGGGTCATCTCGTTCATGCCCTCTGGACATGGATATGGAGGTAGTTGCGGGGCGACGAGGGAAAGATCAAAGGCGGCTGAGCGCGCTACGGCAACGGTGCGGTCGAGCACCCCGGGATATCGGTCAAAGCGTCGGCACTGCTCTGCTCCTGATCGCAGATGCGCACCGCCATGCGCCGACATCCATTCGCGAGCAGCATCGAGACCAGATCTCGCGCCAATCGCTCCCACCGCCATTGCCAGATCCGCATCAGCTGGCGTGGCGTGGGACACGGCGTTGGTTGCTACACACTCGACCCCAACTCGGTGAGCGAGTTCGACGAGGGCATCGTTGCGATGGTGATCAAGAGGGTCACCGTGATCCCAGAGTTCGACGAGCACTCGATCGCGGCCGAAGAGGTCGACGAGTCGTTCGAGTTCGCGACGCGCTGCTGTTGGCCCCTCGGCGCACAACGTTGAGGGAACGGTGCCGTGTGCGTCGCCAGTGAGCACCCACACCACACCGCCGACTTCGGAGCTGAGCCGTTCGAGGTCGTGACGAGGTGAACCTTTGGCCCCAGCGAGTAAACCGATGGAAAGTCCCCGAGCAAGACGGGCGTAGCCGGTGGGCCCATCGGCGAGCAGGACCACTCGATCACCCTCACCTCCGGCATGCGGGGCGATACCGGTGAGTTCTGAGCCAAAGATGGTGGGAAGCCCAAGAGCACGAGCCGCTTCGGCGAAGCGGACCACTCCATGGAATCCATCTCGGTCGGTGATCGCAAGCGCTTCAAGCCCGAGGCGAGCGGCCTCGGTGGCAAGCGCCTCAGGATGCGACGCTCCTTCAAGGAATGAAAAGTTCGAACGGGAGTGAAGTTCCGCATACGGAACCCGCGACGAGTGGCGCGCCATGGTGGCCGGTGTTTCAAAGGGCTGGCGACGACGACTCCACGCAGGGGCATCGCCCCCGGCGTTCCACGCTGGGCTTCCTGGCGCGCGGCCATCACGCCCGACGGTTGATGGACGCCCCGAGAGGCGTGCTTCGAGTTCGGTCCATGTCCACTGGGGATTGGTAAATCCCATAGCCAACAGTATCGAACATATGTTCGATACTGTGCAAGTGGGTGTTAGCGCGCCAACCGGCCAAGCAATGCTGAAAGCCGAGGATCACCAGCTCGCTCAACCGCTGCGGGCCAGTCGAACCAGGCAACGGCTTGGCTTTCTTCGGGTGGAGGATGCGGATCATCATCGGCGCCATCGAGCAGGTACCGCAGGTCAAGGTGGGTATGCCCGCGACCCCCTGCATGGACATCGACATGGACCAAATACGGCGATCCCCCGTGGTGGGCAACGTCAAGCCCGGTCTCTTCAGCGGCTTCTCGGAGCGCCGCTTCCCATGGCATCTCCCCTGCATCGACATGGCCACCAGGTTGGAGCCACATGCCGAGCCGGCGATGTTCGAGCAGCACCGTCCCGCGTCGACCGATCACAATCGCTGAACCGGTGATGTGGATCGGATCATCGTCTTGCTCAAATGGATCGAGCCCGAGCGACACGAGCCGATCGACTTCATCGAGCAACCGCGCCAACGAGTGCTCTTCGTCCGCATCAGCTGGGGTGTGGGCGAAGAGTTGGGCGTGCACTGCGGCAACCCGCCCAGCAATGGAACGACCCGATGACGTCATTGTGTTGAACGTATCGGCTTGCTCAATCATGGGTACCCATCAGCGACCACCGTCGCTGCTCCACTGCGAGCAGATGCGCGCTGCCGTCGTCGAGCACCACCTGGAGCCGGGCTAACCGTCGCCGCCCTCGACGATCCCACCAGCGGTCGAGCAGCGGCCATGGCCCTGCCCATGCCACGACCCGCCGACGCCGACCACCGATCACGACGACATCGGGATCGGCGTTGAGATCACCTCGACCCGATACCGACAGCAGCGACCCATCAACCGCAAGAACCTCCACCGGTTCGGGTGATATCGGAACGCTGGTCGGCGCCGGCCGAGCCACACTGCCTGGCCATACCGGAGCAGGTTCATCTCGCGACGCGTCCGCAAGGTCAACGGTGGTAACCGGCACCCAGACGCAACGTTCACCGGGAAGGCGCCCGCCCGATGCCACCGGAACTCGCACCTGCTCTTCGCCACAAATGGCGACCAGGCGGGCGACTGCGCGGGTGGCAGCTTCATCGGCAGCGGTGATCCCTCCCCAAAACCCGTCTTGGCGTCCCACATCCGGCCGGACCCCAACAACGCGAAGACGAACGAGCACGATCCCTGCAGAAACCGCTGACCCAGCAGCCCATGCATCAAGTTGCCAACGAGCGCGATCGACCATCGCCGAAGCATTGAAACCTTCGGCCCGATACCAGTGCTGTTCGGTCCATTCGGAGTGTTCGGTTTCAGCACTCAACACCAATGATGTGCACGACAACCCCGCAGATGACAATGCCTCAACCAACTCGCCCGCCATCTCCCTGATCGCAAACACCGCCGGCGTCACCGTCGTGAGTGGGTCATCAAAGCGTCGTTCAAGTTCTGGCAGCGATGCAGGTTCGATTGCCGCCAAAGGACGGTCATCGATGCCGGTCGCGATGCGATGCGCTCGAGCACCCTCGGCACCGAATCGAACGAGAACATCGCGCGGGTCGAGCGCAGCAAGATCGCCAATGGTGGCGATGCCAAGCCGAACGAGGAGGTCGACCCCCTCAGATGTCAAGACGTCGACAGCGACCACATCACCGATGGGGCGTTGAGCAAGGAATTCTGCGGAGCCCCCAACAGGAATCACCAACGGTGCTTGCGCCGCAAGGTGAGCGGCCAGCAACGACACCGTGGGACCATCGGCCACCCCGATACGTGCCGTCTCATCAGAACAACATGTCGCCAGCGCATTGGCCACTGCGTCAACGACGCCGTGTTCTCCGCCGAGTCGGCGGGTTGGACCTCGCATGTCGAATCGCACGATGCCCGGTTGATCGATCTCGAGACGCGGGGAGATATCAGCCAATGCAGCGATGACCGGTTCAAACGCTCTGACCTCAGCGAGCACATCACGCGACACCACCCGTGCCGATGGACACGACCGCGTTGCAGCTCGTCGCCGATCGCCGTGGCGCACACCCTGTTGGAGAGCAACCGCTGATGCCGCGATCACCCGACCTCGTTCCAACACCACAAGCGGATCGTCATTGCTGTGCTGGAGCGCCACCGCCGGCCAGTCGGGGATCACCACAGTGATCGTTCGCACCACTGCTGAGCTCATCACACCATCCGCAGCCGCGACGCCGCTGCAGTCACCTCTTCAACATCAATGGCGCTGTGCTGAGCGGGCAGCCAAAGATCTCGTGTGATCGGACGTGGCGTTCGACGACCTGCCCGCTCCACCCGAACGCGACGAGCGACTAATCGTCCGGTTCCCCAACCGATCCCCTCCCATGCCGGATCATGGGTGGTGAATGCGATATCAGTCTGAACGCCGCCCGATGCCGCCCCCACGAGGACGACGACTGCGTCGCGAGACCGGACTCGCTGCGCAATCCGATGTACGGCGCTATGGGCAATCAGCGCTGCATCGATGATGACTACTTCAAACCCATCGAGAACAGCACCCGCCGCATCGATCAGCGAACGTCCCGGGGATGCTGACACGACTCGCCGCAGCGGGATTCCAGATTCGACAAGAGCTTCAGCAGAAAGATCATCACAACCGACGATGGCAAGCCAACGTCCCTCGACGATCGAACGAGCAACCAGGGCGAGCGCCAGCGACCGCGCCGCCGGGCCGCCACACCCCACCATCTGCCCCCGAACAAGCCCTCCCTCGGGAAACAACGGGGTCAATGCATCTGCCACTGGGAGCACGCGTTCACCAACAGCCAGCGATGCCGCTGGGCGAACCGGCATCGATTGGATGTCAGCGAATGCAGCCATATCGCGATGTTAGCGAACAGGTGTTCGATTCTTGCCGCCGGTCTGGGCATACCGGTCGACATCGGGCCAAACTGACGATGTGACTGCCGAGGGAACCCCCACCGCTCCACGAATCCTTGCCCTCATGGGTTCAGGTGAGACCGCTCCCACCATGGTTGGCACCCACCGTCGCCTTGCGGCCCTGTTATCTCGCGGACCAGCGACGGTTCGTCACGATGTCACCGCAGCGCTCCTCGACACCCCGTACGGTTTCCAAGAGAACGCCACCGAGTTGGCCGATCGGGCGGTTCGATATTTCGCCGAGTCCATCGATGTCGACCTTCACGTAGCCGGACTCACTCGTTTCGACACCGTCGACGCCCTCGAACTCGAACGCGGCCTCAACATCCTTCGAGCCAGCGACTACCTCTTCGCGGGGCCCGGGTCACCCACCTACGCGCTACGGCAATGGGCATCGAGCCCGGTTCCGGACATCCTCAACGCCAAGTTGACCGATGGCGGCATCCTCGTGTTCGCATCCGCTGCGGCGCTCACTATTGGCCGGCGCACGGTGCCGGTCTATGAGATCTACAAGTGCGGCATCGAGCCGCACTGGCTTGAAGGACTCGACGTGCTCGGCACCTTTGGCATCAACGCCTGTGTGATCCCACACTTCGACAACGCCGAAGGCGGGCACCACGACACGCGGTTCTGCTACCTCGGTGAGCGTCGCCTCGTTGCGCTCGAAGCGGAACTTCCCACCGATACCTGGGTGCTCGGCATCGACGAGCACACCGGACTCGTCATCGATCTCAATGCTGGTCGGGCTGACGTCGTTGGTAATGGCACCGTCACCATTCGTGTTGAAGGACGTTCGCGCGCGCTGCCGACTGGGACCACGATCGACCTCGCCAACCTCATCGACCCAACGGGTCACACACCGGCATCGACCATGGCCACCGCAACGGTCGCGTCCGAGCCCGCTGATGCAGCCCCCGCGGAAACGTCGTTGATCGCTGCTGCGGAGCGAATCACCGATGACTTTGCAACTGCCCTCGCCGAGCGCAATGGCGACGCTGCCACACGAGCCGCTCTCGAACTCGAAACCACGATGGCTGCGTGGGCTGCTGACCCCACCATGAGCGATGAGGCTGACCGAGCCCGAGCGCTACTCCGCTCGATGATCAGCCGTCTCGGCGAGGCTGCGTCAACGGGCCTTGGCGATCCACGTGACATCGTCACCCCTCTGGTAACCGCGTTGCTCGACATTCGCGCCACCGCTCGAGCAGAGCGACGATTTGATCTGGCCGATCTCGTTCGAGATCGCATGACACAGGCCGGCATCGAAGTACGCGATACGCCCGATGGGGCTGAATGGGATCTCCTCTAAGCGATCAGGCCGAACGCGAATCAACGGCAAGTTGGCCGAGTAGGTCGACCAGTGCATCGATATCCACCGGGTGATGGTCAGCGCCGATCGCTTCGGCTGCCGCATCGTCCTCCAC
This sequence comes from Actinomycetota bacterium, assembly GCA_029978335.1. Taxonomy (GTDB): domain Bacteria; phylum Actinomycetota; class Acidimicrobiia; order Acidimicrobiales; family Ilumatobacteraceae; genus Casp-actino5. The sequence goes on from JAPOJQ010000001.1 coordinate 156,101, forward strand.
CGCCCGACCACCGGCGATCACCACCGTGTTTGGTCGATACTCACGAATCGTCATACACGCCTCATGGGCGGCAGGAACACAGGCTGGGTCAGTGACCGAGATGATCACCGCCACCGGGTCGGACTCCTCTGACGCCGTCACGAACGACGCTCCCGGGACATCAGCACCAAGATCGGAGACTTCCCAGCCCGCAGCACGAAGCAGATCGGCGAGCATCGACACGACGATGCTGTGACGTTCGCCGGGCGGCGACCCTACAACCACCACCCCACGGCTTCGACCTCGGCGCGCCAACATCGGGCCCAAGCGACCAATCAAACGCTGTACCACTGCAGACGCTCGATGCTCTGCTGCGATGTCGAGTTCTCCCGCTGCCCACCGGTCACCGATCGACACCATTGCTGGTGAAATCACCTCGGTGTAGACCACATCGACGGTGGCACCCGCAGCCATTGCACCCTCGATGATCCCCCATGCGCCCACGCCGTCACCGGCGATCAAACGGGCTTCCATCCGCTCTGCCCACGGGGCGGTGCGACGAGCCCGTCCCGGACGTCCACGTCCGGCACCAGAACGATCCCCCGAACGAAATGCGTCGAGGTCCTGAGCGCTGACTCGCCACTCTCCGTCGACCTTCTCCGCCTGCAATTGGCCGTGTCGAACGTAGCGATAGGCAGTCATGTAGTGCACGCCAAGCATCTCCGCCACGTCGTGGAGGGAGTGATGCGACTCGGACACGCTTCCCACGGTACGGAGTGCGAGTGCGGCCTGCGTGACCGTGCTCTGAGTGAGTTCAGCCGTTTTTGGCGGCCCAGCGCTCCCGGGCGGCCTTGCTGCGCTCAAGCAAGTGCGCTGGTACGCGCTTGGCAGCCTCCGACAATCCATCGTCACCGCCGGTGTCACCAGACGATGAGGCCGGGGCCTCAGCGGGTTCAAGATCGTCAAAGGTGGGCGGCTCCACGCCAGGCAGCCAGTACTGATACAGGTCGCCGACGATCTCGGCAAGCCCTGAGGCATCTTGACCCTTGGCCAGGTCCACCGTGACGATGTTGGCGTACACGTGCACCGATGCAACTTTGCCGGTGTCGATCAACCGTCGGGCGAGCACGGCGCTCGGACGGTCACCTCGGATCGCCGATCCGGCGCTGAACCGGTCGTGACCCTGACCCGAAAGGGTGCGATTCAGTTCAAAACGCACCATCCCAGGTGTTCCAGCTGCTCGCTCGACAACGCCGACGGACTGTCCCATGGCGGCCAAACCTACCGCATCGACCGCTCCTCCAACGCTCCAGTGGTCAACACCGTGGGCGACAGAGACGGATAACGTCCACGCCGTGCCACGTCGGCGACTGCTACGCGCAGTGGAAAACCCCGCACGACTCGTGCTGTCGGCATTCGTGTCGCTGATTGCGATCGGTGCTGCACTGCTCCGGCTGCCATTTGCCGTTGAAGGGCCACACCCCGGGCTCTCTCACGCACTGTTCTCTGCCACGTCGGCGACAACGGTTACTGGTCTTGCCACCGTCGACATCACAAGGTTCAGCGCGTTTGGCGAGCTCGTATTGCTCGTTCTCATTCAGATCGGTGGATTCGGCATCATGGCGCTCGGGGCGATCCTCGCCGTCGTCGCGTCGCACCGGATGGGGCTCCAACAACGCATGCTCGCCACCGCCGAATTTGGGAGCATCGACGCCGGCGCGCTTGCTGAAGTCGACCTCCGAGGCGTCATGGTTCGTGTTGGTCAGATCACGCTCGCCGCTGAAGGCTCGCTTGCGGTCATCTTGTTCGCCCGACTCTGGCTTGGCGGCTACGACAGTGCGGCACATTCCGCCTACTCGGCCGTCTTCCACTCGGTGTCAGCATTCAACAATGCCGGCATCTCGCTCTACTCGGATTCGCTGACTCGTTTCGTCGGCGATCCGTTGATCGTGTTGCCGGTGAGTGGCGCGTTCATCCTCGGTGGCCTCGGCTTCCCGATCATCATCGAAATCTTGCGGCAGGTGCGTGGAACCGACTTGCACGAGCGGCGACGGCTGTCGATTCGACAGCGGGTGCAGCCAGTCCGCTGGTCGCTCCACACGAAGATCACGCTTGCTGCTACTGCGACCTTGGTACTCATCGGCCCACTTGCAGTTGCGGTGCTTGAGTGGAGAAACCCCGCCACCCTCGGTTCGCTCGATGTCGGTGATCGCCTGCTCGCCGCATGGTTTCAAGGCACCTCACCTCGCACCGCTGGGTTCAACACCATCGATATCGGTTCGATGAACGAACCAACCCTGTTGATCGTCACCACATTGATGTTCATCGGTGCCGGACCCGCGTCAACGAGTGGAGGCATCAAAGTCACCACATTCGCGGTGCTCGGCTTTGTGATCTGGGCGGAAGTGCGAGGCCAGAACGACGTGAATGCATTCGGTCGACGCCTCCCACGTGGTCTGGTTCGACAGGCGATCACCATCGCATTGCTCTCGGTCGGCCTGGTCATTGCGAGCGCGCTGGTCTTGGTCGGCACGATGGACATCACCTTGACACCAGCCCTCTTTGAAGCCACGTCGGCGTTTGGCACCGTCGGACTTTCGACGGGTATCACCTCGACCTTGCCGATGGTGGCGCGACTGTTGCTCGTGCTCGTCATGCTCGCTGGCCGAGTTGGCCCCATCACGTTCGTGACGGCTCTCGCGCTGCGAAGCCGTGACCTGCCCTATCGTTATCCCGAGGAGCGTCCGATCATTGGCTGAACGAATCATTCACAACGTGCAGAACATGCTCCGCGGTGAGCGCTTCGAACACCGCGGTGAAATTGTCGTGATCGGGCTCGGCCGTTTCGGCTCGGCGCTCGCGCTCGAATTGATGCGCCTCGGTCATTCCGTGCTCGGCATCGACGCCAATCCGGGTCGTGTTGATGAGATGAAGGGTGAACTCACCCATGTCGCTCAGGCCAACACCACAAATGAGCGCGCATTGAAGGCACTGGGCGTCCATGAGGCTCTCACCGTTGCGGTATGTATCGGGAGCGGCATCGAAGCCAGCGTGTTGACCACGGCAATTCTCGTGGACCTCGAGGTCCAAAACATTTGGGCGAAGGCGATCACCGCTGACCATGGCCGCATCCTCGCCAAAGTTGGCGCGCACCATGTCGTCTATCCCGAAGCGGAAATGGGTGAACGTGTGGCGCATCTCGTCACAGGTCGCCTTGAAGAATTCGTTCGCCTCAATCCCTCGCCGACCGAGGACGAGTCGATTGAACCCGGCGATGAATTCGTCATCAGCCAGATGGTGGTGCCGCCGCGCTTCGCGGAGAGCACGCTTGGTGCCGCTGGTATTCGTGCGCAGTTCCGAGTCACCGTGGTGGCAATCCGACCCGAAGGTGGGCGCTACACCTACGCCGAAGCCGACACCGTGTTGGGAGGCGCCGACCACATCGTGGTCGCTGGCCACCCCGATGACGTCGAACGCTTCGCTTCAGCCGACTGACGCACAGATGGCGGCGTGAGCCGCACCACCGGTACCTTCCCGACCATGACATCGTCCCGTTCGGTTTCGGAGACACGCTTTGTGCCGGCTCCGCCCTCTGAGGTGTTTGCGCTATTGAGCGATCCCTCGCGCCATCATGAGATCGACGGATCGGGCATGGTGCAGCGGGCTCGTGGCGGCTCGTCAACGCTCACGCTCGGCGCTCGATTCGGCATGGATATGCGCCTTGGACCCATTCCCTACCGCATGAATAACACCGTCGTCGAGTTCGAACAGGACCGACGCATTGCATGGGCGCACTTCGGAGGTCACCGATGGCGGTACGAGATCGAACCCGCTGACGGTGGTTGCCAGGTCACGGAGACCTTCGACTGGTCAACGGCGAAGTCGCCGCGGTTCATCGAGTTGATGTCCTACCCAGCGCGCAATCGAGCAGCGATTGTGGCGACGCTTGACCGCCTCGCAGGACTGTTTGGTGCTGGATCGTGAGCGCCGATGCCATTGATGCGGTGCACGTGTACTGGCGCCCTGGATGCCCCTATTGCACGATGTTGCGACGTGGACTTGAGCGTCTCGGGATTCCCACGATCGAACACGACATCTGGTCGGATCCCCAAGCCGCAGCGGTCGTTCGTTCACACGCCAACGGCAACGAAACCGTGCCCACCGTGGTGATCGGCACGACGGGAATGGTCAACCCTCCTGCGCAGGTGGTCGCTGATTTCCTGGCGGCCAATGCCCCCCATCTGCTGAGCAACTGACGGCTACGCACGGCATGTAGCGCACGTGCCGTGCACGTCGAGGTCGTGGCGACCAAGCGCAAATCCAGCAGCTGTCGCAATCGCAGCGAGCGATCGGTCGAGAAGGCGTTCAACGTCGCCTGGTAACTCGACATCAACGACCGTTCCACAGTTCGAGCACACCAGATGATGGTGATGGTGACCTGTGAGGTCTTCATCGAGTTCGTAGCGAGCGTGATCGCTGTCGTGAATGATTTTTCGAACGACTCCAGCGTCGGCAAGCAATGCGAGATTCCGATAGGCCGAACTCTGAGCAAGTTCGTGTCGCCGGTCGAGGAGTTCGGGCAAGGTGAGCGGCCCTGCTCCGATCAAGACGTCGACGATGGCCCGTCGATTCGCCGTATACGACTGCCCGAGGTGAGCAAGGCGTGCGCTCACGTCGTCATGAACAGAGGGGACCGTCATCGATCGATCGTCCCGTGGTCGTGCTCATGGCGATGAGCGTCGAGGTGGGTTGCGAGGTCGGCGACGCCTAACGGCGCGTGTTCATCATGGTGATGTTCATCGATCACCATCGTGGTGCCCGAAATCATCCGGCCACCAAATGCCTCAGCGAGCAGATCCGGTACCAGTACGTCATCGGGCTGGCCATCGGCGAGCACACAGCCGGCAAGCAACAGCACACGATCGGCACGACGGGCCTCACCGAGGTGATGGGTGGAAAACACCGCCGCACCGCCGCGTTGCGCTTGTTCGCTGATGACCTCAAGGATGGTCGCTTGGCTCGGAAGGTCAAGGCCGGTGATCGGCTCATCAAGCAGCAGCAGCTCCGGCTCGGCTGCCACGGCTTTCGCCACGAGCACGCGTTGGCGTTGCCCGCCTGAGAGGTCGCCAAAGGCGCGGCGTCGAAGATCGGCCACACCGAGTCGCTCCGCAGCGCGATCGATCGCCTCTCGGTCGACATTGCTCAATGGCTTGAGGAGCGACCGATACCGACCCATTCGCAGCACCTCTTCAACTGACAGCGGCATCCACGAATGGTGATGTTGATGTTGCGCAACGAGTGCGACCGAGCAATGGCGTTCAACGTTGCCATCGGTTGGCTCGATCACGCCAGCGAGCAGGTGGAGCAACGTCGACTTGCCGCTCCCATTCGATCCGACGAGAGCGATGGTCTCACCGGATGCCACCTCGAGATCAGTGGGAGCGAGCGCTACGACATCGGCATAGTGAACGCAGGCGTTCTCGAGCCGTGCGAGCGTTCCGTCACGAAGGCGGTCACTGGTTGCTGTCATCGACGGACCAGCCTAACATTTCGAGAATGATTCTCATTCGCAGGCAAGGTCGGGTGCTCGCCATCACACTCGCTCTCGGGATGGTCGTCATCACCGGCGCGTGCTCGAGCAGCGACAGCGACCGGGACGCCGCGTCGCGCCCCTACCTCGCCACGACGTCGATTTGGGCTGACATCGCCTCACACACCCTGTGTGGGGCACCCGTCGAGCCGATCATTCCACTCGGATCTGATCCTCACTCGTGGGAACCCTCGATCAGAACCCGTGGCGATCTCGAATCGGCAGCACTCGTCATTGCCAACGGCCTCGACCTCGAAGAAGGGCTCATCGATCTGCTCTCGACAGTCGAAAGCCAAGGCACGAAGGTCACGTACATCGCCGACTACGTCGATGTGCTCGACGGCGAGCCCGACACAGCTGACCAACACGATGACGCCGACGAGGACAGCCACGAACACCACGATGGCGACCCACACATCTGGCTCGATCCCATTCGCGTCGCTGATGCGCTCCCGGCCATTGTCGAAGCAGCGATTGGTGCGGGTGGCGATGAGACCACGCTCACCGACTGCGCCGACGGCTACGCCGATGAATTGCGGGCACTCGATGGCGACATCGCCACTGCGCTCGCCGATATTGCGCCGCTCGATCGACTCCTTGTGACCAACCACGACGCTCTCGGCTACTTCGCTGACCGCTACAAATTCACCATTCTCGGCACGGTCATCCCGTCCACGTCAACCCATGCTGAGGCCAACGCTGCCGACCTCGCTGAGCTCGCACAGACCATTGACGACCTCGGTATTCCGGCGATCTTCACCGACGCGCAATCAAGCGATGTCGATGCCATCGCACTCGCCAAGCGACTCGACGGCGTGGAGATCGTCCCCCTTCTCACCGGCACCTTGACCTCAGGTACCGAGGCCGGAGCCACCTACGTTGCCCTGCTGCGCACCAACGCCGAACTCATCGCCGAAGCCCTCGCCCCCTAACGTGATGGCCGTGCAGTGGCTGCTTGACCCGTGGAACTGGTGGATCGCACCGATCAGCGGTAACTCATTCATGCTCGAGGCGTTAACCGCAGCGTTATTGACGGTGCTGTGCACCTCAATCGTCGGCACCTGGGCCATCTTGCGAGGGCTGTCGTTTCTTGGCGACGCGCTCGCACACGGGGTCCTACCCGGCATTGCCATCGCATGGGTGCTCGGCGCGAGCACCACCCTTGGCGCAGTGATCGCTGCCCTCGCAATGGTTGGTGGGGTGAATCTCATCCGCTCAGCATCACCGCTGCCTGACGATGCATCCATCGGTGTCCTGTTCGTCGGCTTTCTGGCGCTTGCCGTCGTCGTCATGTCGTCGGCGGGAGGCTTTGGTGATCTCAATCGATTTCTCTTCGGCTCCATCAGCGCGGTCGACAGCGCCGGCATCGCTCGACTGGGCGCCGCTGCTGCAGTGTCGGTCATCGCTGCAGTGGTGCTACACCGTGCACTCATCATGGGCACCTTCGACCCGACCCAAGCACGTATGGCTGGATTCAGGCCTGCGCTCACCCACTTTGCATTGCTTGTGCTGATCGCCCTCAGCATCGTCGTGTCGTTTGAGACCGTCGGCAGCCTGTTGGTCTTTGCATTCTTGATCGCCCCTCCGGCAACGGCTGCGCTGCTCGCGCATCGCGTCGTCACCATCATGGGACTTGCCGTCACCATTGGATCGTGCTCCGCCTACCTCGGTCTGCTCATCAGCTATCACCACCGCACGGCAGCGGGGGCGACGATGGCGCTGGTGACCGTCATCGTGTTCGCCGTGGCGCTGCTCGCCCGATCACTTCACGACATCTGGACACGCCAGATGACGGCGCGAGCGGACCAAGCAGCCTAGAACAACGTTGCTGGAGCGTCGCCGCGTTGACGACGCGATGCTCCCGGCCATGGCACCGAGGTGTCCATAAAGGCCCACGACGTCCGATGTTCCACCGATGGTCCGAAGGCTGCGAGTCCGAGTCGATGGCGGTCGCACGGGTAACCCTTGTTGGTCTCAAACGACCAGTGCGGAAACGAAGCACTCAGGGAACGCATATGCCGGTCGCGACTCACCTTGGCAAGGATCGACGCCGCCGCAACGCTTGCCACCTGCTGATCGGCTTTCACCATCATCTCCACCTGAGGCACCAGAGGCGACACAAAATCCCAGCGACCATCGACGATGGCCACGTCGACATCCACGCCAAGCGCATCAAGCGCACGACGACACGCCAAACGCTGTGCCGCCGCCATGCCGAGATGATCGCATTCTGCAGCGCTCGCCCATCCGGTCGACCAATGAGCGCACCACGTCGCCAGACGTTCATACGACGCCTCGCGACGGCGTTCGGTCAGCGTCTTTGAGTCGGCAACCCCGTCGGGAAGACCGTCGACGTATGCAGATTCGGGCAGTACGGCGACACCAACCACGAGCGGTCCTGCCCATGCCCCCTTGCCCACTTCATCGATGCCAGCGACAACCCGTCCGCCCGCCCGCATGGACGCTTCCAGCACGGTTCCCGGTGCGGAGCGAGGGGTCATCTGAGAACGACGCCCGGTGCTCCTGCAACCACCTCGCCAACCCGCCACCAACCATCGGCCATGAGATCGCCGGCCAGCGATTGGGTGACCGCAGCCAACAGACCACCCGAAGTTTGAGGGTCAAAGCACAACGCCTCGCCAACCTCATCGCCATTCGAATCGAAATGCTGTCCGAGATACTCACGGTTTCTCGGATCACCACCGGTACGAACGCCGTCGGCGGCAGCTTCGGCGGCGCCGGGATACGCACGAAGCGAGGCGCTGTCGATTGCGGCACGCACACCCGAGCGCTCAGCCATCTCCCAACCATGTCCAGCGAGTCCGTAGCCCGTGACGTCAGTTGCTGCCCGGACTGCGTCGCCGGCGGCCACCAATTGTTCCGAAGCCCGCCGGTTCAGCGTTCGCATTCCTGCAATTGCTGCAGCGCGATCAGTCACACTGCCCGCCGCGAGCGTCAAACCGGTGCCAATCGGCTTAGAGAGCATCAACACATCGCCAACCCGCGCACCCGCTTTGCGCAAGACACGATCCGGATGCACCACGCCTTGTACGGCGAGACCATAAATCGGTTCCGGATTGCGGATCGTGTGTCCACCGGCGATCGATCCGCCGGCTTCGGCGACC
>JAPOJQ010000051.1 GCA_029978335.1 Actinomycetota bacterium
CTCGAGGGGCTGTCGTTCGGGGCACCGTCGTCGGAATCACCATCACTGCGCCGGGCGGCAAGCAGATCTCGTCGTCGGGGTACAGCATCGAACGCGACGTCGCCCCGTTGACATTGAGCAACTCACTCATCTTGATCGACGCTCGATCCGCCACCAGGCTCCACGAGTCGCCAGACCGGACCACATAGGTCGATCCACATACCCGCGGTGGGACGGTCGTCGTCACGGAAGCGACCTGCGTGCGAGTGCCCGTCGCTCGTGTCGATGCCACCGGTGCCGACACGGTCGTTGATGGATCGGCGGTCACCACGCTGATGGGTGTCGCAGTCGGCGCGTCGTCGGACGTTGGCGTCGGTGCACTGGCCGGATCCAGCAAGGGGTCGGTCGCGGGCACCGGACTCGTGGTAGCTGCTCCGGTGTCTGTCACGAGCGTTTGGTCGCCGGGCAACGCAGCAACCGATGCATCGTCGCGCATCGCCCATGCAAACGGCACGGCCAGCACCGCTGCAAGCAAGATGACACCGGTGCGAGCGATCAACGGATCAATCGATGCCATGCCGAGGCGCTCAGCCAACGACGTCGGTGAAGCAAGCGGCTCATTGGCGTCGAGGTTGTCGTCCACAGTGACTCGATCAAGACCCATCGGCGCCGTCTCGGCCTCAGGGTCCACGAACTCATCATGGTGGTGATGTTCGCGACGGGTCCAGGCCATCGTGCGACCCCAGAAGTCGCCTTCGAGATTCCCTTCGTCACCCTCGGCATCCATGTCGTACAGATGCGGCGCATCTTGGGCGGCCGGCGTCGATGGCGAGCGGTGGGACGCATGGCCCAAACGGCGTCGCGGAAACTGACGCATGTCCCGCAGTCTTGTCGCGTCGTCATGATTTCGCAACATTGCAGTCATGGGAACGACATGATTGAGGTCGACCCACTGGGCCTTCACCGGAACGCAAATGTGCCGGACCCGAGGGTCCGGCACATTCATGGCGGAGAGGGTGGGATTTGAACCCACGGATCATTTGCATGATCAACGCCTTAGCAGGGCGCCCCATTCGGCCGCTCTGGCACCTCTCCGAGCGGACAAGAGTGTACCGGCCGGCAGGACCGGGCCATCCCGACAGGTAGGTTGTGGGGCGGAACGGTGGCAGAGCGGACAAATGCAGCCGCCTTGAAAGCGGCCGGCCCACAAGGCCCGGGGGTTCGAATCCCTCCCGTTCCGCTCGCAGCGTGATGTGCGGCGTACGGTCAACACCACATGTGGATCGTCGTCACGCTCATCGCCACCGTGTTCCAGACGGTTCGCACTGCAGCTCAAGGTCGGTTGCGTGACTCGCTCAGCGTCAACGCCGCTGGCTACGTGCGCTACATCGTCGGTGCGCCACTCGCTATCGCGGCATCACTCGTCGTCTTCACCATCGGCGGACAAGACGTGCCGACCATTCCCCTCCAGTTCTGGTTCATCGTCACCGGGGCGGGGGTTGCTCAGATCGTCGGCACCATCGCATTGCTGACGGCGTTCGATCGACGCGACTACGCCATCGGCACCGTGTACGCAAAGACCGAGGTCATCCAAGTCGCCGTGTTCTCTGCTGTGTTGGTCGGCGAACCGCTCGCACCACTCGGTTGGCTTTCGGCACTCGTCGTCCTCGCCGGCGTCATTCGACTCGCCACGCCTTCGGGCACGCCGCTCGGCGCAGTCCTTCGAGCCGGCGATAGAGCGGCCATATCCGGCGTCATCGCCGGTGGCGGGTTCGCACTCGCTGCAACCGGCATCAGATGGGCATCGACATCCCTTGGCGATCATCCCGCCCTACCGCGAGCGATTCTGACCTTGGCGGCGATGAACACCGTGCAGACCATCGTGAATGGCGCATGGCTCGCTCGCCGCGAACCGACGTCCATCCGGATCGTCTGTCAGCAGTGGCGCCGAACCCTGCCCGTCGGCGTGCTGTCGGTCGCCGGTTCAGCCGCCTGGGCAATCGCAATGAGCCTCGAATCAGCCGCCAAAGTCCGCACGCTCGGACAAACCGAACTGCTACTTGCGTTTGTCATCTCACATCGATGGCTGCGAGAACGGCATCGCCTCGACGAACTCGTTGCGAGCGCACTCGTGCTGCTCGGCATCATCGGCGTCACTGTGCTCGGCTGAGACACCGCTCTCAACTGGAGAGGTCGACGCCGAACAATTCGTTGAAACGAGCGACGTAGGCATCATCAGAGTCGAGTGCACCGAGCGCAACCCAGTCGCCCTCTGCCATGCGCCCCCGACCCTCGATGATCTCCGACGCTGCCCAGCTCACCGAGTAGCGAAGCTGCGGCGAGTCGGTCTCAATCGCGTGAAGGATCACCTCGGCCACCTCTTCAGCTGGAGTGGCCTGACGAATACCTGCCGCATAGAAACCGAACATGCGCCGGTACTGAGCGTCGTAGGCACCCGACTCATTTGGAGCGTCGTTGTTCTTCGCAAAGATCGCTGACTTCGTCACACCAGGCTCGATGATCGCAACGCGGATGCCGAATGGTGCGACCTCGAGCGCGAGCTCTTCGCTCACACCTTCGAGCGCCCACTTCGATGCCACGTAGGGAGCCTGCGCCATGGCACCGAAACACCCTGCCACCGAAGTGATGTTGACGATCGTGCCAGCACCGCGCTCACGCATCTGCGGCAGCACCGCCTGCGCGCACCGGACCGCACCGCACAGATCAACATTCATCACGTCAAGGAACTGCTTCGGCGACGTCTCCTCAACCACACCATTGCCGCCAACACCAGCGTTGTTCACCAGATGATCGACACGTCCGAAACGATCGATGATCTCCGCGAATCCGGACCTGACGGAGTCGCCATCAGCAACATCGAGTTCAACGAGTTCGATCCCCACGCCTGCCGCCTCAGCCATCGACAGCAACTTGTCGGCCTTCGGAATCGACCGCACCGTACCCACCACCACATGGCCAGCAGCGGCAAGACGAATCGCCGTCGCTCGACCGATCCCCGAATTTGCTCCAGTAACAACCGACACAGGTGCGCTCATGCCCGGAGCCTAGGAACGTCAGCGCCGCGTCGTGGTGTTCGAAACAAAATTGCGAACGTCTGTTTGTTTTTCGTACGTATGTGCTATACTGCCCACATGGTCGCCACACAACCATCAGCCTCCGCCGGCGGCGGACATGATGAGTTGCTGATCGGCCGCATGCTCCGGGCGGTTGATCGTTTGGCAAGCGCCAACATTGAGGCGGCCGATATTGCGACGCTCAATGCTCTCCTCGACACCTCACGGCACCTCCGCAGTTGGGTGAGTTCCATCGAGGTGCGAGTCACTCGGCGCACCAATGAACTCCACCGCGCCGGCCAAGCCGCCGCGCCTGTCGGCCTGCTCGCCGATCAAGGTGGCCAATCCGCCGCCGAAGCGAAAGCGGCTGCCGACCGTGCCGATGTCTGCAACGAACTACCGATGTTCGAAACGGCGCTTGCTCAAGGCAATGTCGACAACGGCCACCTTGATGCCATCGCCCGCGCCACAAGGAATCTGAGCGAGGCCGCCAAGGCAGAGTTGCTCTCAAAGGCCGAAGCACTGCTGAATGCCGCGTCAACGTCGACGGTCGAACACTTCAATCATCGGCTCCGCAATATGGCGCGCGACATTGCCGCAGCGCACGATCGCGCTGCGGAGGCAGACCGACTCACCCGCCAGCGGCGCAACTCGAAAATTCGTTCATGGATCGACGCCGAAACGGGCATGGGTAAGACCATGATCGAGCTCGACCCTGTTCGTCATGCTGCCCTTCATGCCGCGATCGAAGCCCACCTCGGGACCGTTCGTCAGCGTGATGGTCATGCGGATCTTCCGCTTGATCAACTTCGACTCGACGCAACGCTCGAACTGATCGGCACCGGCGGCACGCTTGCCGAGCGTCGTATTCCCGAAGTCAGTGTGATCGTCGACTGGCGAACCCTCTCCGAAGGTGTCCACGGCTCGACCGTGTGCGAAACCCGTTCCGGGATTCCGCTCCCGGTCCAAACCGTGCATCGGTTGTGCTGTGAAGCCGAAGTGCTCCCCGTCGTGTTGCGTGACGGATCCGAAATCCTCCACGTTGGCCGTAGTCATCGCACCGCCACCCGGGCCCAACGTCGGGCCCTCGCCGCTGTGCATCGCACCTGTGCTCATCCGCACTGCTCGGTGTCGTTTGAGCATTGCCAGATTCACCACATCACCCCCTGGGAGAACGGTGGCAACACCGACCTCGACAACCTGGTGCCACTGTGTTCACGGCACCACCATCTGGTGCACGAAGGCATGTGGTGCATTCATCTTCGACCTGATCGCTCGATGCAATGGATCCAACCCGACGGCCGAGTCGGACTCGATGCCCCATGTGTTGACCGAGTGCCACAACACCACGACCTCATCGGTGCTACGCCACCCGGACGAAGTCACTGAATCGCGGATCGCGACGCCGACACGGGTGGCACCAGCAGGCCCACCCACCAGATCTGATCAGGTGTGCGTCAGCACGCCCATTTATCGTGTCTGGCCACTCGTCGTCGCCGTGAAAGAATCATCACCATGTCTCACGGCCGCATCGCCAGCACCCACACCGGCAGCCTCCCCCGACCAGATGACCTCATCCAGTTGATGTGGGCCGTTGGTGATGGCATCCCCGTTGATCAACACGCACTCGACGAACGCATCTCGAATGCGATCGACACCATCGTTGGTCAGCAAATCGCCGCCGGAGTGACCGTCGTCAACGATGGCGAAATGTCCAAGCCGTCCTACGCCACCTACGTGAAGGATCGACTCAGTGGATTCGCTGGCGAGTCAGTTCAGGACTACCACTTCCAAGACCTCGTGGATTTTCCACGCTCAGCGGCAGAAGTGCTCAACAACCCTGGGCGGCGCAAGCGATCCGCACCGGCATGCAACGGACCAATCGAGATGATCGATCCCGAGGCGGCTCGGCGTGACATGGTCGAACTCGTCAAGGCTGCCCACGCGCGTGGACACGAGGAGATCTTCTCCAGTGCCGCTTCACCTGGGGTGGTGTCGCTGTTCTTCAACAACGAGTACTACGCCACGCGTGAGGAGTATGTCTTCGCGATTGCGGAAGCGATGCGCCACGAATACGAAGCGATCGCCGAGGCTGGGGCAATCGTCCAGCTCGACTGTCCTGATCTGGCAATGGGACGACACTCGGCCTACGCCGACCAGAGCCTCGCCGAATTCCGGCAAACGATCGCCACCAACATCGAGGCACTCAACCATGCCGTGCGCAACATCCCCGCTGAGCAGCTCCGCATGCACCTGTGCTGGGGCAACTATCCAGGGCCGCACAACCACGACGTGCCGATCAGCGACATCATCGACATCGTGTGGGGCGCAAAGCCACAGACGGTGCTGTTCGAAGGCGCCAACCCGCGACACGCGCACGAGTGGGCGGTGCTCGCCGAACTCGGTGTTCCTGAACACAAAGTCATCTGCCCAGGCGTGATCGAACCGCAATCCAACTACATCGAGCATCCCGAACTCGTCGCACAACGCATTGAGCGATGGGCCGAGGTGACCGACCCTGAGCGTCTCATGGCCGGCGTTGACTGCGGCTTCTCCGTCCACGTCGGCATCAAGAACATCGACCCCGATGTGGTGTTCGCGAAGCTCACTGCGCTCGCCCAAGGTGCCGACATCGCTGCCAAGCGAATCTTCGCCTGACGCAACCGACCAACCAGCGTCACTCGCTCAGCGCATCAAACCGCGTCGTGACACGACCCTTCGCTATCTCCACCCGATAGGTCGTGAGCGAATGTCGTCCCGGTGCCCGAGTTGCCTCACCAGTTCGCACATCGAATCGCGCATTGTGCTTCGGGCACTCGATCTCACATCGATCACCTGATGCCAACAATGCGCCCCCGGCCAGATGCACCCGGGCGTGAGTGCACATGCCGTCCACCAATCGGAATTCATCATCGGTCACACGACACAAGACGTAGGTCGAATCGTCACGATCGACCCGGCGCAACTCCCCCACCGACATGTCGTCGACCATGGTCAAGGTGACGGCAGCATCAGACGACCGAACCCAGTTCCGCTCGCCCACATCGATCCGAGCCGGCATCGCACCAACAACGTCGGGTACCGCAACAGGGATTTCCCACGTGGGATCTGATGACTGACGCCGCAGCGCACGACCGATCTCTCGATACGCCGCCCACGTTGAACGCAGCGGAGGTGCCAACTGAGAACCGATCGTCTCATGCAACTGTGGCAACGCGTGATACGGCACGCTCGGAAACAGGTGATGCTCAACATGGAAATTCATGTTGAGGTACAAGAACCTCAACACCGGATTCATCAAGACGGTTCGCGTGTTCTCACGATGATCGAGCACGTCGTGCCGAAGGCCCGCATGCTGGGTAATGCCAAAGAACACCATCAGCCAACCGCCGTAGACCGTGGGCAATCCAATGAAGAGCAACGGCACAATCGACGTGACGCTCAACGACCAACCCACCACGACCAACATCGCTGCAACGATCGCCCGTGCCTCCCATACCGCTCGCCGGCGGTCATGTTCAGGAATCAGGTCACGGGCATCAGCGTCAAGACCGATGGTTGCATGACGAACCAACCTCGTGATCAGTCTCACTGAGCCCTCGATGTGGGTGAACATCCAGGCTGCACGCCACACGCTCGTCGGGCGTGGATAGGCGATCTCAGCGTCACGACCCACGATGATCGTGTCGGTGTGATGTCGATGATGCGACCAGCGCCACAACGTGGGGCCGCGCCACAACATCACACAAGCCAGGTAATAGACGACATCGTTCGCCCATCGCGATTGGAACGCAGTGCCGTGGCCACATTCGTGCCAACGGGCGTCGGCAGCACCGCCGTACAGCGCGCCATAGACGGCGAACGCAGGTATCGCCTGCCACCAGATGATGCCGTCAACGCCGAGCGACCACCAAGCGACCCACGCGGCGACGATGAGCAACAGGATCCACAACACGGTGTCGCTCGCTGCTCGGCGATCGCCGCGCTGTTGTAGGGAGCGCAATGCGACCGGGTCGATACCCGGCCGGAACCATTCGGCATCGACGAGTCCGCGCTCAACGGCGCGAGTCGACTCGGGTCCGGTCAGTGAATGGTCACGAACAGAGGTCGTCGTCGCCATGGGCAGACACCGCTCGTCTCATCGTTCTTACCGTTCAGCGGAGAAATTCTCGAAGTAGCGGCTTGGCGTCGGGCCGCGCTGACCTTGGTATTTCGAGCCTCGTGCGCCCGAACCGTAGGGCTTGTCGGCAGGAGTGGTCATCTGCATAAAACTGACCTGACCGATCTTCATGCCCGGGTACAACGTGATCGGGAGCGAGGCCACATTGGCCAGTTCCAAGGTGATGTGACCGTCGAAACCAGCATCGATGAAGCCCGCTGTCGAGTGGATCAGCAAGCCGAGTCGTCCAAGGCTCGACTTGCCCTCAACGCGTCCAACGAGGTCGTCAGGCACACCCACCCGCTCGAGCGGCGAGCCGAGCACGAACTCGCCAGGGTGCAACATGAAGGCTTGCGAACCGTCCTCTGGAATCTCGACGAGTTCGGTGAGACCGGTCATGTCACGCTTCACATCGATGACCGCTGACGTGTGATTACGGAACACGCGGAACAGATGCGAGATCCTCACATCGATCGAAGATGGTTGCACCAACGCATCGTCAAATGGATCAATGACAATCCGACCGGCAGCAATCTGTTCACGGATAGTGCGGTCGGACAAGATCACGAGACCGCACTCTAGTTGCACCCACGGCATCACGGCTGAGCGATCATCCGATGGCATCGACGAAGGTGACGAGCCATCCGGCCGCCGCTAGTCTCAGAGCTGCTGCGGATGTAGTTCAGTGGTAGAACATCAGCTTCCCAAGCTGAGAATGCGGGTTCGATTCCCGTCATCCGCTCTCGATGGCGCTCGGCTCTGTGTCGCCCGAAGATGTGAGATCGCCGTCGCACTAGGATCCTGCTTGCGTGGGCAGCGAAACGGAACATGGAGCGGGCCAGGCACGCAATTCCAAGCGGGCTGGTACCTGATGATCATCATCGTCAACCTTGCGACGCACTATGCCGGCTATCTCGAGTCCGGATATGAACTTCCCGCTCCTGTCGTGCCGGTTCGCGGCATGCCTGCATACGCCAGGGCCACCGCAGGCCTACCTATCGATCTGGCAAGCACGATGGTGTTCGTGTGCACAGAGGACCAACTTGAGAAATCGAATCTCTCCGGCGATGTCAGGCTTCGATTCCCCCACGTCACCACCAAAGTGGTGGTCAGCCCCCAACACGAAATCGGGATCTCCGGTGCGATCCGTGCTGCGCTCGAACACATCGACGAAAAGGACTCGCTGATCGTGCACCCCGCATCCGTGCTCTCACGCTCGGCCCTCGCTGCGCGTATCTCGGTGATGGGTGAACTCGGCGGGTTGCTCAGCGTGATGGACACCGACGTGGTCGGCACCGGAGCGTGGTCGGCTGACTCATTCGTCACAGTCGACCGCACCGGCCGGATCGATGCGATCAGCCATCATTGGAGCGAAGGCGCAACGGCCCCGACCGGATCGCTCACCGTGTCAGGTGCCAATGGCGCGACGGCTGAGGCGATCAGCCTTGGGCTCGAACTCGACCCGACCACTGGACTTGATGTGTTGGTGACCGCATTGATTCGTCGACGCGTGCCGCTCGGCGTCGATCGGGTCACATCGAGTTGGGATCTCTCGCACGCCTCGGGACTCGGGGCGTACCTCGCCCATCGTTGATGGACCTCTCCTGATCGAATTCGCTCGGGGTGATCAACCATTAAATCGATAGCCGACGCGTCGCACCGTCGAGATCCATCGAGGTGTGCGGGCGTCGGGTTCGATCCGCAGACGGATCTTCCGTATGTGCTCGGTCACGGTTGCCTCGTCCTGCCACTCGGGCGACGATTCCCACACCTGCTCGAGCAACTGCCGACGAGAAAACACCTGCCTCGGGTGCGACGCGAGAAATGCCAACACATCGAACTCCCGTGCCGGCATCACGATGGTCTCGCCATCAAGCGTGATCTCGCGCGCCGACAGATCGATCCGCAACTCATCGAACTGCAACACATGATCGGAGCGATCGGCTCCGGTTCGGCGAAGTAGTGCAGCGACCCGCGCGGCGAACAACGCCGGCGGGTACGGCTTCACCATGTGATCGTCGGCCCCAAGTCGCAAACAAACGACCGCGGTTTCCACATCGGCTTGACCAGTCGACACGATCAACGGCATGTGAAACCTCTGCCGAACTTCAACCAACAACTCAAGGCCATTGACATCTTCAAGCCCTAGGTCGAGCACACAAAGATCGATCGCCCTTGAGCGGAGCAGTTCACGGGCTCGAGCGGCGCTCGCCGCACCCATCACTGCGAACCCTTCCCGTCGCAGCATTTCGGAAGCAAAGTCGAGATCGTTGGGATCGTCCTCAACGACCAGTGCCCAACGGTGACTGGAGTTCGTCTCCTGACCCCCCGATCGGCTGTTGGACAACGACGGCACGCTTTCACACTAGTTCCACACCAGACGGTGGGCGCTCCTGGCCATAAGCCGCCTCATCCCACACTCAGTAGCCTGATACCATGACACGTTGGTCGTCCATCAGCGTTGTGCCACTGTTGATATCGACACTCCTGACCGCTTGTGGGGGCGAGGAATCCGTCGACGTCGCGACCACGGTCACGGTGGTGACCTCGACCGTCGATGGCAGACCTGACGACATCCCCGAAGGGGTCATACCCGCTGACGCCGAGGTCACTGGGATCATCGCCCAAGCCGGCGCCACCCAAGGATCATCCGCAGCAGAGTTCAACCTCGATGGCAATATCGAGCGCGACGTCCTCGCTGATGCGGCGCGAACCGCTGCCGAGACCGACGGCTGGAACTTTGTTGAACGCTCCTACGACGCAACCACGATGGTGATGACCTTCACTCGTGACACGGCGACGTTGACCTGGACGTTGCGACTCACCGACACCGGAGCAGCTGGCGCAGTCGTCGTGGCGGGCAACTGATCGAGTATCAGCCTTAGTTGCGCTCGACGAGCACGGCAACCCGACGGAGACGCTCAAGACGATCTTGAGTGACGGGGTGGTCACCACCGAGTCCATCATGACCCTCGAGGAATGACCGCACGGCGTCGAGCACCAGCGCGAGCGTTGCTGAATCCGACACCGGCATCGATGCCGGCGACGCCTCCACCGGTGGCGTGGCGGTCACTTCATCAGGTGTGATCGCATCCGACACGGCGTGATCGCCATCATCAACGATGACCCGTCCGCCCGGCTCCTCGGCCACGGAACGCACCTTCACAAACTCGTCGCCAGCGTCATCACCACCGATTGCGGGACCGCGTCGCACCGTCCGACGACGACGAACCGTGCCCGACGTCGACCGTTCGGTGGTGCCCTGATGATCGCTGGTGCCAGAGGTCATGGCCAAAGGGTAATCCGAAGGGAGGATGTGGGGATCATGGTTAGGTACCTGTGACCGACACCGATGCTGACGAATACGCACCAAACCCAGCGGCATTCACTGCACGAACCCGGACCTCATACGTGCCATCAGCGAGCGTGAACACATGCCCAGTTGCTGAGTCAGCGGCGACTTCTGCTGACCACGTTGCACCCGAGTCGGTCGAGTAGCTCACTCGGTACCCCGTCACCCCCGAGCCACCAGTTGTCGGCGCCGACCACGACAGCACAGCCGTTCCATCTGCCCCGTCGCTTGCTGCAAACGCGGTCGGTTCGCCAGGAACGCCGGGCGTCACGGTGACCGTGCTCGACGCTGAACCGGTGCCGGCAGAGTTCACTGCGGATACGCGCAAGGTGTACTCGGTGCCATCGGTCAACGCGGTCACGGTTGCCCTGGTCGACGTTGAGGTTCCATCAGCGAACGTTGAGAAGTTGGTGCCATCGTCGCTGAACTCGACGACATAGTCCGTAATCGTTGCCCCGCCATCGTCGCTCGGAACATTCCATGTGAGCGTCACCGATCGGACGCCCGGGGTCGCGGCGAGGGAGGTTGGCGCATCCGGACTAGCGGCGGCCCC
>JAPOJQ010000025.1 GCA_029978335.1 Actinomycetota bacterium
GACCTCATCATCGAATCGATCAGTCGTTCATGAGGTGATCGAGTCGTTGTACCGACTCGATGAACTCCTCAACCATTTCGTAGACGACGCGAGCCGCGGGCTTCGACACGTTCATCGTGCCGACGATCTGGCCAACGAAATAGTTCGCAAGTTGCGCGGCACCGGTAGATGTGTCGTGCGCGGCACGATCGATGCGTCGAATTGCCTCGTCGACGAGCATCGGCTGGAGCGGCATTGGGAGGGGCCTCGGGTTGGCTGGGTCTTCCCACGCGTCGGTCCAGGCAGTGCGCAACTGGCGAGCAGGTTTGCCGGTGCGAGACTTTGAACGCAGCGTGTCCGATGACGTTGCCTCCAGGAACTTCTGCTTCACCGTCGGATGGGTTTCTGCCTCCTCGGTGGTGAGCCACACCGAGCCACACCACACTCCTTCGGCTCCGAGCGCCATCGATGCGGCCATTTGGCGGCCACGGCCGATACCACCAGCGCCGAGCACGGGCACCTTGTCGCCAACGGCGTCCACCACTTCGGGAATCAACACCATGGTTCCGATTTCGCCCGTGTGCCCGCCGGCTTCTGAGCCCTGAGCGATGACAAGGTCAACGCCAGCTGCCACATGACGCTCGGCATGTTGCGCCTTGCCGGCCAGTGCGCCAACAAGTCGTCCTGCGGCGTGGGCGCTGTCGAGCATGTGTGGGGGAGGTGGTCCGAGCGCATTAACGACGAGAGCGGCACGATGGGCAAGCGTGATTTCAAGCTGGGGGGCCGCACGGTCAGCGGTCAATGGTGCTGAGCGTGATTCGGAGCCAAGGCCTCGGCCGGAACGCTCTTCGGTATCGAGTTGTGGCACGCCATAACTGTCGAGCAGGCGGTCGACGAAGTCACGATGTTCGTCAGGTATCAGCGCATGCAGTTCACCGACGGTCATGCCGCCTTGATCGCTGCCGGTGTACTTCGCCGGCACGATGAGGTCGACACCGTAGGGGAGATCGCCGACCTGCTCTTCGATCCAGTCAAGATCAATCTCGAGTTGACGATCCGAATGACCTGCCGCGCCGAGCACGCCGAGCCCGCCTGCCTTGGTCACTGCAGCGACCACGTCGCGGCAATGGCTGAAGGCGAGGATCGGGATATCGATCCCCAACATCTCAGTCACACGAGTTTTCACTGTCCCTCCTTGCGGGTCCGGGATTCGGCCCAGGTCATTCCGGCATCGCCGTGGATATCTCTGGGAAGGCCGAGCACGAGTTCGGCCACGATGTTGCGTTGCACTGCGAAGGTTCCACCACCAAGTGTGAGCGCGGGGGCGAACAGCCAGCCGTAATGCCACAGTGGGTCGACATCGGGGTACTGGCTGCCATGCCCGCGCGCGAAGTTGACTTCGGTTGCACCGGTTTGCGCTCGAAGCGGAATCGAACCCCCTGGTCCTGACCCTGTGAGCATCCCATCGGCGCCGACGAGATCTTTCGCGATGTCCATCACGTGTTGGCCATGTTCGTCGCCCATGATCTTTTGCACCGATGCCTCAGCACCCGGCGTTCGTCCGTTGAGCCGGGCCGACAAGGTGCGCAGGCGGTTCAGTCGCAGAACTTCGGCTTCGATGTGCAGGTCGGCGAGGCGTTGGCGCATGATCGGCTCATCGCAACCGCCGTCGTTGCGCACCAGTTCGATGAGATCCTGAGCCGACGGTCCGCTGCCCCACAACGAACCAGATGACGACAGCGACACCCGCTCGTTCGCGAGCGTCACCTTGGCGAGGCGCCAACCGTCACCTTCGGCACCGACGAGGTACCTCGCTGGCAGTCGAACATCGTCGAAGAACGTCTGGTTGAACGAATGGGCCGTCGTCATATCGATGATCGGCGACAACGTGATGCCGGGGGTATCCATCGGCACGATGAAATACGAGATGCCCTTGTGCTTTGGCACGTCGGGATCGGTGCGCGCAATGAGGATGCCGAACTGGGAGTGATGTGCACCGCTCGACCAGATCTTCGAACCATTGATGATGTACTCGTCGCCGTCACGCACCGCCCGGGTCGACAGGCTGGCGAGATCGGAGCCCGAATCGGGTTCGGAGAACAGCTGACACCAGATTTCTTCGCCCGTGAAGATCGGCGGCAGAAAGCGCTCTTTCTGCCAGTCGCTTCCTGCGAGCAGGATCGTCGGTGCGGCCCAACCGACCCCGATGGCGTTGGTGGAGGCCGAGGTGCGGCTCACACCGGCTCGTCGCAACTCCTCATCGATGATGAGTTGATGCATCGGGTCGGCGGCCACGCCCCATGGGCGAGGCCAGTGCGGCACGATGAGGCCAGCTGCGTGAAGGGTCGCATTGTCCGGCGCGGGATTGGCGGCAAGCCATTCGCGGATTTCGAGGCGCCGTGGATCATCCTCGGCTGGCATATCGAAATCCATTAGCGCTCCTCTCGCTCAAAACTTCCAGCGGCCGGTCCGTCAGTGGCGCCGCCCGCAAAGGCCTGCGCGTTGATCATCCAGTCTCGTGCTGCATCGCCATCGACGACGAGCCCGGTGTCATCGATGTGGCGTCGTTGCGTGACCACCAAACAGAAGTCGACCGCTTGGCCAGTGATCGTGCCGATGGCGTCGTCATGGGTCCATTCCCAGCTGGTTCCCGATGGTGCGGTGAGGATCACTGAGACCTGGCCTTCGGGCGGTTGCAGTCCCCGGTTGATGTAACTCCATCCCCGCGTGATCACCCCGAGTTGTGCGATGTGGCGCAGGCGATCGGTGGGTTGGCGGCGAACGCCCAAGGTGTCGACGATGTCTTGGCCATGTGCCCACGCCTCCATGAGACGGGCGGTGAGAAATGATCTGGCGCCCATCGATGGCCCGTACCACTCGACGCGTGCGTCGTCGGCGAGCGTTGCGCCAGCGTGAGCAAGGGCGGCGCGATTGGCACGCCACTCGGATCGCAGCCCATCGGGTGTCAAGACCCGAAGCGGATCCATGATGACGGCATCAGTCCCAGCAGGATCCGCCATCGCCGCAACCAGTTCGCTCCGGTGAGTCCGAAATCCCTCTGGATCGCGGATCGCGAGCGCTGCGGTGGCATCGAAGTATGTGAGGTGTGCGATCTGGTCAGCGATGGTCCAGCCTGGACTCGGCGTGGGTCGCGCCCACGCGGCGTCGTCGATGTCGGCGAGCACGTCGTCAAGTGCGTCCTGTTCGGCGATGAGATCGTGGAGTACTTCTTGAACCTGCATCCGTGTCCCCCAATGTGACGATGCGGCAAACCGCAAGCGGTACCAGTTGACTCTGAACGGTACCACGGCCTAGCGTCGTGCTTTGTGTCGAACCATGCTGCTGGGGGCGCGGCGGTTCGGGCCCGGTCGGTGATCCGATCACGGCTCGACACGCGCAGCCCCGACTACCTCGCCAACCGGGCTGCAATGGAGGACCTGTGGTCCCAGGTCGCCGATGAACTCGCCAAGGTCGAAACCATCGGCGGGCAGCGCTACGTCGATCGTCATCGCCAGCGCGGCAAGATGCTCGCCCGCGAGCGCATCGAACAACTCATCGATCCCGACACGCCGTTCTTGGAGATCAGCCCTCTTGCGGGATGGGGGAGTGAGTTCCCCATCGGAGCGGGAACGGTCTGTGGCATCGGGATCGTTGAAGGGACCGAAGTCGCGATCAGCGCAACCGACATGACATATCGCGGTGGCTCATCGAACCCGCGAACGGTTGAAAAGAGTGCGCGGTTCGCGGAGATCGTTCGGGAGAATCGGCTGCCGTGGATCACGCTCAATGAATCAGCGGGCGCTGACTTGCCGCATCAGGCCGACATCTTCGTGCGGGGTGGTGCGAGTTTCAAGAATCAAACGCGTCTGTCGAAGATGGGCATCCCTACGATCACGCTCGGTTTCGGCCCAGCCACCGCAGGGGGCGCGTACACCCCGGGAATGAGCGACTACACGATCTTCGTGAAAGGTCGGGGCACTGCGTATCTCGGCGGACCACCCCTCGTGAAGATGGCGATCGACGAAATCATCGACGAGGAATCGCTCGGCGGCGCAGAAATGCACTCGCGCATCAGCGGCCTGAGCGACTACCTCGCCGTCGACGAGATGGACGCGCTTCGTATCGCGCGTGAAATCGTCGCCCACCTGCGGTGGAACAAACTCGGGCCAGGACCAACCGAACCCGCAGATGAACCGTTGTACCCGGTTGATGAATTGATCGGCTGCGCGTCAGCGGATGTGCGTGTTCCTTTCGACATCCGCGAGGTCTACGCCCGGGTGCTCGACGGGAGCCGGTTCGAAGAGTTCAAACCGCTCTACGGCGACAAGATCGTGTGCGGGTGGGGTTCAGTGCATGGCTTTCCCGTCGGCTTCATTGGCAACAACGGCATCTTGTTCTCTGAGGAGTCAGCGAAGGCTGCGCAGTTCATTCAGTTGTGCAACCGGACGAACACACCCCTTGTGTTCTTGCACAACATCACCGGTTTCATGGTTGGGTCCAAGGCTGAACGGGGCGGCATCATCCGCAACGGCGCCAAGCTCATCAACGCCGTATCGAACTCGACCGTGCCGCACATCGTGTTGATGGTTGGTGCCTCGTATGGCGCGGGCAACTACGGGATGGCCGGACGCGCCTATGACCCACGGTTCGTCTTCACCTGGCCGAATCACAAGATCGCCGTCATGGGCGGACGCCAACTCGCTGGAGTGATGGACATCGTGGCTCGTAACGCAGCAGCCGGACGTGGCCTCGATGTCGACGAGGACGACCTCAACATGAAAAAGATGGCGCTCGAAGCCCAGATCGAAAGTGAGAGTTCCGCCTTGTACGCGACCGGGCGCATCTGGGATGACGGCATCATCCATCCGAACGACACGCGCAGCGTGCTCGGCATGGCGCTGTCGATCGTTCATTCGAACACCGTGGTCGGAGCCACCGAGTACGGCGTGTGGAGGCACTGAGATGACCACGCAGCCGATTCGCCGACTGTTGATCGCCAACCGGGCAGAGATCGCAGCCCGTATTGCCCGAACCGCACATCGACTGGGGATCTCCACCGTCGGCGTCTATTCCGACGCTGATCGCCATGGCGCCCATCTCGTAGAGATGGATCTCGCCGTCGCCCTTGGCGGCGCCACAGCCGCCGAGAGTTATCTGCGCATCGACGCCATTATTCAAGCGGCGCTGTCGACCGGCTGTGATGCGGTACATCCGGGTTATGGGTTCCTTGCCGAGAATGCGGACGCCGCCCGCGCGGTCGAATCGACCGGGCTCATCTGGGTGGGGCCAACACCCGAGCAGATCAGCCTTCTCGGCGACAAGATCGCCGCCAAGCGGGCAGCGGTGGCGGCGGGCGTGCCCACCACGGCGATTCATGAAGTCGCTCCCGATGCACCGATTCCTGCCGACATCCCGATGCCCGCACTCGTCAAAGCAGCAGCCGGCGGGGGTGGCCGGGGAATGCGAGTCGTGCGTTCGGTCGATGACCTTGCCGACGCCATCACCGCCGCCGCGCGTGAGGCGAAGGCAGCGTTCGGTGATCCGACCGTCTTCGTTGAGCCCTACATCGAACGCGGCCGCCACATCGAGGTACAGGTGGTCGGCGACGGACATGGTGGAGTGATTCATCTCGGTGAACGTGATTGTTCGGTGCAGCGACGCAATCAGAAGGTGATCGAAGAAGCACCAGCTCCTCGGTTGTCGCCCGCAGTGCGTTCAGCACTGCACGATGGCGCGGTCGCACTCGCTGGTCACGTTGCGTACCGAGGCGCAGGCACCGTCGAGTTCTTGGTGGGTGATGGCGACACGATCACCTTCCTCGAGGTCAACACCCGCTTGCAGGTAGAGCACCCGGTGACCGAGGCCGTGACCGGCGTCGACCTCGTCGAGTTGCAACTGTTGGTGGCGAGCGGAGCGCCGTTGCCGATCAGCCAATCCGACGTAGTTGTTACCGGCCATGCGGTCGAATTGAGGATCGTGGCTGAAGACCCCGCCGCCGGATGGCTTCCGTCGACGGGAACGATCGAGGCCTTCGAGTTCCCAGCGTCGGTTCGTGTTGATGCCGGTGTTCAGCGCGGCAGCGTCGTCACGACCGACTACGACTCGCTGCTTGCCAAGGTCATTGCGCATGGTCCCGATCGGGCGACATCGCTCGCAACGCTCGCTGACGCCGTGCGGCGTGCCGATCTCTCGGGCGTGCGCACTAACGCCGACGCCTTGGTGGCGATCTGCACCGAGCCCGACTTTGGCGCCGGCGGGGTTGACACTGGATACCTCGACCAACACGGTCACGTGCTCATCGGTGATCGGCCGAGCGGTGTGGTCGCTGATGCGCACTTGGTTGCGGTGGCGCTCGCCCGAGCAGCTGCCAATCGAAGTGATGATCGTCATTGGGGGTTCGCACCGGCTGGTTGGCGCAATCTCCGCACTCGCGGTCAACGTGTCGAACTCGTTGAAACGGCCGGCGCCGAGCGCGTCGAACACCGGGTCGAGTACGACCGCGTCGGCGACGGACGGTGGTCGTTCCGTCTTGGGTCGTGGCCAGAGCCAGGGGCTGATGGCTCGCTGCCCGCCGACGAACGTCGCGTGGTCGATGTGGCGCAACACGAAGGAGCGATCGAAATTGACGGCACCCGGGTGGCGCTGTCAGTGATCGCAAGTGACGCAGGTGGATGGCGTGTCAGCAGTCCCTTTGGCCGCACCGAGTGGGTCGAGGTGCCCCGTTTCATTGATCACGATGCAGACATCGTCGGGTCAGGGCCGGTGGCGCCGCTGCCAGGAACCGTGATTGATGTTCGCGTCGCAGACGGTGACGCCGTCGAGATGGGGCAAGTGCTGATGGTGATCGAAGCGATGAAGATGGAACACCAGATCACCGCACCGGCGGCGGCCACCGTTGCCGACGTTCGATTTGCCGTTGGTGATCGAGTCGACATGGGTGAGTTGCTCGTGGTGCTTGATCAGGAAGGCCAGTGAGATGACCGATCCGATCCGTATTGCGAACTGCTCCGGTTTCTTTGGCGATCGATTGTCAGGTGCTCGCGAGATGGTCGAAGGCGGCCCCATCGATGTGCTCACCGGTGACTGGCTCGCCGAACTGACGATGCTGATCCTGACGCGCATCCGTGCCAAGAATCCGGGCCGCGGTTTCGCTGGCACCTTCGTGACACAGATGGAACAGGTGATGGGCACCTGTCTCGACCGCGGCATCACGGTCGTCTCGAATGCTGGTGGTCTTGATCCCGCTGGTTGTGCCGAGGCGCTGCACGAGGTTGCTGACCGGTTAGGTCTGAACCCGAGCATCGCGTGGGTCGATGGCGACGATCTACTCGCTCGAGCGGTTGATCTCTCGGCGAGCGGTGACCTCGTGGCGTTCGATCCATCACACGGTCTCGGCGATGTGTCGCGCTATGTCTCGGCGAACGCCTACCTCGGGTGCTGGGGCATTGTTGAGGCGCTCACTGGTGGTGCGGACATCGTCGTCACCGGACGCGTGACCGACGCAGCCGTGGTCTGTGGGCCAGCCGCGCATCATCATGGCTGGGCACGTGACGATTGGGATGCACTCGCAGGCGCGGTGGTCGCCGGTCACGTCATCGAGTGCTCGGCACAGGCGACCGGTGGCAACTACTCGTTCTTCACCGAGGTGCCCGGTCGGGAACGCATCGGGTTCCCGTGGGCCGAAATTGCTGCCGATGGCTCGTCAGTCATCGGCAAACACGACGGCACTGGCGGCCTCGTGTCGGTCGGCACCATAACGAGTCAGTTGCTCTACGAGATCGGCTCGGAGCGGTATCTCGGCCCCGACGTCATCGCCCGCTTCGACACGATCCGTCTCGACGAGGTCGCTCCCGATCGGGTTCGCATCAGCGAGGTCAAGGGTGAGCCTCCGACAGGGTCGTTGAAGGTGGCGATGAATGAACTCGGTGGGTATCGCAACGACATGGTGCTCGCCCTCACCGGCCTCGACATCGAGGAAAAGGCAGCGATGGCCCAAGCAGCGTTCTGGGCTGCGTGCCCGTTTGCGCCAGAGGACTTTGAGCACTGCGAAGTCCGTCTCGTTCGCACCGATCATGCCGATCCGGAGTCAAACGAAGCGGCGACGGCGCAACTGCGCATCTCGGTCAAAGACCATGACGAACGAAAGGTGGGTCGAGCGTTTGCCAATGCCATGACCGAGACCGGCTTGGCGAGCATTCCCGGCTTCTACTCGTTGTCGGGAGGTCCATCAGCTGGTTCCCCCTACGGCGTCTATCGGCCGGCGCTCGTGCCTGGCGACCTGGTTCCGCAGTACGTACACGTTGCGGGTCGCACGGTGATGGTCGACGCCACCTCTGGGTCGGGCTGGTCAGCACCACCGGTGCACGCAACCCCTGGTGTCGAGGCAGTCGTACCAGAAGGACCGACACGCCGGGTGCCACTCGGCACCATTTTTGGAACGCGCTCAGGTGATAAGGGTGGGGATGCGAACCTCGGCGTCTTTGCTCGCAGCGATGCAGCCTGGGCGTGGCTCAACCAGATGTTGACGGTCGACGCGTTGAAGGACCTCTTACCCGAGACCGCTGCATTCGAGGTTGAACGGTATGAACTTGCCAACATCCGGTCGCTGAACTTCATCGTGCGCGGCTTGCTCTCTGAAGGTGTTGCTGCGTCGACGCGAACCGACGCGCAAGCCAAGAGCTTGGGGGAGTGGCTGCGTGCCCGGTTCGTCGACTTGCCAGTCAGCCTGATCGACTCCTGAACCAATGAACCAGTATCGACCGCTTGAAGGCATCACCATTGTCGACTTGACGGCAGTCGTCATGGGTCCGCTCGGAACACAGATCCTCGCCGATATGGGTGCTGAGGTCATCGTGATCGAGACGCCAACAGGCGACGCGAACCGTCACATGGGAGCAGGCCCGCATCCCGACCTCTCGGGTGTGGCGATGAACCTCATGCGCAACAAACGCAGCGTGGTCCTCGACCTTCGAGATGCTCGTGGTCGCGAAGTGTTTGAGCGGCTTGTCGCGTCGGCCGACGTCTTTGTCACCAACCTGCGTCCCGGATCGCGCGAACGCGCCAAGGTCACCTATGCCGACTTGGTGGCGATTCGTCCCGATCTCGTGTGGGTTGCTGCTGCGGGCTATCGAGCCGATTCGCCGGCGGCTGACGATGCTGCCTACGACGACATCATTCAGGCGGCAACCGGCATCGTCGACAATCACCATCGGGCTGGACTCCCACCGGTGATCTCACCGACCTTGATCGCGGACAAGGTCGCAGGAATGGCGATTGCCCAAGCCGTGACGGCAGGGCTCCTGCATCGTGAACGCACCGGTGAGGGCAGTGCAGCCGTGCTGGCGATGCACGATCTGCTTCGCGGCTTCTTGCTCGTTGAGCATGGGGCGGCGGCCATTCCGGAACCGCAACTCGGCCGGGCCGGATATCCGCGGTTGTTAAGTCCTGAGCGACGCCCGCTCGCGACGACCGACGGACTCGTCGCAGTGCTCGCGTATGAGCGACATCATTTTGAAGGGCTGATCCGCATCGGCGGTCGAGTCGAAATGCTCGACGATCCCCGCTTCCTCACCCGGCTGGGTCGGCTTGAGCACATTGACGAGCTGTATCGCGAATATCAACGAATGGCTGCGTTGATGACGACTGACGAGTTCTTGCAACGCTGCCGTGCCGAAGGTGTGCCCGCTCACGCCGTGGAGACGCTCGACGATGTCGTCGCTCGACTTCCCATCGTCGACCATCCCGTTGCTGGCCCGTATCGAGTGACACCGTCACTGGCGCCAGGGGTTGAACCTGATGAGCCGCCTCGTCGACCTGCTCCGCTGCTTGGTGAACACGGTCGCGAAGTGTTGGGCGAACTCGGCTACGACGCTGCGAGCATCGACGAACTCGAGGATGCCGGCGTGCTCGGACGCTACGGTTCGCAGACGTGACGACACACGAATCGGAGATCGGCCGCCCGCGTTCTGTTGTGCGGTCCCTTCCGGCGTACAAACCAGGAAAAGATGCCAAGCAGGCCGAGATCGACCACGGCGTCACGAACGCAGTGAAGCTCGCCTCGAACGAGAATCCCGAGCCGCCCATCGATCCGATTGTCGATGCCGTGCAGTCGAGCATCGCTGGCATCAACCGCTACGCGGATCACCGAGCAGTGGCCTTGCGGTCAAAGATTGCCGGGTGGCTTGGCATCGATCCCGCAATGGTGACGGTCGGCAATGGCTCAGTCGGCATCTTGCAACAGATCTTTCTCACCTACGTCGATCCCGGTGATGAGGTCGTGTTCGGGTGGCGCTCATTCGAGGTGTATCCGATCTTCACCCAGCTGTCTGGTGGTACTGCGGTGCGGATTCCGCTCAACGCCGACCTCACCTGCAACGTCGACGCCATCATCGCCGCCATCAACGAGCGAACCAAGTTGGTCATGCTCGCCACGCCCAACAATCCGACGGGCACCATCATCTCGGCGAACGATCTGGCGCGCATCGCCGAGGCGGCTGGCCCCGGAACGATCGTGGTGGTTGACGAGGCGTATCGCGAGTTCGTCGACGATGGCGTGGTGGATCCGGTTCGCGATCTGCTCAGCACCTTTCCCAACATGATGGTGACGCGGACGCTGTCCAAAGCGCACGGCCTCGCCGGTCTGCGCATGGGGTACGCCGTCGCGCACCCATCCGTGATCAGTGATTTCGACAAGTGCACGTTGCCCTTTGCGGTGAACGCTCTCGCGCAGGTGGCTGCACTCGCCGCCATCGATCACATCGACATGATCAACGCCCGAGCTCGTGGCATCGTCGACGAGCGCCAACGGGTGGAAGACGGCTTGTCGTCACTCGGCTGGTGGTTACCAGCGCATCAAGCGAACTTCGTCTATCTGGACTGCGGAGAGCGAACCGGTGAGATCACCTTGATGCTCGAACGTGCGGGGGTGGTCGTTCGACCATTTGAGGGCGAGGGCATTCGCGTCACGATTGGATCGAGGGCGGAGAACGACCGATTCCTCGCTGCGATGGCAACGGTTGAACCGGCAAGGAGGGCATCGTGAAACTGACCGAGTTTTTCTTCCCGAGCGATCCCCGTCAGGTCGGCAAGAATCCTGACTATCGGTTCACGTTGGCCAATGAACGCACCTTTTTGTCGTGGATCCGAACCTCTTTGGCGCTGGTCGCAGGTGGCCTCGGCGCAGTAGTGGTGCTAGCCGATGTGCCCGGCATTGAAGTCCTCGGTGTTGTGGTTCTCGCCTTGGCGTTTATTGCTGCGGGTACGGCGTATCGCCGGTGGGCGCTCAACGAACGGGCTATTCGCCTTGATGAGCCACTGCCTCCATCGACGTTGCCCCAGATCATGACCATCGGTGTTGCGCTGATCGGTGTCGTCGCCGTCGTACTCCTCATCATCGACTCATGATGAGCGATGGCGATCGGGACGCCGGACGGCCAGCTCGACATTTCGATCCCGGCGTGCAGCACGAACGGACTGCGCTCGCATGGGAGCGAACTGGCCTCGCCGCGATCCTTGCCGGGGCCGGACTCGCTCGCGTTGCATCGACGCACTTCCATTACGTGCTCGGCACGATCGGCGCGGTATGGGTGGCCATTGGCGGGCTCGTCCTCTTCTGGTCGAGTTGGCGCTACGAGGCGTTGCATGGACCATTGCGCGCAGGTGACAGTCCAGTGCATCCATCGATGGCGAGGTTCGTCGGGGTGACCACGATCGGCTTCATCGGCTTTTCGTTGGTGCTGATGGTCTACCTTGCCGTGATCGACATCTGAATTCGAGGGGGGAACATGGGGGCGATCATCACGGGTTGGGGCAAGTGCAGACCACCGTTGTCGTTGACCAATGCCGACCTTGAACAACTCGTCGACACCGACGATGCATGGATTCGTGAACGCACCGGCATTGAGTCGCGCGGAATGTGCCACCTTGAAACCACCGACATGGCTGAAGTGGCGGCACGTCACGCAATGGCTGCGGCTGGCTACTCGCCGGAGGATCTTGATCTCATCGTTGTCGCATCGGTAACACCTGAGATCACGTGTCCCTCTAATGCGTGTGTGCTGCAGGAGCGTCTCGGTGCGGTGAACGCAGCAGCGTTTGATCTCAACGCGGCGTGCTCCGGATTCGTCTATGGGCTGGCCACCGTGTCATCGATGGTGTCTGCCGGCGTGGCAAAACGGGCGTTGCTCGTCGGTGTCGAGAAATTGCACTTCGTGATGGATTATCGGGACCGGAATACCTGTGTGCTCTTCGGTGATGGGGCAGGAGCCGTCATCGTTGAGCCGGGGGCTGATGACGCAGGCGTGCTCGCAGTAGATCTCGGCGCTGATGGCGTGATTGGGTCGACGATGGTGTTCGAAACACTCGGCACCCGCGGTGAACTCTCACGCGAGCGCGACCCTGCCCGCAACCGCCTGCACTTTGAAGGGCAAGCGGTGTTCAAGATTGCCGTCAAGGGAATGACCGAGTCGGTGCGTCGAGCCCTGGAGCGGGCGGGACTTTCGACGTCAGATGTCGATGTGGTGGTGCCCCACCAGGCGAACGAACGCATCATCCGAGCCGCCAGTGCGCGCCTCGGTGTCGACGACGCGAAGGTCGTGGTGAATATTGCCCAGCACGGCAACACCTCGGCTGCGTCGATTCCAATGGCGCTCACCGATGCCCTCGACGAAGGCCGCATCACCCCCGGCGACACTGTGGTGTTCACCGCATTTGGAGGCGGTGTCACGTGGGGCTCCATCGTGATGCGCTGGGGCAACCGAGCACACCGCATCGACTCCAGCGATGCGACGTTGCCGGCGCCAACGGGCAACGTGTTCGATCTGTTGGCACCAAACCGCGCCTTCTTCGCCGAGTTGCACGACGACTGAGAGCGTCGCTCAGAGCGCGAGTTCTACCATCGCCGCGGCTGCCCGTGTGCGGTACACCTCGATCCGGCTCTCCTTGAGCGATTCGTACCCACGGATGACATCGGGGAGTTCAGCAATCTCGATAAGACGGGCACGATCGACGCGCCCAACGGCGGCAACAATCGCGTCGACCAGTCGTCGGTACTCGGCGGGCAGTCGACGTTCGTCGCGTCGAATTCGCGCGTAGCCGAAGGGGTCAACGAACGTGCCCCGCAGCACTCTGGCGCGGCGCAGCAGCCGGAACACGGGCATCCATGCGGGACCGAAGCGGAGTTTGCGCTGCACACCCATTGAGGCCAAGACCGGCGGATGCAGCAACCGATAGCGCACCGAACGCCCATCGCCGATCGAGAGCGACTGGTCATCGCCGCCGCCCTCCACGATGAGTCGAGCAACCTCGTACTCATCTTTGTAGGCGACGAGGTGATGGAGTTGTCGGGCAATGGTGAGCGTCAGCGCTTGAGCAGGGTCGTCGTCGATGGCGTTGACGATGTCAACGCTGGCACGGAACTCCCGACCGACTCGGGAGCCACCCCAACCGACGAGGTCAGCAGCGAGGCGATCGATCTCCTCCGTTGGTGTTTCGAGGTGCGGGGTTGTGCCGCCCGATGTCTCGAGCAACCCAGCTGCTGCCAACCGGCCAAGGCGAATGGCTTCGATGTTGGTGTCGATTGCAACACCATTGACGCGGATCGCTTCTTCGATCGAATCGAGGCTGATCGGCACTGCGCCGACCTGAATCGCCATGCCGAGCACCACGACATTGGCCGTGGTCGCATCGCCGAGATAACGGGCTGCAATTGCACCGGCATCGGCCCAGACCCGAAGGCCGCTTTCGGTCACGGCAGCGATGCGCTGATCGAGTTCGACGGGATGAGGAGCGGCTAATTCAGGATGGGGAATCATCGATCCCGTTGGTGTTGCCGATGCGGAACCGACAACGATGGTGTGCTCATCGGCGACGCCGACCCCGCGCTCGCTGGCGGCGGTGAGTTGGTCCAAGGCGAGCAGCACGTCAGCGTCGCCTGCGCCGAGGCGATTCGATCGCAACGATCCGTTTCTCGACAAGATCAGGTCGCTGACGACCGGGCCCGCCTTCTGGCTTAAACCGATTTGGTCGAGGCCCTGGACCTCCCAACCGTCGAGCATGGCTGCAGTTCCGAGCACTTGTGCCACCGTCACCACACCCGTGCCCCCGATGCCGGTCATCCGGATTGCGAGATGATCACCATGATCGATCGTGTGCGGCGATGGTGGCTCGGTGCTCGGACCAGCATGGGTATCAGCAACGGCGCTCGTCGGCCGACGTCGGTCGAACACCGCAGCAGCCAAGCGCTGGAGCATGCCGGGTTGTGTATCGACGAGGATGAACGACGGGCAGTCACCTTCGATACACGACTGGTCAAGGTTGCAGCTGGTCTGATCGATTCGGGTGCGACGTCCAAATGGTGTCTGCACGGGTTGGACGCTGAGACAGTTGCTCTTTCGTCCACAGTCACCGCAGCCTTCGCAGATTCGCTCGTCGATCGAAATGCGTTCCGTTGGAGTCGGCATGAGACCACGGCGTCGGGCTCGGCGCAGTTCCGCCGCGCACGGCTGGTCATGAATCAACACCGTGACGCCTGGCGTCGCGGCCAACACCTCTTGTGCCTCGATAATTCTGGATCGGTCCCACACATCGACACCCGTCGGCCAGTCGTGGTGGCGTCCAGGATCTTCGGTGGTGACGATCACCCTCGACACGCCCTGGCGAAGCAAGTTGCTGGCAACGGCGGTGGGTGGAATTTGGCCGCTCGGTGTTTGGCCACCCGTCATCGACACCGCACCGTTGTGCAGCAACTTGAACGTGATGTGCGCCCCAGCAGAAATTGCCGAGGTGATCGCCAACTGCCCGCTGTGGAAGTACGTGCCGTCGCCGAGGTTCTGAACAATGTGGTCGGTGTCGACGAACGATTCCATGCCGATCCACTGGGTGCCCTCATTCCCCATGGCGGTGACGCCGAGAATGTCGCCTCCTCGACCGGGTTCGCCGAGCATCACCATCGTGTGGCATCCGATACCCGCACCGACGACGGTGCCATCGGGCACCACCGTCGACGAGTTATGCGGACAGCCCGAACAGAAGAACGGGCTACGTTCGACCGCGAGGGGAATGCGTTCCGGTGGTGGTGGGGGAGGTGGCGCCAGTCGATCGCCGAGAGTGGGTGAGAGTCGCGACCGCAACGCATCGGCGACGAGTTGGGTCGTGATGACGCCAAAGGCGGGGAGGAGCGACAGTCCTGAACCAGCGGACTTCCCAGCGACCAATGGTGCGTCGGTGTGTCCCTGAAGAATCGACCGGACGACGGTCTCGATCACCGGCTGCTTTTCCTCAATGACGATGATCTCGTGCAGTCCATGGGCGAAGCGGCGAATCTCTGCTGGCTCGATCGGATACGGCACCGTCATCTCGAGCACCCGAATCCGTGCTGCAGCGATGGCGTCACGATCGACGAGGCCGAGGCGGCCAAGGGCTTCATGCACCATACGGTGCGCGGTGCCCGAGGCAATGATGCCGATCGTTGCGTCGTCGCGTCCCGCACTCACGTTGTTGAGTGAGTTCGCAGCGATGTACGCGAGCGCGATCGGGAGTCGAACCTCAATCATCTCTCGTTCGAGTTCAAGGGTGAATGGCGTCGTCAGTCGCCCTGTTGGGGCGAGCATCGATGGCGGACGGTCGGGCATCACCGGACGAATACGGTCGACATCGACATCAATGGATGCCGTGCCGTCGGCGACGTCGGCCACGATCCGAAGCGATGTCCACATGCCCGATGCACGACTCATCGCGATGGCATGGCGACCGAGAGCAAGGATGTCCGACGGATCACTTGGAACCACGACCGGCAGACGCAGCGCCGCCAGCATGTCGACCGAGGAGGACGGAATCGTCGAGCTCTTGGCAGCGGGATCGTCACCCACCAACGCCAGCGCGCCGCCGAGCGACCCGGTGCCCGCGAAGGTTGCATGTCGAATCGCGTCGCCGGCGCGTTCAAGACCCGGCGCCTTGCCATACCAGATGCCGAGCACACCCGGGTGGCGCGCATCGGGCCGGGTCGTGACCAGCTGCGACCCCATCACGGCTGTTGCAGCGTGTTCCTCGTTCACCGCCGCGACATGGCGGATCGGAAGGTCGCTGCGCAGACGGATCATCCGATCAAACTCGTCGCCAAAGCCACCGAGCGGTGAGCCTGGATAACCACTTGCAAATGCTGCGGTGTCGTAACCAGCTGCTCGATCGGCCAACAGCTGCTCGATCGGCAGTCGACACAGCGCTTGGACCCCGGACATGAACGTGCGCGTCCGGTCACGGGTGTACCGGTCGGCGAGCGAATACCCCCTGGTGCTCACGCCGTGGACATTACCCAACAGCGGCGATGCCGTTGACGGCGAATCATCCGAGCTGATGGCTGATGATCTCGATGATCAGGCTGCAACACGACACCGAGACCAGTGCGATGACCATTCGATCGAAACTTGGACCTGACAATCGAGAACGCAGCATCCCGCCGAGCGGAACGGTCGCCACCACGATCACCGTGAGAATCGCCGACACGGTGAGTCGTCCGTCGAGCAGTCCGCGTTGGGCGAGTGTGGCGGTTTGCACCACACCGATCAGCCCGAATGCTGTCGCGATCGAGAACACGAAGGCTTCTCGATCGATGCGTAGCGCCAGGTGCCACGCTGCAACGACAGGCCCAGACACGCCAACACCGCCTTGGAATGCCCCGGCGACGAAGCCAGCGGTTGGACCAAGCACACCGATGCGCTTCGGATCGATGCTGAGATCAGGGCTGCGAAAGCGTTGGATGAGCCAGACCGCGATGACGAGGACCAATGCGCCAAGCGTGACGTCCTCGGGAACGGCCCCGATCGTGAAGGTTCCGATGATGGCCCCGATCGAACCGGTGAAGCAGAACATGGCGAGTCCGCGCGTGCCAGCGCGGGCATCTCGATGACGGACCACGATGCCGATGTTCTGAGCAACCGCTGGAATGGCGAGCACCGCAATGCCAGTTTCAGGTCCGACAAATGCCGAGATGATCGGCAAGGCGATGATCGGCAGTCCCATGCCTGTCACGCTTTTGACGATCGACCCAATGAGCACGGCAATGCCGACCACGGTGATTTCCCAGAGTTGCATCGGTCAGTCGTCGTTTCGAGCGAACTCATCGAAACGTGTGCGACGGCGCGTCCCATGAGGACTGCGTTCGGTCATCTCGAAGGTTCGAGCCGCGAGGTCGATCGCGACGTCGAGGGCGTGAACGCCATCGTCGCAAACCCATGACAGCGACAGCAGATGATCGCCGGTTTCCGCTGGGTCGACGATGAATTCGCCATCGAATGCCGGGTGATCGGCACGCCAACGAAGGAGGCTCAGCAAGTGCTGCACTACCGGACGTTCAAGTTCGGTGAGCAGCTCTCGTGGCCCGTAGTAGTGCCGGTTGATGTCGCGTCCAACACCCGTTCGTTCGAGCAGATCGAGATCGTTGATGCCGGCGAGCAATCCGACGTAATAGATCTGCGGCACGCCAGGCACGAGGACCTGAATGAGCCGAGCCAACAAATACGCTTCCTCGTCACGTCCGAGGGCATCGAAGTAGGTGCAGTTGACCTGATACACGTCAAGATTCGATGCGGCCGCTCCCGTGGCGAGACGACTGGTGCCACCCGAGCGCTGGTGGATACCAGCAATGAGTGCCTCGACGCGATCGGGCGGTAGCAAGCCTTGCCGTGATGGGTCGTCGGGATCCGCACCGACATCGATCACCCCGATCCCGTCATGTGTGTCGAGCACCGTCACACAGTTGTTGGGACGGATGCCGAGCCAGGTGCGAAGCGGGCCCGCATCGGCGTGGAACAAGGCGTCGAGCACGAGCGGCGGCAGCGCGAAGTCGTAGACCATGTCGACACGTTCCGCAATGGCGATTTGCGCACGGTGATAGCCGTGGATTTCGACAAGCACAGTCATGCCGCGAGCACGGCATTGGGCGGCGAATGCGTCGATGAAGCCGAACGTCTCGGGGATCATGAAACACGAGGTCCCAGCCCGCTTGATCGCATATCCAACAGCATCGAGACGGATCAGCGTCACGCCGGCCGTCGCGAGTCGGTCAACGATCCGATCGAGGTGGGCGCGTCCTGGCGCGCTCTCCACATCGATATCAATCTGTTTGGCGGTGAACGTGGTCCACGCAAGACGGGTTGTCCCGTCAGCCATGGCGACCTTGGTGAACGGCATGCCAGGTCTCGGCCGGTAGATCGCTGCGAGTTCCGACTCGGTGGCGCCGTTCGGAAACACCGTCGACAGCGTCAAGAACATGCCGGCCGACGGCGACGCATCGCCGTGGGCAAGCCAATCGCGAAATTCTGCCGAGTCGTCGGAGACGTGGTTCACGATGATGTCAGCCATCACGTCGTAGCGCTCTGACAGCGTCGCAACGTCGGACCAGCCGCCCACTCGAGGGTCGACGGCAGTGTGATCAATGGGATCAAATCCTGCGTCGGCTCCATCGATGGGAACAAAAAATGGCAGGACGTGCACCCCGCCGAAGGCGCCGGCAAGCGGCCCATCAAGCATCTGCAGCACGCCGAGCAGATCGCCAGCGAAACGATCGGCATAGGTGATGAGTTGTGGTGCGTTGCGCATCTCAGCCGAACCGCACGGCGACTTCAGCAAGAATCGCGTCTTCGCTCACCTGAGCATCGTCGTCAGCGCCAGCCACTTCGCGGGCCGCCGAGAAGAGGGCTCGACGCAGCACCGTCGACGAGATACGCGAGTCGATGTCGGCGATCATCTCGACGACGTGCCCTTGTTCCACAGCGGTTTTTGCTCGCTCGATGGCGCCGTTGAGGTAGCGGTCGAATGACGAGTCGGTGTCGCGCCAATCGTTGGAGATGTCACGAATCGCCTCGAGCTCGGTTGGGTCGATTCGTCGATCGGCCATCATCACCAACGCCAGCAACTCGAGTGCGG
The DNA here is from genome assembly GCA_029978335.1 of Actinomycetota bacterium. Lineage (GTDB taxonomy): Bacteria > Actinomycetota > Acidimicrobiia > Acidimicrobiales > Ilumatobacteraceae > Casp-actino5. The sequence continues at coordinate 18,901 of JAPOJQ010000025.1, forward strand.
CCTCGTGCTCAAGATCTGCGGTCGCATGCACCGCCACACCTCGATAGAGCGCTGCTAGTTGATCGTTCATCGTTCCATCCTGTGCCTGTGGGCCTCTGACGTGACCTCTGGCCAACCGTACTCAGCCGAGGGTGGCCGAGACCGACAGCGAACGACGAAGGAACTCGAGCTGGCGCACGAGCAAGTTCTCGGCGATGACCTCTTGTGGGGTCATGTGGCTGACGCCGACAAGAGGGAGCACTTCATGTGGGCGTCCCGCCGCGAGCAATGCCGAGGACAGCTGCAAGGTGTGTGCCGCCACCACGTTGTCGTCGGCGAGGCCATGAATGAGCAACAACGGCCGGGTCAATTGGTGCGCCTCTGGCAGGAGCGACGAGCGGTCGTAGGTCGCCTCGTCGTGTGCTGGATGACCGAGGTATCGCTCGGTGTAATGCGTGTCATACCAGCGCCACTCGGTGACCGGGGCGCCGGCGATGGCTGCGTGCACGACGTCGGGTCGACGGATGGCGGCGAGTGCCGCGAGGTAACCGCCGAAACTCCATCCACGGATGCCGACGCGGCTGCGGTCCATCGTCGCAACACCAGTCTCATCGAGATGCCGCTCGGCGATATCGAGAGCGGCGATCTGATCGTCGAGTGCTGCCGATGCAAGGTCGCCTGCCACCGCGCGTTCCCACGCAGACCCGCGACCGGGCGTTCCCCGGCCATCACACACGATGACAATGAACCCCTGATCAGCGAACCACTGCGACGAGGCAAAGGCCCGCGACGAGCGAACGACGCGCAGCGCATGCGGCCCGCCGTATGGGTCGAGTAGCACCGGCAATGGTCCTTGCGGTGGATCCGTCGGCAGCAGCATTGCGACGTCGAGTGGTTGGCCCGCAGGGCCAACGCCACGCAGCAGGTGGACCTTGGGATCGACGAGCGGGGATTGCGACAATGAGGCGATCGACGTTCCGTTCGGCAGCGCCCAATTCGCGTCATCGGCGTCGAGCGTGCTGATTCGTACGGCCTGATGGTCGTGAGTGCCAACCGCAGCCACGATCCCATCTGGCTGCGCCAGTGGCATCGCGCCGTCGCTCGGTGTCCATTTCCACAGGTGGAGCACGGTCGCATCGTCGACGGGGTTTGCAGTGAACAACACCCCTGAAGCGGATGCTGCCAATACTGATCGCACCTGCACATCCACAGGGGTCACCAGCGTGCCCGCCACCTCAAGTCGTCGAGCACCATTGCGATCGACACACGTGATGATGGCGTCAGCGCCGAATCCCGCTGGGCAACCGGGAACGAGTTCCACCCAGTGCTCGTCGCGATCATGGTGAACGACCCGGGTTGTTCCTGCCTCGTCGGCACGCAGCACTGCCAATTGCCGTTGATCTCGTGATTGAACGGCGAGCAACGGGCCGTACTCGTCGGCGACAACCCGTGCCAGATACGGGAACGCCTGCGAATCCCATCGGATTGGGATCACCGATGAGCCATCAACGGCGACGAGATAGAGGCCGACCAACGCATTCTCGGTGCCCGCTGCCGGATAGCGCATCGTTCGAGCTGGCTTCCACGGTGTGGCCGGGTCGGTGAGGTCCCATTCAGCCACCGGCGCATTGTCAACCCGGCAGGCCAGCAGGCTCGAGCCATCGTGCGTCCACCAATGGCCTCGCGTTCGTCCCATCTCCTCAGCTGCGATGAACTCGGCCATGCCCCAGGTGACATCGGCCTGATCTTCGCCAAGGTCGAGCAGCACCGGTGGCGCCGCACCGGAGGCAATGGTCTCGGGTGCCACATCGACCACCAGCAGCCGACCGTGACGAACCATCGCGCAGCGCTGACCGTCAGGGGAGAGGCGCGGATCGAAGACCGAACCTTCAATGTCGATCACCGTGCACTGACCAGACGCCAATTCACACACGATGGCGCGACCATCGACCGCGAACACGGCTCGTTGCAGCGAGCGGTCGCAGTCGAACGACGTGATGCCTTCAGCGGATTCGCGCAAGCGCTCTCGTCGAGCCCGTTCGGCATCGGTCATCTGCTCGGTCGACGTGCCAAGCGACGTCGGGTCGACGATGAGTCGTTCGTGTCCAGACGCCGTATCGATGGCCCACAAACAGGTCAATGGATCGGTGCCGGAACGACTGCGCAGAAAGAGCACAGACGCTCCGTCGGGGCTCATGCGGAGATCACGTGGGTCTCCGAGGGTGAGGCGTCGCGTACGTGCGTATTGGCGGGGGAACGTGTCGCCGTTACTCACTCAGGCCGGCTCCCTGCACGAATTGCATCGATGGTGATCGACCATGCGGCTTCGGCATCAACATCGTCGAGCACGGTGCAGTTGGGTGCTGGACGGTCGACGAGTGTGCGCTGATCGACAATGGTCATACCGCGTGTGTGGTGCCCTTCGGTCATGACGTCGACAAATCGATCCCGCATGGTGAACAACGCGGGGTCGGTGATGGCGAGCACCGCAAGTGGATCGTGGACCGCCGCTCCTGCCATGTCATCGTGCCGGGAGCGGTAGTTGGCTGAGAAGAAATCAAACAAGCCTGACAGCACGGCTGCAAGGCGACCATCGATCGCACGCACTCGTTCGATCCGCTCCGGCGTCGCTTGGAAACGGTGGGTGACATCAAGGCCCGCCATGATCAACGGCAATCCTGAACCGACCACGATGGCAGCAGCATGGGGATCCGCCCACAAGTTGAATTCGGCCATTGCGGTGCGGTTTCCAAAGGTTCCGCCGCCCATGAACGAGATACCAGCGATGTGATCGCCGAGGTCGGGTGCCATCCGCAGCGCCAACGCAATATTGGTCATCGGTCCCGTCACCACGAGGTGACATCCCGGATCAGCACGCACGGTGTCGATGATGAAGCCAACAGCGTCGGTCCCGTCAAGCGGTCGTGTTGGCTCGGGCAGATCGGCACCGTCGAGACCGCTCTCGCCGTGCACGTAGCCAGCGAAAGCCGGAGGTACCACCAGCGGTCCGGCCGCTCCCGACACCACCGGCACGTCGAGGTCCAAGATGTGACGCATGACGCGGGCGTTGTAGGCCGTGCGTTCGAGCGGGGCATTCCCGGCCACGGTGGTGATGCCGACGATGTCACATCGATGCGCGGCAACGACGATGGCGACGGCATCGTCATGACCGGGATCGCAGTCGAGAATGATGCGGGGCCGGGTGGTCGTCGAAGAAGTCATGGCGAGAGAATGCCAGACCTTGCCAGCGAGTCCGCGACCGGGCTGACGCGTGCCCGTTAGATCGGTTCGAAGGCGTGATCAGCAACGACGCGAACGACATCACCGACGTGCTCGCCGACGACCAGATGTTCGACGATGGCGCGCTCAGATGTTCGTCCCCAGATGCGGCGCTGATCGGGAAGTCGCAACGCCGCCCAAGCGGTCTCAGGAGTGCCGTCGCGTCCGTGCATCACGGTGTATGCCTCGATGGTGCAGTCGGTCGTGATCGCAGCATCGAGTGGAGCGAGTTCGGTACGCGGCAGTGCGTCGATGTCGGCTTGGGGCTCGCCGTGCCGGAAGTCGTTTGTCGGCGGGTCTGAGGAATAGACGCCGAATGCATGTTTGGTCACAAAGCCGCCGTTGGCCCACACGAGCCCCAACGAGCCGGGATCGTCCCGCAGCGTGGCGACCATTGCGGCGATCGCATGCATGACGTATTCGTTCCACGGCCCACCCGCAAAGGCAAGGCCGCCGGTCTGCGTGAGCGGGCGTTGCTCGCTGTAGGGATTGATGCCGAGCGATTGTGCGCCGAGTTGCACCGCCGACGGGAAGCACGAATAGAGGTCGAGGTGTGCGACCTCGTCGATAGATGTGCCGGCGAGATCGAGCACCGCCGATCCACCGATTTCGATCGCTGGCGTTCGGTAGAACACGTCGCGTTCGGAGATGAACGGGTGCTCATGGCAGTCGGTACCTGCGTGAGGGAAGACCCAGCGATCTCGCGGCACACCAAGTGCCTCAGCCCGTTCGGCCGAACAGATGATGACGGCAGCCGCCATGTCGACGTCGTTGTTCGAGTTCATCGCCTTCGTGTATGGCAGCCCGACCATTCGGTTGTCGGGCCCCGGAGTGATGATGTCGTTGCCGGTCAACGAATCACGTCGCCATGCGTACGGGTTACCGCTCGCCACATCGCTGAACCGAGCCCACATGTCGCCCACCTGCGCGAGATGTTCATCGGCGGTGACGCCATCGCCAGCGCGTGCCGCACGAATGGCCGACTCGAACATCGGGTACACCTGAATCGGCATCACCAACCCGAGATCGGTCTCTGCTTGATTCGACATCTCGAGCTCGTGGCCCCACACCTCTGGCGGTGCCGACTCGAGCACGGTGGGGTCGACCTTGGGCCAGTCGAGCGCGATGTCGAGGCGACGCGCACGCATTCGTGTACGCCACGCTTCGCCGCCCGTCAGGATCGCGAGGTCGATGTCGCCGCCGAGGATCTTCGTTGCCGCGGCATTGACGAGCGATTGCGGAGAATTGCCACCCATTGGGGTGACGATGCAACGCGGGGAAATGCCGAGCCGCTCAGCGACGAGACGAGCAGGGTCGCCGTAACGCCACGTGAGTGTTGACACCACCGCCAGCGCATCAGCTCGTCGAACGAGGTCGTGCGTCGCGCCGCTATCGCTCGCAGCAGCCCGGACCGCGTGTGCGATGAGCGCAGTGGCATCGTCTGCCGCTGCGAGGTCGTCGGTGCGCTGCACGTGTTGGCCAACACCGACGATGACGGGGGTTCTCGGATGCAGTCGAGGTGTCACGCCGTGAACCTATTCGCCTGCATTGTGAAATGACGAGGGCACCGTGCCAGACCAGTGCCCGAGCCGGTCGTAGACTTCGACGAGTGGCAACTATCGCATTCGGAGCAGATCACGCTGGCTACGAGCTGAAGCAGCATCTGATCGCCCGACTCGAAGCCGCCGGTCACACGATTATCGACCACGGAACCAACTCGACCGACAGCGTCGATTACCCCGCGTTCTGCGCCGCGGCGGCACGGTCCGTTCGAGATGGTGACGCTGAGTTCGGCATCGTGCTCGGCGGAAGCGGGCAGGGCGAACAACTCGCTGCGAACAAGGTTCGCGGGGCACGCGCAGCATTGTGTAACTGCCTGTACACGGCCCGGATGGCACGTGAGCACAACGATGCAAATGTGCTGTCCATCGGTGCCCGCCTGGTGGGAATCGGTCTCGCTGAAGAGATCGTCGACGTGTTCTTGTCCACACCGTTCGAAGGTGGGCGTCACGCCCGCCGCGTTGCCCAACTGACCGAACTCGAGGAGCAGTTCTGACATGCCCTTCCCCTCCGACAATGATCCAGATCTCGAGATTGAGGCGCTGCTCGCTGCCGAACTCGAGCGCCAAGCGACCGGTCTCCAACTGATTGCCAGCGAGAACTTCACGTCGCCGGCCGTGATGCGGGCGGTCGGTTCGGTGCTGACCAACAAATACGCCGAGGGGTATCCGGGCAAGCGGTACTACGGCGGTAACGCCATCGTCGATTCGATCGAATCGCTCGCGATTGAGCGGGTGAAGCAACTCTTCGGCGCCGACCACGCCAACGTGCAGCCACACTCGGGTGCGAACGCCAACATGTGTGTGTATCAAGCGTTGCTAAAGCCGGGCGACACTGTGCTCGGCCTCAGTCTCGACCACGGTGGCCATCTCACGCACGGTTCACCGGTCAACGCAAGTGGGTTGCTCTACCACTTCGTGTCGTACGGGGTTGGCGCCGAGGAGCGCATCGACATGGATCGGGTTCGTGAGCTCGCACTCGAACATCGCCCCCGGATGATCGTCGCGGGTACCACGAGTTACCCACGTCGCCTCGACCCAGAGCCATTCCGAGCGATTGCTGACGAAGTTGGTGCATTGCTGCTCTTCGACATCGCCCACCTCGCGGGATTGGTCGCTGGCGGCGCCCATCCCAACCCGGTGCCGTATGCCGACGTCGTCACCTTCACCACCCATAAGACGCTGCGCGGTCCACGGGGCGGGTGCATCCTTGCCAAGGCTGAACATGCGGCAGCGATTGACAAAGCGGTGTTCCCTGGATGGCAAGGAGGTCCACTTGAGCATGTGATCGCGGGCAAGGCCGTGGCGTTCCGCGAGGCGGCGGACCCGTCGTTTGCCGAATATGCACATCGCATCGTGGCGAACGCCTCAACGCTCGCCGGCGCGCTGGCCGGGCACGGTTTCCGGATGGTCTCGGGCGGCACCGACACCCACATGATCGTCGTCGACCTACGGACATTCGACGATGAACTGACCGGGAAGGAAGCCCAAGCGGTGTTGGACTCAGCTGGGATCACGCTCAACAAAAACACCGTTCCCGACGATCCTCGAAGTCCATTCGTGACGAGTGGAGTCCGCATCGGAACGCCATCGGTGACGACACAAGGCATGAGTCCCGACCAGATGCCGACGATCGCCGATCTGATCGCTACTGCGCTGCGAGGACGAAACGATCCATCGACGTTGACCACCGTTCGCAACGACGTTGCGGCACTCTGCGCCGCATTCCCGGCCTACTGATCGGCGCAGGGCAGGACCGAGCATGCAGCCCGGACTGCTCGATTACGTGATCATTGGTGCAGTCGCGGCCATTGTCACGTTCGTCGCCACGCCGATCGTCGGTGCGGTGTCGCGCCGCCGGGGATGGGTTGCTGAGCCGAATGCGCGCAGCGTGCACACGATCCCCATCCCGCACGCTGGCGGGTTGGCGATGTTGATCGGTCTCGTCGTGGCCCTGTTGGTCGCTGCATTCGTGCCGGGACTCGATGTGGTGTTCGCCGACAACACAGAACAGTTCGGCGTGGTGATCGCTGCGCTCTGTGTCTTCGCAGTCGGATTTCTCGATGACTCGCGAGATCTTCCCCCGCCGGCGAAGGTGACGGGCGTCGTGATCGCTGCGATGGTGCTGTCGTGGTTTGGGGCAACGATGTTCTATTTCCGTGTCCCGTTCCTCGACGTGTTCATCTTGTCGGGCGACTGGCAACCCGTCATCACCGTGATGTGGCTGCTCGGCATGACCCAAGCGATCAACCTGATCGACGGACTCGATGGTCTCGCCGCTGGCATTGTCGCGATTGCTGCGTCAGCCTTTTTTCTCTACGCATTCAAACTCGGACAACTCGACCTGTTGAGCCAACCAAACCTCGGTCCACTTCTCGCCATCATCAC
>JAPOJQ010000057.1 GCA_029978335.1 Actinomycetota bacterium
ACGGGTGGCGGTGCGATCGAAGGCATGAATGCCCTCGGCATCCCATACGCCTGACCAGCGCTCCTCGATGCCGTCCAGGGGCGGTTTGTCGGGGACGTTCGCCATGACCCGCAAGGCTAGGCCGGGACCAATAGCCTTCGACAGGTGCTGCATCTCTATGACACCGCGACCCGGGAGGTCCGTGAACTCGCGCTGCGTGAGCCTGGCAAGGGCAGCATCTACCTGTGTGGCCCCACGGTCTATGGGCCGCCGCACCTCGGTCATGGACGGGCGACGCTCGTGTACGACATTCTGCGGCGTTACCTCACGTGGTCGGGTCTCGATGTTCGACTCGTGTCGAACATCACCGATATCGACGACAAGATCATCGACCGGGCACATCGCGAAGGTCGTGAGTGGACCGAGATCACGCATCGCTGTGAGGACGTGTGGTTCAAGGCGATGGCGGGCATCGATGTGGAGCGACCGACCGATGTGCCCCATGCCACCGAATACGTCGATGAGATGGTGGAGATGATCGCCACACTGGTCGCTGCCGATTCGGCGTACGTGACCTCTGACGGTGTGTATCTCTCGGTCGAGGCCGTGCCTGGTTACGGCCTCCTCGCCCACCAGTCGCTTGATGACATGCTCGCCGGTGGTGGCGATCGGGAAGTGTTTGGCGCAAGTGAGAAACGGCATCCGGCTGATTTCGCCTTGTGGAAGTTCTCCAAGCCCGGCGAGCCGGCGTGGGCGTCGCCATGGGCCGAGGGTCGCCCGGGTTGGCATTCGGAATGTGTGGTGATGAGCCTCGGCTTGTTGGGCGACGGATTCGACCTGCATTGCGGTGGTCAGGACCTGCGATTCCCTCATCACGAGAATGAGCGCGCGCAGGCCGTGGCGTTGGGACGTGAGTTTGCGCGCCATTGGATGCACAACGGCTTCGTCGTCGATGCCGAGGGCGAGAAGATGTCGAAGTCGCTCGGCAACGTGTCGAATCTGCTCGATCTCATCGAGGTGTACGACCCGCGGGCATATCGGATGGTGCTGCTGCAGTCGCATTACCTCTCACCGGTCGGTATCTCGGGCGACGGACTCGATGCTGCTGGGCGGTCGTTGGCCGGTCTCGACGGGTTCGCAGCGCGAGCTGCCGCACTACCTGGGGCCGACGCGGATCAATCGGTGCTCGAAGAGTTCCGCGCGGCGATGGATGACGATCTCGACACACCGCGGGCGACGGCGCTGTTGTTCGACACCGTGCGCCGTGCCAATACCGCAATCGATGCGGGAGAGACAGCGCTCGCTGCATCGCTCGCTGCCGCGGTGAGCGAGATCTGTGCTGCGGTGGGCCTGCGCTTGGAGGGTCCGGCTGAGGTGCCGGCCGAGGTTGCAGCCCGGGCGGCTGAGCTCGATGCGGCTCGTGCGGCGAAAGACTTCGCGACCGCTGACGCGATCCGTGCCGAGTTGCAGGCTGCGGGTTGGACGGTGGAGACGACGCGTGACGGAACAACCGTCCGGCGCTGAGTCGGAGGCGGCAGCGGCGGCCTCCTCTGGTCCGTCTGGTCCGACGATGGGCTATCAGCCCGGGCTCGATGGCCTGCGTGCGATCTCAGTGATCGCCGTGATCATGTATCACGCCGGGTTCGGGTGGATGCCGGGCGGGTTCTTAGGCGTCGAAGTGTTCTTCGTGGTCTCGGGATATCTGATCACCAGCCTGCTGATTGATGAACGCGAGCACGCGGGTGCGGTGTCGCTGCGTGGCTTTTGGACACGACGCGCGCGCCGCTTGTTCCCCGCCCTTGGTGTTGTTCTGATTGCGGTGACGTTGTGGGCGCTGCTCGCTGGTTCGGCTGAGCAGGCCGCGCAGATCAAACGCGATCTGCCGTGGTCGATTGGGTATCTCGCCAACTGGGGTCAGATCGTTGGTGGAGTGCCGTACTTCGCAGCCGTTGATCCGCCGTTATTGCGCCACTTATGGAGTTTGGCGGTTGAAGAGCAGTGGTACGTGCTCTGGCCGTTTGCGTTCATCGGGTTGATGCGACTTCGGCGGTTGCGTGTTTGGGTGTCGGTGATCGCGGCGGCGGCATTCGGGTCGTGGTTGCTCATGTGGGTGGCGCACCGTGATGCGCCGGCTGCGTTCCTCGGCTGGGATCCGACCAACTTTGCCTACTTGTCGACGCCGACGCGTGCGAGCGGACTGTTGCTCGGTGCGCTGGCCGCGTTGGTGTGGCGTCCATGGCGTGATCCGCAAGGTGCTGAACGTTCAACTCGGCCCTTGGATCTGGCGGCGGGGGTTGCTGTCGGGGTGCTCGTGGCGGCGTTCATCGGGGCCCATCTCACCGAGGGCTACATGTATCCGTGGGTGATGGGGCTCACGTCGGTTGCGTCGCTCGTGGCGATTCTGGTGGTGGTGCATCCAGCAGCTGTTGGCGCCAGGTGGCTGTTTGGTGCCGACTGGTTGACGGCGATCGGTCGCCGTTCATACGGCCTGTATCTGTGGCATTGGCCAATCTTCGTGATCGCCGGTGCGACAAGCGGATCGTGGGGACGGTTCCTGCTCGGCACGGTGATCACGGTGGTGATCGCTGAGGTGTCGTATCGGGTGATCGAAACCCCGGTTCGTCGTGGGGTGCTCGGTCGTTGGTGGGGTGAGCGGTCGGGTCGCCCGGTGCGTTGGGTGCCGGTTGGTGGTGCGGTGGTGTTCGTTGCCGTGCTCGGTGTGTCGGTTGCAGCGGTTGATGATTTTGATATCGCGGTCGGCGGTGAGGAGATCGAGTTCTCCCTCGACGCAGGTGACCTTCTGTCGACGACATCGACTTCGTCGACCACGACGACGGTTTCTCCCACCAGCGAGGTGACGGTCGCCCCCACGAGCACCACGTCAACGACGAGCACGTCGACGACGACGACCACCTTGCCGGTTCTGCCGCGTTCGGTGGCGCTGGTTGGCGACTCGACGGCACGTGCCCTGGCGCTGAACCTCCCGTCGGGAATTGAGGACACGTTCACCTTCGTGAATGGGGGGCAGGACGGATGCTCGGTGTGGGACACCGGGACGATCGTGTCCTCGATGGGTACCCGTCGGCCCTTCGCCGGCTGTGCCGGATGGCAGGAGCGGTGGGCATCGTCGGCCGAGGGATTGGATCTCGCGCTCGTGGTGATCGGGGCGTGGGATGTGTACGACATGGTCGACATCGACGGTTCGGGTGCCGAGCCTGAGGTGATCACACCGTTCGGGTCTGAGTTGTGGGATGAGTTGTTTATCGACAACCTCAGGTCAGGTATCGATGCGATGCGTGCGGTGGGGGCGGAGGTCGGTCTGCTCGAGGTGGCGTGCATGCGTCCTCAGCAGGCACCCGGTCAGGGTTTCCCTCCGACACCCGAACGTGGTGACGACGAGCGGGTGGCGCATCTGAATGAGTTGCTCGCTGGGGTGGCAGCTGATGATGACCACGTGCACTTCGTGCCGGGCCCGGTCGAGTGGTGCGCAGATGAGGAGATCTCGGCGAGTCTCAGCTACCGATGGGATGGCGTTCACGTGTACACCCTCGGGGCGAACCTGATCATGGAGACGATCGCTGGAGATCTTCTCCGTATCCCGGTTGTGCACGAGTGATTACCCGTCGGTAACTTGGCGGCATGGCCGAGTTCTCACTTGCTCTCAACGACGATCAGCAGCAGATCCGCGACTGGACCCACGGCTTCGCCGAAGACGTGATGCGTCCGGCGGCTCACGAATGGGATGAGCGCGAAGAGTTCCCGTTTCCGATCGTGGAAGAGGCAGCCAAGATCGGTCTCTACGGCTGGGAGTTCTTGATGAACGCCATGCAGGACCCGAGCGGGCTCACGCTCCCGATCGCTGTCGAAGAGTTGTTCTGGGGCGATGCCGGCTTGGGCATGGCGATCATGGGCTCAGGTCTCGCCGCGGCTGGTATCGCCGGCAACGGCACGCCCGAGCAGGTGATGGAATGGGTGCCTCAGTGTTATGGCGACGCCAACAACGTGCAGCTCGGTGCGTTCTGTGTGAGCGAGCCCGATGCGGGCAGCGACGTGTCGAACCTTCGCACCCGTGCGGTGTATGACGAGGCGAACGACGAGTGGGTGCTGAACGGCACGAAGGCCTGGATCACCAACGGTGGTATCGCCAATGTCCATGTGGTGGTGGCAGCTGTTGACCCTGACTTGAAGGGCCGCGGTCAGGCCTCGTTCGTGATTCCGCCGAACACGAAGGGACTCAGCCAGGGACAGAAATACATGAAGCACGGCATCCGTGCGTCGCACACCGCTGAGGTGGTGCTCGATGATGTTCGGGTTCCCGGGTCGTGTCTGCTCGGCGGCAAGGAGAAGCTCGACGCCAAGCTGGCCCGTGCTCGTGAGGCCGGCAAGTCCGGTGCGCCGCAGCCGGCGATGAAGACCTTCGAGGCGACCCGTCCGACGGTGGGTGCGCAGGCGCTCGGTATTGCCCGTGCGGCGTATGAGTATGCGCTCGAGTATGCGAAGGATCGTCAGGCGTTCGGCAAGCCGATCATTATGAACCAGGCGATCGCGTTCAAGCTGGCGAACATGATCACTGAGATCGATGCGAGCCGGCTGCTGATTTGGCGGGCGGCGTGGCTGGCCCGCAACGGTGGGTTCACGAACGCTGAGGGTTCGATGTCGAAGTGGAAGGCGTCAGAGGTTGCGGTTCGCGTAACCGAGGAGGCGATCCAGATCCTCGGTGGCTATGGCTACACCCGTGAGTACCCGGTCGAGCGCTGGCACCGTGACGCGAAGATTCACACCATCTTCGAAGGCACGAGCGAGATCCAGCAACTGGTGATCTCCCGGGCCATCTCCGGTATGCGTGTCGAGTAGGCAAATCAACGGTTTCTTGGAACGTTCACGCGGTTTACACCAACTGTGGCGACGGGTGCTTTTTGGCCCGGATACGCAAGATCCGACCCAACATCGCTCCAACTGTGTCAACGCTGTGTCAGTTGGAGCCGCTGACAACGGTGCCTGTCCGTGTGATCGATGGCAGGCCCAACTGCTCCGCCTTCCGGCTGTTATGTTCTGCCGATGATTTGGCCGAAGCTACGACGTGCATTGCTGCTCGTAGCGGGCGCCGTGACAGCCATCGCAGCGGCCTCCATCGCCACTAGATCGGGGGTCGAAGCGTGGACGACCCAGTACACCGGGGTGTCCCATGGTGAGAGCAACCCGACCGGCGCAGCAGCCGATATCGGACAGTCGATCGTCATCGCTCCCGACGGGTCGGTGTTCCTCGCCGGCTTCCTCCAATCGAGTTCAATAACCCTCGGCAGCCTCAACATTTCCGCATCCGGGAAAGAGGGTTTCGTGGCCAAGTTCGACGCCGACGGCGATCCGATCTGGCTCCGCACCTACGCAGCCTCGACCGGCGACGACGTAAGCATCTACGACCTCGAGATGACACCGGCAGGTGACCTGCTCATAGGGGGGAGATTCGGCGGCACAATGACCTTCGCGACAGCGCCGACCCCGCTGATTCTCACATCGTCCGGTGGGGCCGACGGCTTCATCGCCCGACTGGACAGCAGCGGTGTGCCGATCTCGGCGGTGACGGTCGGGGGGGTGGGTGCCGACGCGGTCCACGATCTGGCGTATGGGCCCGGCGATACTGTCACTGCCGTCGGGATTGTCGCCGGTGACGCCATCACGCCCACAGCGGTTGCCGCCCCGTGGGCCACCTCGCCGGCCAATGATGACGGCGTAATCCTCAACCTTTCGCCACAGCTCGACATCGTGAACTGGACGGCACGGGTCGGTGGATCGGGCGATGACACCCTGCAGGATGTCGACGTGGGCAGTGACGGTGTCATCGCTGCCGTCGGCGGAGTAGACACTCGACAGCCTCTCGCAATCGTGGTCGCACCGTCTGCTGCCAGCCACACTATCGTGACGCCGAATCCGGGCAGTTCGTCAGATATTGTCGTTGCATCGTTGGCTACGTCAAACGACGTAGTGTCGGTGAACTGGTCACAGATCATTGCCGGCACCGGGGTCGAGGTGGCTGATGGTGTCGTGATCGACGACTTGGGGCGGGTGGCGGTTGCGGGGTATGGCACGGGCCCGTTCGAGGTAGGCGGTGTGTCCCACAGCAGTGGCCGTAATGTGGACACCGACCTCATCGTGAGTCAGTTCGGTGCGGACGGCACTGCGCGGTGGTCCACCGTGATCGATAGCGGCAATTCCCGTGACGAGGCCAGGGCGATCGCGATTGCACCTGATGGCCAGATCATCACCGTTGGCCGATACGGCGAACCATCTGGCACCAGGTTCCTCGCCATGGCCCACAGCCCGGACGGAACGCTCCTGTGGGGCCCAGTCTTGCTCGGAGATGCGGCCAACCAGATCGCACAAGCGGCGGTGGTCAGTCCGGCCGGGGACGTCTACCTGACCGGTCGTTTTGCTGGTGGGCCGATCGACCCAACCGATGCGACGAAGACAATTACGGTAAACGGTGGCTCAGACATCGTGCTCGTCAAGTTCGCCGCACAGTTCCCGCCAAGTACGACTGAGGTCACGACCACTACGGAAGCCACCACCACGTCGGATGACGCGACCACGGCAACCCATGTCGTCGGAACAACGCTTGATCCGACGCCCACCTCGGCTGTGGGATCAACGACGATGACGCCGACGACGGTTTCCGCCAGCTCCGATACGGCCATCCTGCCGAGCACCGGCGCTGGCTCAGGTGCATCCATCACGGTGATCCTCATCGTCTCGGTCGGGTGCTTACTTGCGCTGAGCGCGCGCCGACGGTTCTGAGCCGTCGGTCGGCCGCCGCCAACATTGCCGCAGGGGCCGCACGCTCGATGAGGCGAAGGGCCTCGGCGCAATTGCGAGGATCCACGTCGGCTATGGCGGCCAATCTGGGAACTCGAGTATTCGTCTGACACCGGTCGCCCCGCTCATGGGTTGCAGTGATGGCCGTTGGACGAGTCGGTTTCACCGTCAACGCCTCTTTGACGATCAACTGCTCGTCGATCGAGCCGCTGTGAACTCTCGTGCGGTCTTCGGCAGGCGCGGTGAGTGAATCGTTGGGTCGTCGTCAGTCTGGATCGTGGCAGCTAGGGCTAGGGTTTTCCCGTGGCTGCACCTCGACATTCGGCGTCTAAAGAGGTGTTCTTAGAGGCCGCTTTGAAGATCGCTGATCAATTCGGCCCGGATGCCCTCACCACCCGGTCGCTCGGCAACGCCGTGGGTCTCGATGCCACGACGGTGTATCGCTACTTCGGCAACAAGGATGCGTTGCTTGGCGAGTTGTTCGACTACGTCACCGGCAAGGTCCTCGCCGAGATCGGCAGTGACCATGCCAGCCCGAGAGAGTTGTTGATGGCCATGTGCGCCGCGTACCGCTCGGTGTTTTACGCACATCCGAGCGTTGCTCGTCTCAACGGCCGGATGGCCGACATGATCCAGGCGGGGCAGGGCACCGCACCGAACGCGATGAAACTGAGCGGGATCGTCGTGTCCGCCCTGCGCGAAATGGGTTTGTCGGGACGCAATCTCATCATCGGTTACCAGATGATCGAATCGTTCATCGTGGGGGCCATCATGTTGGAGACCGAGGCGCACGGGCATGGCATGGGAGTGCGGATCCTTCGGTATCGGGCCTTTGGAGCCGGAACACCGGAACTGGAGACCGCCAGTCAGGACGAGGTCGCCGAGATGAGTGACGACGCGCTCTGGGCTGGTGTTGACGCGGTGTTTGACGCTGTCGAGAAGATGGCCGACGCCGATACGGCATCGACGAACTGACGAGGACACGGACTCCCAACAGCGGGAGCGTCGTCCAAAACCGTTGACCTGACAGGGGTTAAGGGCACACTCCGGACTTCACATCATCGTTGATGACACTTATCTGCTAGTGTCATCAACGATGATGAAAATACTGAATTCCAACCAACGTGCTCGGCGGGGCCGAGTACGTTCACGAACCGCAGCGGTACTCGCCGCGATGACCACCATCTTCGGTGCGACCGCAATCGGCTCCCTGCCGGTGCAAGCGGTAGATCTCACATTGGACTGCACCCCGGCCTGCGTCAACAATGAATCGTTAGCGATTTCCAGTCCGTGGGAGGACAAGGTCCACTACACGATCGACATCGTCGAAGATCAACCGTTTTGGTTGTACCAAGCTGAGTATGAGCCCATTTTTGCCATTACTCGAGACAGACTCGATGCCGATGGGCATTTCTACATCGAAGATCTGGGAGGCGACTGGGGCGGTCTCTACTACGAACCCGTAGATATCGACCAAGTCGACGCTGGCCTTACCGCATGGCGTTTACGAGGCAGCCTCAACGATTGGACGTTCATGGGCAAAGGGCCGAGCAACTTCGCTATCCACTCAACCGATGACTTCTCAGATTTCAATGCGCTCACCAGACAAACCCTGTGGGTGGAATCCCCTCAGCCGTCTGACTCCCCAACGCTTGAGTCTGTGGCATTGGGACGAGATATGGCGTCGATTGAATTCACATATAACGTGGAATTCATCGAAGAAGACCTGACAT
>JAPOJQ010000069.1 GCA_029978335.1 Actinomycetota bacterium
AGTTACTCGATCATTGCCGTACTCATCTCTCGCGCCAGAAGGTGCCACGGTCCATCGACTTCGAAGCAGAACTTCCCCGCCTTCCCACGGGCAAGCTCTACAAGCGACTCCTACGTGATCGGTACTGGGGCACCGGTACGTCAAAGATCGTCTGACGTCACTGGCGAAGCGACCGGAAGCAGTCGGCAATATCGGCAGCGAGAAGTTCGGGTTGTTCAAAGGCGGCGAAGTGGCCACCCCGTGGCATATCGGTCCAATGCACGAGGTTGAACGCTTGCTCGCACCAACTACGTGGCGACCGAATGATTTCTTTCGGGAATGCCGCCACGCCAGTTGGAATCGTGACTCGGTCACCTGGCCCAAAACTTCCAAAACTTTCCCAATACAGCCGCGCCGACGACGTCGCTGATGCGGTGATCCAGTACATCATCACGTCGTCGAGCATCGCGTCCCGATCGAGGGCACTTTCTGGATGGCCATCGTTGTCGGTCCATGCCCAGAACTTCTCGAGGATCCAGGCCAATTGGCCAACCGGCGAGTCGGTGAGTCCGTAGCCCAATGTCTGGGGTCGCGTGCTTTGTTGTTTCGAGTAACCCGAGTCCCATTGCTGATAGTGGCCAAGGGCGGCAAACGCCGCCTGATCGGCGTCGGTCGGCGCCGACATCGCCTCCGGTGTGGGACCGGCGATGGGCATGTTCAGATGGATACCGACACAACCATGGGCGGGATCGGCGCTTGCGTCACGGCCAATCCGCGTCGTTACCGCAGCACCCCAGTCACCACCCTGGGCAACCCATCGGTCGTAGCCAAGTCGTTGCATGAGTTCAGCCCACATGGCAGCGATGCGTTCAACTCCGGTACCTGTCGCGGTGGGTTTCGATGAAAAGCCATATCCGGGCAACGACGGACACACCACATTGAAGGCATCACTCGCCACACCACCGAATGCGGTCGGGTCGGTCAACCGTGGCAGCAACTCATAAAACTCGACGACCGACCCGGGCCAGCCGTGGGTGATGAGTAGCGGCATGGCATCGGGGTGAGGTGAACGCTGATGGACGAAGTGGATGCTGAGCCCATCGATGTCGGTGATGTAGTGCTCGACGGCGTTGAGTCGGGCCTCGCGCTGGCGCCAGTCGTAGCGATGACGCCAGTGGTCAGCGACCTCCCGGACATAGTTCAGCGGTACGCCTTGCGACCAGTCGTCGACGGTCTCTGCTTCGGGCCATCGAGTGCGGTCGAGGCGGTCGTGAAGATCGTCGATCACCGTCTGAGGCACGTCGATCTGAAATCGGTCAAGCGAAAATGGACGCATGTGTCATGTTCCCATACCCACCTTGGCTGGGGCGTAGCCTGACGATGTGTACGTTCCAAAGGCCTTCGCACTTGATGAGGAACGCTCGCTCGAGTTGGCGCAGTCGATCGGCTTTGGACACTTGTGTGTCGCTGTCGATGGCACCGTCGTGTCGACGCCGCTTCCATTCCTCATCGAAACCGGTCCAGCGCCACTGCTGCGCGCCCATCTCGCAAGGGCAAATCCCGTCGTTGCAGCCATCGGGACCGACGCTGCCGCATTGGTGATCATCGCTGGACCAGACGCATATGTGTCGCCATCGTCGTATCCATCAAAGGCTGAACATGGACGCGTGGTGCCCACGTGGAACTACGTGGCAATTCATCTCGAGGGTCGCGCGCATTGCGTTGAGGGTGACCGCGACATCGCCGCCATGGTGAGCGACCTCACCGACCATCACGAACAAATGCTGCCGTCGCCTTGGGCCACGTCAGATGCGCCCGACGACTTTTTGGCGAGCCAGCGTCGCGCGATCATCGGTATTGAACTTCGCATCACCTCAGTGATCGGTAAGTCGAAATTGAGCCAGAACCGCTCTGCTGATGACCGTGGCGCCGTTGTCGACACCTTGCGTCACGGCGGACCACGCGACCACGCAGTCGCAGAAGTGATGGAGCCGTGAATCCGCGCTTTGCCGACCTCACGCTGGAGGGCCAGCATGTCGTGCTCGAGCCACTCACCATGGCGCATGCAGAGCAATTGCGCATCGCAGCGTCCGGCCCTCGCGACACGTTCAACTACACCTGGGTGCCTGAGCCGACCGTCGAGGACGTCACCCGGTATGTGCACGAAGCTGAGCGGCAACGTGACGCCGGGCTCGGCCATACCTTCGCAACGATCCGCCGTGTCGATCGCACGGTCGTTGGCAGCACCCGTTACATGAACGCCGAGTACTGGACGACCACTGATCGTCGAGCGAGTGACGCCGTCGCTCCTGACGCACTCGAAATCGGCAGCACCTGGCTATCTGACGTCGCACAGCGTTCCGGCGTCAACACCGAGGCCAAACTGTTGATGTTGGATCACGCATTTGACGTACTCGGCGTCAAGCGGGTGACGTTCAAAACCGATGCCCGCAACCAGCGTTCACGGGACAACATCGAACGAGTGGGCGCCGTCTTTGAGGGCGTGTTGCGTTCCCATATGGCCGCAAGCGACGGCGGAGTCCGAGACTCTGCCATGTACTCGCTTCTCGCCGCCGAATGGCCGAGCGCACGTGCTCGTTTGGCAGCTCGCTTGCGACCGATCGTTACTTAGCGAGCACGAGCCTCAAGTTCTGCTTTCTTTGCGGCAAGGATTCGCCGCAAGAGCGCTGTTGGTAATCGCCGACCGATCGGAAACCTCAGCGTGCCGCGTTCGGCTTCACACCACGTCGGCATCCCAGTCACCTGTGCGAGCACCGAACCGCTATGCGGAAAGAGCGAACAATGACGGGAAAATGCGTCGTAGCCGACCATCACCTTCGCCGCACTCTTGATACACGGCATTCCATACGAGATGCCTTCGGTCGCATCGGGGATCAGATGGAGAAGGTCAGCCCGGAGTTGTTCGAGTGTCTGTCGTCGTGGTTCGTCGAATGTCGCAAGGTGGGCATCAACTGCAGCGCTGCCTGCCTGATCACTCACCGGTAACCCCGTCGATGTCCTCGCGAATCAAGTCGGCATGACCGTTGTGACGCGCATACTCCTCAATCATGTGGCACAGAATCCATCGAAGTGACGGAGCGGTTCCATCGTCAAACGCTCTGCGGGCGCGCGCCGAAAGTCCTTCGCTCGCCACCACCTCGGCAACGTTGGCCCTCGCCCGCTCAACGGTCGTCGTCCACAGGCCAGCGAGCGCCGATGGTGCATCGTCAGCAGCCGAGTGCCAGTCCCAATCGCGGTCGAAAGACCAATCAACCGATGCCCATGGCTCAACGTCAGGAGCATCCACGAGGACCCGACAGAACCAGTAGTCCTCGACGAGGGCAAGATGTTTCATCATGCCCCCCAGGGTCATTGTCGACGATGCCACCGAGTGTTTGAGTTGCTCGGAGTCAAGCCCATTGGTCCGCCACATAAACGTCGCCCGCTGGTACTCGAGAAATGCCAGCAGCGTCGTCACCTCGTCCGCGCACACCGGCGGCTCCGGCCGTCCAAATTCATCGATGATGACCGGGTTGTTCACTCCCCCAGCGTAGGCACGCTGACGGCGGTCATCGCGGTGTCAGGTACGGTTCAACCATGGAACTCAATGAGGTGATGCGAACGACGTTCTCGTGTCGGCAGTGGCTTGATGAGCCAGTTGCAGACGAGACCATTCACCGAATTCTTGATCTGGCACGTTTCGCTCCAAACGGCGGCAACCGTCAGGGTTGGCACGTGATCGTGGTGAAGGACCGCGAGACGAGAGCCAAGTTCTTGCCGCTCATCAAGCCGGCAACCAATCAGTACGTCGCCCAGGTGGCGAATGGTGAGGCACCGTGGAACACCATCGTGCCGTCATCGTTGGATCTCGAGGCCGAGCGCTCCATCGATAAGGAGTTTCCCGGTGTTGCCGAAATGGTGGAAGCCCCCGTGGTTCTGGTCATCACGATCGATCTGAGCGTTGTTGCAAGTTTTGATGCGGGGCTCGAACGAGTTGGTGTGATCAGCGGCGCCTCGATCTACCCGTTTGTGTGGAACATCTTGTTGGCAGCCCGTGCTGAAGGGCTTGCTGGTGTGCTCACGACGTACCTCGCGAGCAACGAGCGGGCGTGCCAAGAGGTGCTCGGCATTCCTGAGCACCATGCCATTGCGGCATTGGTCCCGCTTGGAAAGCCGGTCAAGCAATTGACGAAGCTCCGCCGCAATGCGGTCGAGGACTTCACGACCGTCGATCGTTTCGACGGCGAGACCTTCACCGTCTGAACGCCGCCGTCACCAATCGGTGGCGATGTACTGGGTTTCGCAGAATTCGTAGATGCCTTCGGTGGAACCCTCGCGGCCGAGGCCGGACTGCTTCATTCCGCCAAATGGTGCTGCCGGGTCACTCACCGCTCCCCTGTTGAGACCGACCATGCCCGCCTCCAGCCGCTCAGCAGTGCGCAAACCTTTCGCAAGGTCGCGGGTGTACACGTAGCCCGTCAAGCCCATCTCGGTGTCATTCGCCATCCGGATCGCATCGGCATGATCGGTGAAGGAAATGATGGGGGCAACCGGTCCAAAGATTTCACTCGCTGCGAGCCGGGATCCATGCTCGACATCACGAATGACGGTTGCGGGATAAAAGTAGCCGGCTCCTGATGATGGCTCTCCGCCAAGCAGCAACTTGGCGCCATCCATCAACGCCGAGCGGACGAGCGAATCGATGTCGGCAACTGCGTTGCGGTTGATCATTGGACCGCACGTCACTCCATCGTCGAAGCCATTGCCGACGTTGACAGCTGCCATTGCAGCCGTGAGACGCTCGGCGAACTCATCGACAACACCAGCCTCAACGTAAAATCTGTTCGCTGCAGTACAGGTTTCCGCTGAGTGGCGCATCTTGGCGATCATGGCGCCCTCAACCGCACGGTCGAGATCGGCGTCATCAAACACGATGAAGGGCGCGTTGCCGCCGAGTTCCATCACGGTCTTCAGCACACGATCAGCCGCGCGCCGGAGCAGTACCCGTCCCACTTCAGTCGACCCGGTGAACGACAACATTCTGACGGCACGGTGGTCGACCACTGCCTCGAACCAGTCGGCCGACCGACTGGTCGGCACCACATTGACAACCCCGGGTGGAACACCTGCCTCACCGAGCAGTTCCGCGATACGAAGGGCAGTGAGCGGTGTCTCTTTCGGTGGCTTGATGACCACGGTGTTGCCCGCACCGATCGCAGGTGCCAACTTCCGGGTGATCATCGCTGCTGGGAAATTCCACGGCGTGATCATTGCCACCACGCCGATCGGCGGATGATGAACGATCATCCGGTTCGCCCCCGACGGTGCAAGTGCAATCTCGCCACGGATACGGACGGTCTCTTCAGCATTCCATCGAAAGAACTCAGCGCCGTATGCGACCTCACCACGAGCATCGGCGAGTGGCTTGCCGTGTTCGCGAACGATGATCGACGCGAGTTCGTCGGTGTGGTCAATCAAGGTTGCCCAACAGTTGCGCAGAATCTCTGACCGTTCTCGCGGCGGAGTGGCAGCCCAAGCCACCTGGGCGGACGCTGCAGCATCGCACGCGGCGAGGGCATCGTCGGGAGTGCCGTCAGCGATCTCTGCAATCGTTGCTTCTGTAGCGGGGTCCACGACGGCAATCCGTCGACCTGACGAACCCTCCCGCCACGAGCCTCCGATCAGTAGTTCGGTCGTCATGCAACGATCGTAACGAGGGACTGACGCCCTGAGCAGCCCGTGGCAATGGTGTCGACTACGCCGGTCTCGACCTCAACTCGGCTCACAGCCACGAGAAGTATGGCCGCACCGTCGGATATTTGGGTCGCCTGGCGGCTCGCGTCGAGCGACAAAGTGCGAATGGGCGTCGAGACGAATGGTCCCATCCACGCCGCATACGTCGTTACAAGGGTGAGCCGCGTAGCGGTGGTCAACCGGGGTCGAGTTCGATGACGGCAACGATGGCGATACCCGGTTGAATCGACTCGGACCGACGAACGGCGTCTTTCAGTGGCAGGAGATATCCCCCGTCCTTAGGCCACAATGAGGTTCGAAACCGCGTTGATCCAATCGTTGCGGCAACCGGCACCATCCCCCAGCCGTAGGTGACGTCGGCAGCGACGGACGCGATTGCGTCGGCGTCGTCGCCGACGATTGGGAGGAAGTGAAACGGCGATGGGCCCCGCCACTCGATCACGGTTCCCCTGACGTCGAGGTTCATGCGACGGTCACGGTTCAGTTGAGACGGCCGTCGCTCGGGCCGCGTGATCGATCCGTTCACGATGTGAGGCCCAACCCGTTGCGTCGAGATCCGGCAGGTTCGGTGACGTCGAGTTCCAACCAATCGCACCATCGTTCAACTCACGAATGATGTCAGCGTGACCGGCGTGCCGATGTGTCTCCGCGATCATGTGCACGATCACCGTACGCAGGTCAGTCAGGCGAGCCGGTTCGGACCACCACGGAACCTCGCCGGGGTGGTCCAAGGAGCACTCGGCGATGGTCGCATCGCTCGTCGCCCATGACAGCCGGTACAGGTCGACGATCGATTGCCGAGATTCATTCGGCGCTGCCCACATATCGGCGTTCGGCTCCGCACCCGGCGCGAACCATGGCAACGCTGCAGGACAGGGTCGGCCAAAGACCGTGGTGAAGTATTCGATCTCAATGCTTGCGACGTGCTTCACAAGTCCGAGGAGATTGGTGCCCGTTGGCGTCAATGGCCGGCGAATGTCGACATCGCTCAGTCCGTCGAGTTTCCACATCAGCACGTCGCGACCAACTTGTAGATACCTGTGGAGCACGGCCTTCTCTCCGGTGAAACCGCGAGTATTCGGTTCAGCAGGCATGCTCGGCCCTGAAAAACGCGACGACGGCGTTGGCGTGACCGTGTCCGAGACCATGCTCCGACTTCAACCTCGCCACCATCTCCGAATGACGTGCGCCTTCCATCGCTGCGACAAGTGTGAGCCAATGGGAGATCGGCTTGCCGTAGGTCTTCTCAATCGACGGAAAGTACGACGCTGGGCCTTTCGCACGATCGTCAGGCATGGTCGTAGCGTAATCGTGACGAGCTCGGCCTCAGACCTCCGGGTCGTCCATCAACACACGGATCTCCTGAGCACAGCGACATGCCTGTGCGATTCGCGCTGCCCACTTCTGCGCCTCGTGCATAGTCGGAACCTCGATGATGGAGAATCCTCCGATCACGGCCTTTCGCTCGGGAAAGTCACCTGGGGTTGGCGACCCGTCAACGCCGATGATGGTGGCACGTTGACGCATGACGCCACCACCCGTTACCCACACGCCTGCGGCCTTAGCGTCGCGCAACACGTCATGGGCATCAGCAGCCGCCTGCTCCAGATCGTCAACCACATGGTCCATGGCACCATCGTCGAATGAGATGAGATAGCGGGTCATCCTTCGAGCCTAGATTCGCTCTTCACGGCCGTTGCCTAGAGTTCGGTCATGGCCCTCACCTCGATGACCCCCTTCCTGTTGTTTGATCACCAGGCACTCGATGCTGCCAACTTCTATGTCGGCTTGTTCCCCG
>JAPOJQ010000071.1 GCA_029978335.1 Actinomycetota bacterium
AGTTTCGGGGTGCCGGCACGAAGGTGTCGGCACCACGAGACGTTTTTCGTCCCATTTCTCTTCGCTACTCGACTGGGGGTCGGATGTGGGTGACATCGCCGGCAAGTTCCTTACCACGCTGATCACCGTCGCCATCGCCGTGGCGGTGAGTGGTGGTATCTGGATCGGAGCGAACCTGCTGTTCAACCAGGTGCGTTCGTCATACGTGCGCTATCGGGCACTTGCGTGGGGAGCTTGTGGATTCGCCGTCGGTGTCCTGCTCGGCGGCAACCGCATCACTCTTGGCTCCACGAGCGACGGTGGCTGGATCGCATCGTTCGGCGCCTGGGTGTGGCTGCCCGCGTTGACTGGCGTCGCCGTCGGAACCGTCGGTGCCGCCCTCGCCATCATCACTGCCTCCAATGTCCGGCTCGCCATCGGCGCCGCCGGACTTGGCGCAATCGGCGTCGTTCTCGGTCTGCTGATCGAGGCGCAATGGCGCCCATCGGTATCGATCGCAGCACTCATCATCTGGACCCTTGTCATCGCCGCTCTCGGTGCCGTCGGTGGACGACTGCTCGGGCACGACCCGATTCCGGGTGCACTCACGGGCGCAGCACTGGGTTGGCTCATCGGCGCGTGGGCAGCTCCCTCGCTCGGCACCGGATCAACGATCTGGTCGGCGATTGCCCTCGGCGTTCCCGGAGCCTTGGTCGGCCTACGTGCAGCTCGCTCGCCTATTGCCGATCTCGCTGAACGCAACCGGGTCGACAAGCGCTCCCGTTCAGTGGTGTTCCTCGGGCCGGCATTGCTGTTCATCACCGCTGCGCTCGTCGTCCCGACAATCCGAACGATCTACCTGTCACTCCTCGATCGTGAGAGCACCGAGTTCGTCTGGTTCTCGAACTACATGACGATCTTCAAAGACCCGAAGGCACTCGACCTATCGATGTGGTCGTCGATGTTCACCAGCCGTTTGTTCTGGATCGGTCTGGTGCTGCTCGTTGCCTTCGTGGTCCTTGGCCTGCGCGACAAGCGCCAGACCGGGCGCATGGTCGAACTCGGCAGCTCAGGCATGGCGCCACTCATCGGTGGTGGTGTGCTCGTGGCGTTCGCCGCATTCACCGTGTTGCGAGGCACGCTCATCAACAACTTGTGGTGGGTGCTCGCCGTGACCTTGTTCTCGACATCGCTCGGGTTGGCGATCGCCGTGCTCGCCGATGGCGCGAAATTTGAACGGGTCGCCAAATCGGTGATCTTCATGCCGATGGCGATCTCGCTCGTCGGCGCGTCCGTCGTGTGGCGCTTCATGTACATCGCCCGTGACTCGTCGAAATCACAGACCGGCGTCATGAATGCGCTCTGGGTAGGCCTTGGTCGCTTGTCGACCGGAAGCGGCCTACCAACCATCATTGGCGGCATCCTGCTCGCAATCGTGCTCGTACTGCTGCTCGGCGCGGTTGCTCGCTCACTCACCCGGAATGAGCCAGCGCGCGCTGCGCTGCCCGGGGTACTCTTCGTGCTCGTCGGTTGGTTTGCGTGGCGCTACTGGGGCATCACCGGTGGCGGCATTGGAGGGTTCCGGTTCAACGACGCTGGCGTGCAGTTGGCCGACCCGATCAACTTCATTCAGGAGCCACCGTTCAACAACTTCTGGCTGATGGTCGTGTTGATCTGGATCCAAACCGGCTTCGCCATGGTGATTCTCTCAGCCGCCATCAAAGCGGTGCCAACGGAACTGATCGAAGCGGCTCGCGTTGACGGTGCGTCGCCAAGCCAGATCTTCTGGCGGGTCACACTCCCCCAGATCGCAACGACGATCGGTGTGGTCGTCACCACGCTCATCGTGTTGGTCATGAAGGTCTTTGACATCGTCAAGGTCATGACCAACGGCAACTTCGGCACCGAAGTGCTCGCCAACAACATGTATCGGGAGGCATTCTCGAACTTCAACACGGGGGTTGGAGCCGCGCTCGCTGCGCTGATCTTCGTCTCGGTCCTTCCGGTCATGTACATCAACATCCGCCGCATGCAGAGGGAGGGCTGAGATGACGGTTGCCATGGAATCAGGCGGCGGACGCCGCAGCATCGTCGACCGCATCTACGGACTGCTGCGCTCGATCCCCACCTGGGTGCTCTGGATCATCGTGATGATCTGGTCGGTGCCGAGCGTGAGCCTCTTCTTGAACTCGTGGCGGGCACGCGATGCCCAGCGCAACTCGGGGTGGTGGACGATCTCACCGAGCGATCTCACCCTCAGCAACTACGACTACATCTTCAGGGCTTCGGCGGCGAGCACGATCGGCGAGTCGCTGCTCAACTCGATGGCGATCGCGGTGCCCGCAACGATCATCCCGATCGCCATCGCGACCTTTGCCGCGTATGCGTTTGCATGGATCGATTTCAAAGGTCGCAAGGTGCTGTTCATCGCAACGGTGTCGCTGCTTGCGATCCCGCTGCAGGTGGCGCTCATCCCATTGCTGCAGATGTACGTGAATGGGGCGCACTACACCATCCCGTGGCTCGACAAGACCATCACGATCATCCCCGACTTTGATCTGGTGAACACGTCGACCGCTGTGTGGCTGACCCACACCGGTTTCGCATTGCCGTTCGCCATCTTCTTGCTACACAACTACATCTCGTCGTTGCCCAAGGACGTGTTCGAGGCGGCACGTATCGACGGCGCTGATCACTTCACGATCTTCTGGCGATTGGTGCTGCCCCTGTCGGTGCCGGTGCTTGCGGCGTTTGCGATCTTTCAGTTCCTCTGGACCTGGAACGACTTCTTGATCGCGAACACGATGGCGGGTACCAACCCTGATGCTCGACCGACGACCATCTTCATCGCCACGCTCGCCGGCGACTTCGGGTCGAACGAGCATCTGCTCCCGGCAGCTGCGTTCGTGCAGGCGTTCATTCCGCTCGTCGTGTTCTTCTCGTTGCAGCGGTACTTCGTGCGGGGTCTGCTCGCTGGATCGGTGAAGGGCTGACATGGCATCGCACCCAGCGTTCGATCCAGCTCACAACCGCGTAGTGCGCGATCTCGGCGTCGACATCCCAATCGTGCAGGCGCCGATGGGGTGGATCGCTCGGAGCCAATTGGCCTCGGCGGTGTCTCGAGCAGGGGCCTGCGGCATCATCGAGACCTCGTCAGGCGAACTCGATGCGGTGAAGGATGAGATCCGCGCCATGCGCGATCTCACCGACCGTCCATTCGGGGTCAACATCGCGCAGGCGTTCGTGCGCGATCCAGGCATCGCAGAGTTCGTCATCGAGCAAGGGGTGCGGTTCGTCACCACCTCGGCCGGATCGCCCACCAAGTACACGGGCGTCCTCAAAGAGGCTGGCCTCACCGTGTATCACGTGGTGCCGACATTGCAGGCCGCGTTGAAAGCAGTTGACGCTGGCGTTGACGGTCTCGTGGTCGAGGGCGCCGAGGGCGGTGGCTTCAAAAGCCTCACTCCGGTGTCGACAATGGTGCTGCTACCGCTCATCCGGTCGAGGGTCGACGTGCCGATCATCGCTGCCGGTGGCATCTGCGACGGCCCGACAATGGCAGCAGCGTTCGCTCTCGGTGCTGAAGGCGTGCAGATGGGAACCCAGATGGTGGCAGCCGCTGAGTCGCCGGTGCACGACAACTGGAAGCAGGCCATCATCGCAGCAGCCGAAACCGACACCGTGTTCCTCAATGAACGTCACTCACCTGCGCTTCGGGCGCTACGCACGACTCGCACCGAGGCACTCGTGCATGCTGAACACAACGTGTTCGGCGATTTTGGTGATCCCCAGTCGCTCTATTTCGGTGGCGATATGGAGGCGGCGTTCGCGCTGACCGGTCAGGTGGCGGGCCGAATCGACGAGATCCGTTCGGTTGCTGATGTCATCGCTGACACCGTGCGTGGGTTCGTTGAGACGGTCGACCGACTCGGTGGGCGCTGACCTCAGCGGCCTTGGTACTTCGGTTCACGCCGGTTCGCGAACGCGTCGATGCCTTCGATGCCGTCGGGTGTTGCCATGGTCTCGGTGATGGCATGACCTTCGCGTTCCCCGGCTTCTTCGAGTGACGACTCGAAGCCCTCGTATATCAAGCGCTTGGCGACACCGAGCGAACGGGCCGCGCCGCTGGCCAGCGAGGCAGCGAGTTCGGCAGCAGCGGTGTCGACCTCATCGTCAGGAACGACCTGATTGACGAGACCCCAGTCGAGTGCTTCGGTGGCGGTGAGGACTCGGTTGGTGAGCGTAAGTTCCATCGCCCGTCGCAGCCCGATGTGGCGGGCCAAGAAGTAGCTCGATGTGCCGTCAGGGGTCATCGCTGCCTTGGTGTAGCCCATCGTGAACTTCGCTGACTCGCCGGCGACTACGAGATCGAAGGCGCACATGAGTGACATGCCAGCGCCACCGGCGGCTCCACGCACGCCAGCGATGAATGGCTTCGGGGTGCGATTCATCCGGTAGGTCGCTGCGTGGTAGTCGGTGACGAGCGATGCGGCTGCGGCCGGCAAACCAGCGCCGAGTGTCGCCATGTACTTAAGATCACCGCCCGCGGAGAACACCTTGCCGTCAGCGGTTACCGACACCGCCTTCACCGAATCGTCGAAACCAATGGCGATCATCACCTCGCGCAAGTCACGAGCGAAGTCAGAGTTCATGGCGTTGGCGCCCTCGGGCCGAGTGAACCGCACGTGAGCAACGCCATCGGCAACTGAGTAGGTCATCGTCGAGAGATCCATCGCAAGATTCTGACAGTCACACAGCGCGGGTCAAGCGTCGAGGAGTGCCTTGATGCGTTTGGGGCTCGGATTTCCAATCGCGCCGAGTGGTTGCGCGAAGAGCGAGATCCGATACTCCTCAATCATGCGACCAGCCTCGATGAGGTTCGCCGGTTCTGCGCCATGTCGATGCGCTGACAGGCGCTGCTCAAGTGCCCGCTCCAACGGTGCCACGTCAGCGATGTTGCGGCGATCACGTTCGACATGGCCGGCGAGATGATCGAGTCGATAAGCGATGCCATCGACATGACGGCGAAGGTCAGCCATCCCGTTGACGCCAACGCGTTCGATGAAACCTGGGCCCACCAGGCGACGGAGATGATCATGCGCGTCCCGCACGGTCTCCGCGGCTGACGGCGCACGAAGCATCTCGAGTTGTTGCAGCACGCGTCCAGCCGCACTCACGACATCGAGTGCTGCCAGCACCACCTCGACGAACATCGGCGGACCCTCCACTCGCAGGGCTTGTTCGAGCGCCGAAAACTGTGATGCTGACCAGCACACACCGTGGTCGTCGATGATCCGATCGGCGACCGCAGCCTGCGCACCATCGACGATGCCATCGCTGCCGAGTCCAACGAGCCCGATGGCCAACCGGGTGTCGTTCGAGAACAGATCGCGAACCAACGATCGTGACGGTGCGGCAGCGATCAGCAACAGTCGTCGAACACCTTCTCGCATGAGTCGCTGCTGCAGATCGACATCGGTGACCAGCCTGAGCGACACGCTGTCGCCACGGTCGAGGAGCGTCGGGTGGGCGCGCATCGTCTCACCGTTCGATGACCACTCGACCACCTCCGGGAGGTCGCCCAGATCCCATCTCGTGATGCCAGCGCGCTCCTCGACGGGCGCAGCCGAGGCCAGAGCAGCACGTGCTGCGGGCCGAGCCAGATCGCGCACCGCATCAATGTCATCGCCGAAGGCGTGCACCTCGCCCGCTTCGTCGCTCACCACGAGGTGCAGCCGCAAATGGGTTGGCAGTCGCTCGGGATGCAGGTTGCCCGCCCGTACGGTCACACCCGACACCTCGGTCAATGCGGCTGCCACAGCATCAGCGAATCGTCGACCATCGCCGGGTAGACCAAGCCGTGTCGCGGCCGCAGCAATCGTGTCGGCTGCGGGGATCAGCTGCCGGCGAAGTTCTTTGGGAAGTGTGGCGAAGAGCTCGGCCACGATCTCGGCTCGGTATGCAGGAAGATGCCAGTCAAGATCGGTACCCGTGAAGCGGTTGACCGCAGTGAGCGGCACATGCACCGTGGCACCGTCGAAGACACTGCCCGGTTCGTGTCGATAGGTGATCAAGTACTCAACACCATCGGGCTCCATCCAGACATCGGGGAGCCCAGCAAGGTCGACGCCATCGGGAAGCAGCTCAGTGACGTCGAGGTCGAGGAGCTGCGGACGGTGTTTGCGTTCGTCACGCCACCAGCGATCGAAATGCCGACCAGACACGATGTCGTCGGGCAGTCTTCGGTCGTAGAAGTCAACGAGGTCATCATCGCTCGGTGTGACGTCACGTCGAAGGCGATCAGACAATGCCTCGAGTGTGGCCAGAGCAGCGTCGTTACGAGACAGGAATCGCTGCCGACCTAACCACGAGTCATCTGCGTCGCGTCGAACCAACGCGTGGTCGATGAACATCGCTCTCGCAGCGGTCGGATCGATCCGATCGAGCGCAACGCGTCGGCCGTCAACCACCGGGAGCCCGTACAGACTCGCCCGCTCAATGACCGTGGCACGCAGGTTGTCAGGGTCCCAGTCGGGTTCACCATAGGAACGCTTCAGCAGATGACGACCGACGTGTTCAATCCATCTCGGGTCGATCTCAGCGACCCGACGAGCGAGAAGTCGCTCGGTCTCGACGATCTCCGCAGCCATCACCCAGTCGGCACCACGACGGGTCAGCACCGATCCCGGGGCGATCTCGAACTGCGAGCCACGAGCGCCGAGGTAGGTGGCCCGCTGCGGGCCGCGGCGTTGCCGATCACGATGGTTTCCCGTGCGCACTTCGCGCATCCCAACATGCGACAAGAGCCCGGCGAGCACCGCCTGGTGAACTCGATCGGGATGACTGGCGTCGGTGCCCGGTCGGATGCCGATCTGTCCGGCCACCTGGCGGAGTTGGCTGTAGAGGTCGCGCCATTCACGCACCCGCAGCCAGTTGAGGTGCTCGTCACGACACATCCGCCGGAACGCGGATGATGACATGTCACGTTGCCGTTCGCGCAGGTGATCCCACAACGCCACGATCGACATGAGGTCCGATCCCGGCACGTCGAAACGACGATGTGACTGGTCGGCCTGTTCGCGTTGCTCTCGTGGCCGTTCGCGAACATCACGGATCGAGAGTGCGGACGCGATGACCAGCACCTCACGCACGCAACCGTGTCGATCAGCCTCGATGATCATCCGACCGAGTCGCGGGTCGACAGGCAGCCTGGCGAGTCGTCGACCGGTCTTGGTGAGCCGATGATGGCCCGAGTCGGTCGGGGTGAGCGCACCGAGTTCACTCAGCAGTTGGTAGCCATCACGTATTGACGCCGTGTCAGGCGGCTCGACGAATGGGAACTTGGCCACATCGCCAAGGCCGAGGCTCGTCATCTGCAAGATGACCGAGGCCAGGTTGGTGCGCAAGATCTCGGGTTCGGTGAATTCAGGACGGGCGTCGTGGTCCTCATCGGACCACAACCTGATCGCAATGCCC
>JAPOJQ010000023.1 GCA_029978335.1 Actinomycetota bacterium
CTCTACTGGTCGACGCTCGGAGGGGGAGAACAGGTCGCGGCAGCGATCGCTGAACATCTGGTCGCCAGAGGTCATGAGGTGACACTCCTCGGACCGGAAGATGTCGATCATGAGATCGTGAAACGTCGGCTCGGCCGTGACTTGCAAGGGTGCTCGTGGTTCCGTGTATCGGATGATCTTGAGGCCTCGGCAGCGAGCGAGGACTTTGATCTCTTCATCAACTGCACCTATCTGTCCTCTGCGGTTCCGCGATCGCCGCTATCGATCTACTACGTGCACTTCCCGGGAGTGCCACCGACCCCTAGGCAACGTGTTGTGGCGTCCGGAGCCGCCGTCGGTCACCGGATCCTCACTGCTGCAGGGAGGCTTCCGGCCCCGGTGGTCGGGGTGCGCGACGGATTGGCGCGCCGGCGTCGAGATCTGTCGTGGGTGGGGAGATACTCCCGGATTGCGGCCAACTCTGCATTCACCGCGCAGTGGATTGAGCGTCTCTGGGATGTTCATGCAGAGGTTCTGTATCCGCCGGTCTCGCCTGCGGTGTACACGGCAGGTGGGGGAGCCACAGTGCTCTCGATTGGACGCTTCTTCGATCGCTCGTTTGGCCACTGCAAAAAGCAGGATGTGCTCGTCGATGCATGGAATGAGTGGGAGGCCGCTGGCGGCCCGCCGAGCGCATGGAAACTCCGGTTGTTGGGAGGGGCAGATGCTGCCAGCCGCGAGTACGTGCTCGACCTGCGCCGCCGCACGCTCGACACAAGGGTCAGCGTCGAGGTCAACGTCGAACGTCAGGTGATCACGGATGCGTTGGCAACATCTGCGATTTTCTGGCACGCGGGTGGATTTGGTGAGGATCCTGATCGGCACCCGGATCGATTCGAGCATTTCGGAATCGCAGTGGTCGAGGCCATGGCTGCTGGCTGCGTCCCGGTGGTCTACGGATCTGCCGGACCGGCGGAGATCGTGACCGATGGGGTAGATGGCTTCCATTGGGCAACGGTGCCCGATCTCATCGCCGTCACTCGCCGTCTCATCGATGAGCCTGAGTTGTTCGCCCGTATGTCAGCGGCAGCTGTCAATCGGGCTGGCAATTTCGCATTCTCTGCCTTCGGTGAGCGGCTCGAGTTGCTGGTCGGTCGGCTTGATGCCAAGAGCGCGTCGTCATCCCAGTAGCGATGTTACCCCACTTGCACTGGATCAGTAGGAGGAGAGGGAATGGCCACGATTGATGACGACGCACGGCATCCGACGGCAACGTCGCTGCTCGAGCGCGCCGTCGAGGTGATCGACGCCTCCGGAGAGCAAGCGTTACGGGTCGAGGACATCAGCGCCCACTGCACGGTGTCGATCACGTCGCTCTATCACCACTTTGGCAATCGCGAGGGCCTGATCGAAGCAGCGCAAGCGGAGCGTTTTGCTCGAACCACGCGTCGCAACATCGAACGGTTCGTCGCTGATGTTGACAGCGCGATATCAGTTGATGAATTCCGTCCACTTGTTGCTCGGTGGGTCGCCGACCTCATCGGCGGCGCAGCAGCACCCGTCCGAGAGGTACGCGCGCAGGTGCTGGCAAGTGCGCTCACGCGGCCTCGGCTGCGCGAGAGGGTCATCGAACTCAATCGAGGACAATTCGATCGGATAGCCGCTGCGCTCGCCCGAGCACAAGAGCGTGGGCTGCTGAGAGCAACGCTGGATACACGGGCGACTGCAGTTGCATTCACCTGCCTTAGCTTCGGGCGAGTGCTGGTAGAGATCGACCCCGTCGACGGACCCGGCTCAGAGGAGTTCTATTCGGCCTTCGCCGTAGCGTCGATCGATCAGCTGCTCTTTGGTGAGAACTGAGTCATCGGGCCCAGACGACTGGGGTCCAGCGCAACACGCGCCCTGACCCGCCGTTCACGGTCGACCCTTCAATCTCCAATCGGAGCAGTTGGCCACTCCCCGATGGTCGGGCCTCCACCAGCGTGTGCGTGAATTCAAGTAGGTCGCCTTCGAAGGCGGGCCCGACGTGATCACATCCATCCCATGACACGATGTGAGCCAAACTCGGCAGAATTCTCGTGAGCGAAGCTTGGGCGAGTGCCTGAACATGGCCGCCATAGACGAGTCGTCGGCCACCCGGGCCAATGGTGTGATCACGGTGCACCGCGGCTTGGTTGAACGTGCTGCGGGCAAACGGTGCGGCGAGGTCGATGTGGTCTCGCAGAGGATCAACACGACGCTCACCAGACGCCCAATCCGTGTGCGGCAGATCCGACAGGTCCCATTCGGGCACGGATCCCATGAGTTCGTCGAGCGGCGTCGGGTCGGATGGTCCCGGGATCTCATCGCTGTGTCCTGTGTCGCCATTGCGTGCCGGGATCAGAGCACAACGCTCGTACTGGATTGCAGGGCCGTACTCCGATGACGTGGTGATCCCAAGCCAGACCTTGCCCCGATGCTGACCATCCTTGGGCGCGGACTCGCGCAAACCGAGCACCGTTGCCACGGTGGTCAAGGTTTCACCAACCTCCACGGGGCGTAGCACTCGGATCGATCGGTAGTAGAGGTTGGCGATGGCACGGCGAGTGGCGTTCGTCGTCTGTCCGATCGAGAAGTGCATAACGAGACCAGGATTCGCAAGGGCTCCTGAGGATCCTGAGATTCGGCGATAAATCGACTGGTCAGCCGTTGCGAGATGCTGGTCGCCGGTGACGGCCCGATACCAGGTGTTGTCCGCTTCGGTAAGCGTCACCGAGGGAAGAGGTGGGATCGTTCCGCCCACCTCGAAGTCTTCAAACATCGGGCCGAACTCATGAGGCTGAACCATCTCGCCATGTTAGGTCCCTGGTCCAACGGGAGCGTTAGCCCGTGTGGTTAGCCATCGATCTGGCTGAGCACCATCAGCATCTCGATCGCCGCCAGCGCAGCGCCCGCACCCTTATTTTGATCGTCGTCACCGGCTCGTTCATTCGCCTGCTCCACGGTGTCGACCGTGAGAATGCCGTTGGTGATCACGGCGCCGGTGTCGAGCGCAACTCGCATGATGCCGGCTGCGCTCTGAT
This sequence comes from Actinomycetota bacterium, assembly GCA_029978335.1. Classification (GTDB taxonomy): domain Bacteria; phylum Actinomycetota; class Acidimicrobiia; order Acidimicrobiales; family Ilumatobacteraceae; genus Casp-actino5. The sequence continues at coordinate 3,042 of JAPOJQ010000023.1, forward strand.
CAGAGACCACTTCAAAGTGGTAGGTGTCGCCACGCATGACAGCGCCGAGTGCAACGATTGCGTCGAATCGCCCACTGGCAACGATGGCCTTGATTGCCGATGGAACCTCGAGAGCGCCTGGTACGCGGATCGTCTGGATGTCAGCCTCCGCCACTCCGACTGAGGTGAGCGCACGTCGCGCTCCAACCTCAAGACGGTCAACGATCAGATCGTTGAATCGAGCGCACACGAGTGCAACCCGTCGACCCGTTCCATCAAGTTCTGGGGCTTGGCCCGATGTGAGGTTGGTACTCATGAGTCCTCCTGCGTGCCGGGAAGCACATCCTCGGGGAACAGGTGCCCCATGCGCTCTCGTTTGGTGTTGATGTAGCGCTCCGCCTCTGGGTGCACGGCCACGTGGAGCGGCTCGCGGCCATCGATGCTGATGCCGAACCCGTCAAGTCCGCCGTACTTGGCTGGGTTGTTCGTGAGAAGTCGGAGCCGGCGAACGCCGAGGTCGACCAAGATCTGCGCGCCAATGCCGTACTCACGGCTGTCGACGGGTAGGCCAAGTTCGAGATTGGCGTCCACGGTGTCGAGGCCAGCATCTTGTAGGTCGTAGGCGCGCAACTTATGGCTGATGCCGATGCCGCGACCCTCGTGGCCGCGCAGGTACACGACCACGCCTCGTCCGGCTTGGCTGATGCGGCGCATTGACTCATCGAGTTGTGGCCCGCAATCGCATTTGACGCTGCCGAAGACGTCGCCCGTGAGGCACTCGCTGTGGACCCGAACCAGAACCGATTCGTCATCGGGCACGCTGGCGAGGTCGCCAGCGACAAAGGCGAGATGGGTTTCACCATCGACCAGGCTGCGAAATGCATGGCATCGGAACTCGCCGTGTTCGGTGGGTACACGAGCCTCCGCCACTCGCTCGATCAACTTCTCGCTGCGGCGCCGATAACGGATGAGGTCAGCAATCGAGATAAATGGGAGACCGTGTTCGTCGGCGAAGCGCCGCAGTGCCGGTCCACGCATCATCGAACCGTCATCATCGACGAGTTCGCATAACACACCAGCAGGGGCACGACCAGCAAGTCGGGCGAGGTCGAGCGCCGCCTCGGTGTGGCCGGCCCGCTTCAAAACACCGCCGGGACGCGCCTGCAATGGGAAAATATGTCCCGGACGATTGAAGTCTTCGGCAGGTACGTTCGCGTCGGCAAGGCCAAGGATCGTGGCAGTGCGATCAGCAGCTGAGATGCCGGTCGTGGTGCCGGTGCGCAAGTCGACCGTCACCGTGAATGCGGTGCCCTGCGATTCACTGTTCGCCACGGGGGGAACCATCAGCGGGAGTCGTAGGTCGGCGCACCGTTCACCGGTGAGCGAGACGCAGATGACACCTGAGGTATGGCGCACGAAGAAGGCAATCGCTGCTTCATTGGCAGCGTCGGCGGCCATGATGAGGTCGCCCTCATTCTCTCGATCTTCGTCATCCGCGACGACGACGATGCCGCCCGCAGCGATGGCCTCGATTGCTGATTCAACGCTGTCGAGTCGAAGTGATCCGGAGGTGTTGTCGGTGGTGCTGGTCATCATGCTCCTTGAAGCCTGGGGGTTGACGTTCTCGTGTCGACATGTGGGGCGATCATCCGCTCGACATATTTGGCAATGACATCGGCCTCAAGATTCACGCGCTGCCCGGGAATGAGTCGGCCGAGGGTGGTGACATCTGCCGTGTGCGGGATGACCGCAACGGTGAAGACGTCGTCGTGGATATCGACCACGGTGAGGCTGACGCCATCGACGGTGACCGACCCCTTTTCCACCAGATAGTGCACAAGGTGCGTGGGCACTCGTATTGCAAGATCGGGCACAGGAGCGACCACGGTGCCGACACCATCGACGTGGCCTTGCACGATGTGGCCGCCAAGGCGCTGCGATGCCATCACTGCACGTTCGAGATTGACCGATGATCCGGATTCGAGGTCGTCAAACGTCGTTCGTGTCATGGTCTCTGGCGAGAGATCGGCCTCCCACCAGTCGGTGCTGAGCTCGACGATGGTGAGGCAGCATCCGTTGACCGCGATCGAGTCCCCAATCGCTGCATCGGTGATCACCGTGCTGCACTGAACACGCAGCCGACCGTCGACAAACGACCCGATCCGACCCATCTCTTCGATGATTCCGGTGAACATCAATCCTCCAACTCGGGATGTGCTGTGGTGTGGTGAAGATGATCGATCACGAGCCGAACGTCGGCGCCCATCATCTCAACCTCGCGAATACGGCCTCGCCGAGTTTCGGCGATCGATGGCGCCGTCGGGCCTGCGATCACGGGGGAGCCCTCGCTGCCACCCATCAGCGCTGGAGCAAGGTGCAGTTCCCATCGGTCGACGAGATTCGCGTCGAGCAGCGATCGGGCAACGGTGGCACCCCCTTCGACGAGCAACTGCAGGCAACCCTGCGTCCCGAGTTCATCGAGCAGGGCCGCTGGCGTGCCCTCCCACTCCAGGCACGGGTGCACCCGGGCATCGCGTGGGGCATGTCCGAGCACGACGCGCAGAGGATTACGCCCTGACACGTGGCGAACGGTGAGCTCGGGATCGTCGGCGCGAACCGTGCCCGCACCGACGAGCACGGCGTCGCTCTCTGCGCGCAGTTGGTGCACGCGAGTTCTGGCGTCATCGCCGGTAATCCAGCGCGAACTGCCGTCGGCTGCCGATGTCTTTCCGTCAAGCGTCGAGGCGGTCTTCAGCACGACCAGCGGTCGTCCCGTCTGGCGATGATGAATGTAGGGGCGGAGTTGGTCGCGGACCTCGTCAGCGCGACAGCCAACCTCGACCGTGATGCCCGCACTGCGCAAAGCCTCGAATCCGCTTCCCGCCACACGTTGATCTGGGTCTTCAATGCCGACAACGACTCGCTTGACGCCGGCTGCGATCAGCGCATCGGTGCAGGGAGGGGTACGCCCGTGGTGTGAGCAAGGTTCAAGCGTGACGATCGCCGTGCCACCCCGCGCGCGGTCTCCGGCCTCAGTAAGCGCAACAACTTCGGCATGGCGTCCGCCGGGTGGTTCGGTGGCGCCGGTTCCCACGACGTGGCCATGGTGATCGAGGACGATCGCGCCCACCCACGGATTGGGGGATGTGGTGAGTCGAACCGTGCTCGCGAGATGCAGCGCAAAGCGCATCATCTCCTCAGTGGTCGTCGCGTTGGTGAAAGTGTCCATCGTGCTGCTCCGGCGGGCGTGAACATGCACGAGACACCCGAACGCGGCTACGTCGAGTCCTCGCACCTGCTCCCATCCGGACTTTCACCGTCGGCCCCGGAATTTCACCGGGTCGGCCCGTCGTGATGACGGGTTCGCGGGCTGTACCGCCGGTCGGGACTTACACCCAACCCCGCAGGTCATTCAGTTGTTGCTCGCATCGTACCCCCATGACGTTCCTCACGGCATAGCGGTCAACGCGTCACTGGCCGGTCACCTCATTGAGCATCCCGGTGTCAACGTCGTAGACGAAGCCGCGAATGTGGTCCTTATGGGCGATGAACGGCGTCAGTCGCAGTCGCCGCATCGACTGTCGGACGTCGGAATGTGGGTCGGTGAACGACTCCAGCGCCCACCATGGCTTGATACCGAGTTCGCTTTGCAGTTCCCGTTTGAAGTCGTCCTCGCTCACCATCTGCAATCCACAATCGGTGTGATGGAGCAGGATGATCTCTCGGGTGCCCATGAACCTTTGTGACAAACACAGGGAACGAATCACATCGTCCGTGATGACACCGCCCGCATTTCGGATGATGTGGGCCTCGCCGTGGCGAAGGCCAAGGATTTCGAACGTGTCCATCCGCGAATCCATGCAGGCGACCACAGCGAGTTGCCGCTGTGGAGCGACCTGCAGGTGGCCATCGGCAAACGCTGCGGCATAGCGCTGGTTGTTTGCGATGAGTTCGTCGGCATGAGGGCTGAACGGTTCGTGGCTGTTGGGCACGGGCGCAGTCTCGCGCATCCGCGCAGCGATCCACCGTCCGGCGAGACCGTGGTGGCTGCTATGGTCGGGGTCGTCCGTGAAGTGGGTCCCGTGAGGCTCACACGGCGAGGAGCACCATGACGACGTGTAAGCAGGTCCTTGGACCTGATGATGTCCGCCGGGCAATCACCCGGATGGCCCATGAGATCATCGAGCGAAATAGAGGTCTCGGCGGCGTTGTCATTCTCGGAATGCAGCGGGGTGGTGTCTGGCTCGCCGAAGCTCTTGCTGGTCAGGTTGCCCGGATCGAGCGCGAGGTGCCGTGCGGTTCCATCGACGTCACGCTCCATCGTGATGACATTGGGCTGCGGCCGGTATCGCCAACGTCGGTCACCAACGTCCCAGTCGCACTTGACGACGCCTGTGTGGTGTTGGTCGATGATGTGCTGTTCACCGGGCGGACCGTGAAGGCAGCTCTTGACGCGATCGGTGATTATGGCCGCCCGCGTTCGGTGCAGTTGGCGGTGCTCGTCGATCGTGGTCATCGCGAGCTGCCAATTCGCCCTGACTTTGTGGGCAAGAACCTGCCAACGAGCCTCACCGAATCGGTGGAGGTGTCGATCGACGGTGTGGTGATCACCGGAGAGGACGCTGGTCATGACTGAACGACGTCACTTCCGGTCGATCGACGAAGTTGGGATCGACTCCATTCGACGACTACTCGATGTGACCGACCACATGGCCGAGGTTTCGCGGCGACCGAATCCGAAAGTGCCGGCCCTTCGCGGCCGCACTATCTGCAACCTTTTCTTCGAAGATTCGACGCGTACCCGGATGAGTTTCGACACCGCTGCGAAACGATTGAGCGCCGACACAATGACCCTCGCGGTCGGATCGTCAAGCGTGAACAAGGGTGAAAGTTTGCGCGACACGGTCGAGACGCTGAGCGCTATGGGGGTCGATGCATTCGTGATTCGACACCGCACCGCCGGGACACCGTGGCAGATCGCGGAATGGACCAATGCGGCAATCGTGAACGCCGGCGACGGCTGGCATGCACATCCCACACAAGCATTGCTTGACGCCTACACGATTCGCACGCGACTCGGTGGCGCCACGTCGTTTGACGGTCTGTCGGTGGCGATCGTCGGCGATGTGCGCCACAGCCGAGTAGCTCGAAGCGTGACACAGATTCTGACAATGCTGGGCGCCGACGTTCGACTGGTGGCGCCGCGAACCCTGCTGCCTCCTGTGCCAATGGCGCCGTCATCACACGACCTGGATGACGTCGTTGGTGACGTCGATGTGCTCTACCTACTGCGAATGCAGAGCGAACGCATGGGAACTGGACTCGTCCCTGGTGGCACGGAGTACACCGACCGGTTTGCGCTGACGCCCGCACGAGCACGTCGACTGCGGCGAGACGCAATGGTGATGCATCCAGGGCCGATGAACCGCGGCGTCGAGATCACGGTCGATCCGTCCACGCTTGGCCAGTCGCTGATCCTCGACCAGGTGACGAACGGGATCGCTGCCCGGATGGCGGTGTTGTTCGACCTTCTCGGGTCGAGCGGAACTTTGGAGGATGGTTCGAATGTCTGAGCGACTCGTGATGACGGGTGGAACCGTGGTCGATCAACACGGAGAGCGCCGACTCGACGTGCGAATCGCTGACGGCTGCGTGGTTGAGACGGGCCCAAGTCTGGTGGTCGACCCATCGGTGGAGCAGCAACTTGACGTGTCCGGATGCATCGTTGGTCCTGGATTCGTCGACCTGCACACGCACCTGCGCGAACCCGGGATGACCGAAGCCGAGACCATTGAAAGCGGATCGAAGGCGGCCGCACGCGGTGGCTACACGGCGGTGGTTGCGATGCCGAATACCGACCCGACGCAGGATTGTGTCGAAGTCGTCAAGTTTGTCCGCCAGCGCGGCATCGAGGTCGGACTCTGCGACGTGCGCCCATCGGGTTCGATCACGGTTGGTCGTGCGGGCGAGAGCCTGACGCCATTTGCTGAACTGGCCGCCGTTGGGGTGCACCTCTTCACCGACGACGGATCAGGGGTGCAAGACGATGGGCTGATGCGTCGTGCGCTTGAGTACGCCGGCGAACTCGGTTTGGTTCTCGCCCAACACTGCGAAGTGGCATCGCTGACCCGTGGCGCAGTGATGCACGAAGGCGAGTGTTGCTCGCACCTCGGACTACCCGGGTGGCCGGCCCTGGCCGAAGAACTCATGGTGCACCGCGATATCGAACTCGTCCGACTCACCGGGTCGCCGGTGCATCTTCTCCACCTTTCGACCGCGCGCAGCGTTGAGCTCGTTCGCGCCGCAAAGGCCGATGGTTTGCCGGTGACTGCAGAAGCGACACCGCACCACATCAGTCTCACCGATGAGTCACTGCGCGCGTTTGACGCCCGGTTCAAGGTCAATCCTCCGCTGCGCACGATGGCTGATGTCGAAGCGGTACGAGGTGGACTGGCTGACGGAACGATCGACGCCATCGCCACCGATCACGCCCCACATCCATCTCGAGCTAAAGAACGACCCCTTGACGAGGCACCTCCTGGAATGTTGGGACTCGAAACGTCGCTTGGCGTGGCACGATCGGTGCTTGGACTTGGTTGGCAGCAATTGTTCGCTCTGCTGTCATGGCAGCCAGCAACAATCGCCGGTCTCGGTGAGGTCCATGGACGACCGGTTGCGGTGGGAGAACCCGCACATCTCGTCGTCATCGATCAGAACGCCGAGTGGTCGGTCGATCCGATGCAACTCGCAAGTTTGAGCACGAACACGCCCTATGTCGGCATGACACTTCAGTCGCGGGTTCGACACACGATCTTCCACGGCCGCCCCGTGGTCATTGATGGAATGGTGAACGCATGAGTAACAACATCCGAAATGGTGCACTTGTTCTCGCAGACGGCAGCGAGTTCGAAGGTGAATTGATCGGAGCAGATGGTGTCGTGGCCACTGGTGAGGTGGTCTTCAACACCGCCCTGTCGGGCTACCAAGAGATCATCACGGATCCGAGCTACGCCGGTCAGATCATCACGTTCACCTATCCGCACATCGGGAACTACGGTGTGAATGCAATCGATGCTGAGTCACGGTCGGTGTTCTGCCGAGGCGTCATTGTCCGAGATCTCGCTCGTCGCTACTCGAACTACCGCTCCGAGGGCGATCTGGACTCCTACCTCCGTGCTCGAGGCATTGCTGGAATTGCTGGAGTCGACACACGACGTCTCACGAGAATCCTGCGCTCGAGCGGCGCGCTCGCCGGAGCGTTCGGTGCCTCAGATTGCGCGACGCTGCTCGCAGCGGCTCGGGCTGAACGCGGCACCGATGGTGTTGACCTCGTGTCGGCGGTGACAACGGACGCGCCGTACATCGTCGGCGAGGGCGCTCGTCGAATCGTCGCGTACGACTTTGGAATCAAGACAACGATCGTTCGTCATCTCGCCCAACTCGGCACCGTCGAAGTCGTTCCCGCGGGCACGAGCGCGGCCGAGGTCTTGGCTCGACGGCCCGACGGTGTGTTCCTCTCGAATGGCCCAGGCGACCCAGCGATGCTGGACTCGATCGTGTCCGAAGTTGCCGTCCTCATCGGCGAAGTGCCGATGTTCGGCATCTGCCTTGGCCATCAGATCATCGGACGTGCACTTGGTGCCGACACGATCAAGTTGCCATTCGGCCACCACGGTGGGAACCACCCGGTGAAGGACCTCTCTACCGATCGCATCGAGATCACCTCGCAGAATCACAATTTTGCGGTTGACCCTTCATCGTTTGGGCGGCTCGGCCGCTCGGTTCGCATGACCCACGTCAACTTGAACGACGACGTGTGCGAGGGTCTCGAAGTCGTAGGGGAGCGGTGCTTCAGCGTTCAGCATCACCCCGAAGCCGGACCAGGGCCGCATGACAGCACGTATTTGTTCGACCGCTTTGCCGACCTCATGGACGGCACGACCTCCGACGATCACCATCAGGAGCACTGATGCCACGCCGCCACGACATCTCCTCAATCCTCATCATCGGATCCGGCCCGATTGTGATTGGACAGGCCTGTGAGTTCGACTACTCAGGAACCCAAGCCTGTCGGGTGCTTCGTGAGGACGGCTACCGAGTCATCCTTGCGAACTCGAATCCAGCAACGATCATGACCGACCCCGACTTCGCCGACGCGACGTACGTCGAACCGCTCACCTGGGAAGTGGTCGCAGCGATCATTGAGGCGGAACGACCCGATGCAGTCCTGCCGACAATGGGCGGCCAGACCGCGCTCAACATTGCGATGGAGCTGTTCGAGCGCGGCATCATCGGGCATCCGGGTACGCCAGAAATGATTGGAGCGAACGCGCAGGCAATTGCGACCGCCGAGGACCGGCAGCAATTCAAAGACGCGATGATCGAGATCGGACTCGACGTGCCGAGATCAGGCGTTGCGCACAACATGGACGAAGCCCGCAAGGTGGCCAGCGAGATCGGCTTGCCGGTCATCATCCGACCTGCGTACATCCTCGGAGGTCGAGGAACCGGTATTGCCACGACGAACGACGAATTCGAAAAGGTCGCTGCGAACGGTTTGGCAGCCAGCCCAATCTCAGAAATCCTTATTGAGGAATCGATCGCCGGCTGGAAAGAATATGAACTTGAGGTGATGCGCGATCGCGCTGACAACTGCGTCATTATCTGCTCTATTGAGAATGTCGACCCGATGGGTGTGCACACCGGTGACTCGATCACCGTCGCCCCACAACAGACCTTGACCGACGTTGAGTATCAGACGATGCGGGATGCTGCCCTCGCCTGTATCCGACGGGTTGGTGTTGAAACCGGTGGCTCGAACGTGCAGTTCGCTGTCGACCCGGCAACCGGTCGACAAGTTGTCATCGAAATGAACCCGCGGGTGTCGAGGTCAAGTGCACTGGCATCGAAGGCGACCGGATTCCCGATCGCAAAAATGGCGGCTCGACTCGCAGTTGGCTACACGCTCGACGAGATCCCCAACGACATCACGCGAGCCACACCAGCGAGTTTTGAACCGGTGATCGACTACGTCGTGACCAAGATCCCGCGCTGGGCCTTTGAGAAGCTGCCGGGTTCTTCCGGCATCCTCGGTACGCAGATGCAGTCGGTTGGCGAGGTCATGTCGATCGGTCGCACATTCCCTGAGAGTTTGCAGAAAGCCCTTCGTTCGCTCGAGCAAGGACGCAATGGCTTGCTCGGTGACCGTGGAGCCGATCTGTTGATGTCGAGCAGCGATGACGAACTGCTGGCAGCGATAGCGATCGCGACGCCGGAGCGCATCGTGCAGGTCGCCGAGTTGCTCCGTCGGGGTGTTTCGATCGAGCGCGTGCATGACGTATGTCGCATCGATCCATGGTTCCTCGATCAGATGTCGATCGTCACCGAAGAGCTTGAAATCCTTCGAGCGAGCGGTCCCGGTCTCAGCCGGTCCGAGTGGCGACGGGCGAAGCAGCTTGGATTCTCCGATGCACAGCTCGCCCACCTCTGGGGAGTCAACGATGACGAGGTGAGAGCGGAGCGTCTCGCCGCTGGCGTGCTGCCAACGTTCAAGACGGTGGACACCTGCGCCGCAGAGTTCGCTGCGGACACGCCGTACCACTACTCAACGTGGGAAGACGAGGATGAGGTCCGACCATCGGACCGAACCAAAGTCATGATCCTCGGGTCGGGGCCGAATCGGATCGGTCAAGGCATCGAGTTCGACTACTGCTGTGTGCACGCCAGCTTTGCTCTTCGTGACGCAGGGTTCGAAACGATCATGGTCAACTGCAACCCGGAGACCGTGTCGACCGACTATGACACCAGCGATCGGCTCTACTTCGAGCCCCTCACTCGAGAAGATGTGCTCAACATCATCGACACCGAGAAGCCACATCGAGTCATCGTGTCGCTTGGAGGTCAAACTCCGCTGAAGTTGGCTGGTCAGATTCCAGCCGAGCTGGTCGCAGGTACGTCTGCGGCATCGATTGACGCTGCAGAAGACCGTGATCTGTGGAACCGACTCTGTGATGAACTCGCGATTCCCCAGCCACCTGGAGGAACGGCCGTCGATCTCGACCAGGCGTTAGCGATCTGTGACCGAGTGGGATTCCCGGTGTTGGTGCGTCCGAGTTATGTGCTTGGCGGTCGCGCGATGCAGATCGTGCACGATGCTGATCATCTCGCCCGCGCCATGGCGGAGTTGTCCGGAGCCGGAAGCCTGGGACGTGAAGGGGGCTTGTCAGCTGAACGACCGGTGCTGATCGACCGCTTCCTCGCCAGTGCCGTCGAGGTCGATGTCGATGCAGTCCGAGATCACACTGGCGAGGTACTCATCGGAGGCGTGATGGAGCACGTTGAGGAAGCCGGCGTGCATTCGGGCGACTCAGCCTGCGCGATTCCGCCCCAGACGTTGCCCGAGTGGGTGGTGGAGGTCATTCGATCGTATGCCACCGCTATCGCGCATCGTCTTGACGTTCGCGGATTGATCAACGTCCAGTTCGCAGTGACCGGAACGACCGTGTACGTCATCGAGGCAAATCCACGTGCCAGTCGAACGGTTCCCTTTGTCGCCAAAGCAACCGGCGTACCGCTCGCAAAAGTCGCAACGCGGGTGATGCTCGGCGCGACCCTTGCGGAGCTTCGACAGGAGGGGTTGCTCACTGAACCCGTCACTGGACATGTTGCGGTGAAGGAAGCGGTGCTGCCGTTCAACCGGTTCCCAGAGGTCGATCCCGCACTGGGTCCGGAAATGCGATCGACGGGTGAAGTGATGGGCATCGACACGTCGTTTGGTCGAGCCTTCTCGAAAGCAGAACTCGCGGCCGGGAGCGCACTGCCGTCATCAGGGACGGTGTTCCTCTCGCTGAACGATCATGACAAGCCTGCCGGCATCGTCGTCGCGCGGCGTCTTCGTGAACGTGGTCTTGGGATCATTGCAACCCGAGGAACCGCCGACCATCTTGAACGCTTCGGGCTGAAGGTTGACCGAGTGTTGGCCAAGGTCACCGATGAACATGCGGAGGCCACGGCGGTTGACCTGATTGCCGATGGAACGATCAATTTTGTGGTCAATACGCCACGCGGTTCGGCTGGTCGAAGCGACGGAGAGCAGATTCGAAAAGCAGCAAGCCTCCATCGAGTCAGCTGTGTCACGACGGTTGCTGCAGCGCTTGCCGCCGTCCAAGGGCTCGACGAAACCGCAGGTGAGCCGACGACCGTTCGGTCGTTGCAGGAGTATCACGGTCGGCGTTGATGGTCATGCGGCGCCGACGATTTGTTCGCCGTGGGGAAGCCATGGTCGTAGACGAGATGATCGACACAGCGGTCGACGTGGGATCGGTGCGTCTTGCATCGCCGATTATGACCGCCTCGGGAACGGCGGGATACGGCACCGAACTTGGTGCCTACATCGATCTGTCCCAGTTGGGTGCAGTAGTCACAAAGTCGATTGCCCATTTCGAGTGGCCCGGCAATCCGTCGCCGCGTGTGGCAGGTGTGCGGGGCGGGATGATCAATGCAGTCGGTCTTCAAGGTCCTGGTGTTGACCGTTGGATTACCGACTATCTCCCTCCGTTGCTCGACACCGGCGCTGCGGTCGTGTGCTCGATCTGGGGGCGATCGGTTGAGGACTATCGCCTCGCAGCGGATGCGTTGGCCAAGGCACCAGCGGGTGTCATTGCCGTTGAAGTCAACCTCTCGTGCCCCAACCTGGAGGGCCGCGGGTCGATCTTCGCTCACGATGCAGCGCTCTCGGCAGCGGTGGTCGCGGCAACCGAAGGGTGTGCACGGCCGCGGTGGGCAAAGCTCAGTCCTAACACCGACCGCCTGATTGACGTGGCGTCGGCGGTGATGGCGTCTGGCGCCGAAGCCGTCACGCTGGTCAACACCGTGCTGGGGATGGCGCTTGACCGAACAACGCTGCAGCCAGTCCTCGGTAATGGTGGGGGAGGCCTGTCTGGTCCGGCGATTCATCCGGTGGCAGTCAGAGCGATCGCTGATGTTCGTGCGGCACTTCCGGACATCCCGATCATCGGTGCTGGGGGAGTTGAGTCGGGTTGGGACGCCGCCGAACTGATGGCTGTTGGTGCGAGTGCCGTGCAGGTCGGCTCCGCGAATTTCGCCGATCCTCGAGCCACCTCTCGAATTCAAATCGAACTGGTCGAGGAGGCTCGTCGCCTCCGATTCGGCTCCCTTGCGACGCTCACCAATGCGATGTCGACAGCGTTCCACGATCCTCGCCCCACCCCGCGGTAGTTTCGTCCCATGGCGACACCTCCCCAGCTCACACCCGAACAGCGAGAGGCGGCTCTCGCAAAGGCGGCAGCCGCCCGAGCAGCCCGGGCCGACATTAAGTCTCGCCTCAAGAACCAGTCGCTCACCTTGGCCGAAGCGCTCTCATCCGATGACGAGAACATCGCCAAACTCAAGGTGGTCTCGATGCTCGAGTCGCTACCAAAGTTGGGCAAAGTGAAGGCCCGTCGCATCATGGAAGAGATCGGCATCGCGGACAATCGACGAGTTCAAGGTCTCGGTGCGCAACAGCGAGCAGCCTTGCTCGAGCGTCTCAGTGAGTGAAGGAATAAACCAGTTGATCATCGTCGTGTCAGGCCCCGGAGGGGTCGGCAAAGGCACGATCGTCGATCGATTGGTCACACGTGATCAACGGCTTTGGCTGAGCCGCTCTTGGACGACTCGCGAGCGCAGACCTGGCGAGTCGGCCGACGCCTACGTGTTCGCGTCGCCCGAGGAGTTCGAACAGCGAATTGCAGATGGCGGCTTTCTCGAATGGACCGAGTTCCTCGGCAACTACTACGGCACACCGCTTCCGGACCTCGTTGCACTCGAAGGTCGCGATGTCGTGCTGGAAATTGAACTCGACGGGGCTCGTCAGGTGAAGGAGCGTTTTCCCACAGCGGTGCTCATGTTCTTGCTGCCCCCCTCGCGCGAAGAACAAGAACGGCGACTCAGAGGACGCGGCGACCCAAATGACAAAGTGTTCGCCCGATTGCGCAAGGCTGAGGCAGAAGAGCCCCTTGGGCGAGCGATTGCTGATCATGTGCTGGTCAACGATGATCTTGAAACGACCGTCGATGAGATGCTCCGCGTGATTGCGGGGGAGCGAGCCGCACGGGATTGTGGATAGGCTCCGCCGGGTGCCCCAGACACACGATTCCATGATGAACCCACCCGTTGAAGACTTGCTCGATCGCGTCGAGTCAAAGTTCGGCCTCGTGACGCTGGCGGCACGCCGCGCTCGAGACATCAACTCGTACTTCAACCAGCTCGGCGGTGGACTCGGCCACATGATTCCGCCTCAGGTGTCGTCGACGGCGCGCAAGCCGTTGAGCGTGGCGTTTGAAGAGATCGCGGCCGACAAGATCGTGCAGGGCGAGCCCGTCGAAGAGCAGCCAGAGGTTGATCTCCCGGTGGGCGAGGGCTTCGACGCCGACGCTGACAGCAACTGAGTAGAGGCGCTGTGCTCGCCGGCAAGCGCATCGTTTTGGGTGTTGGTGGCGGTATCGCTGCCTACAAGGCTGTTGAGGTTTCCCGTCGGCTCGTTGACGCTGGTGCACACGTCGTCCCCGTGATGACGGCGGCTGCAGAACATTTCATCGGACGCACCACGCTCAGCGCCCTTGCATCCGAGCCGGTTCGAATGGACCTCTGGGAGGGTCCTGATCCGATTCCACACACGCGGTTGGGTCAAACTGCAGACCTCATTTGCGTGGCCCCGGCGACTGCCCGGATTATTTCCGCCTTCGCCCACGGCTATTCACACGATCTCTTGACCAACATCCTCATCGCCACAAGAGCCCCCGTCGTGGTGTGCCCAGCGATGCACACCGAGATGTGGGAGCACCCGGCGGTGGTTGACAACATGACGCTGCTGCGAAGTCGTGGCGTGCATGTGGTCGGACCTGGCGTTGGGCGGTTGGCGGGAGGTGACCTCGGCGCAGGTCGGCTCGCCGACCCTGAGCACATCGTTGCTGCAGTCGATGCAGTTCTCGGTTCCGGCGATCTTGCAGGACTGCGGTTTGTGGTGACCGCTGGTGGCACTCGTGAACCGATCGATGCGGTGCGTGTGATCGCCAATCGGTCATCGGGCCAGCAGGGCCACGCAATTGCGAGTGAAGCGGCGAGGCGTGGAGCGGACGTCACCCTCATTACGACGGCTTCGCTGCCAGCGGACGGCGTCGCTCATCGCATTGACGTTGAGACTGCCGCTCAGATGGAAGGTGCGCTCAATGAACATGCACCGAGTGCCGATGTCGTGGTGATGTCAGCCGCCGTCGCCGATTTCCGTCCGGTCGATCCGGCCAACTACAAACTCAAGAAGGATGCCGGTCCACCAGCAATCATGTTGGAAGCGACCCCCGATCTGCTTGCCCAATTGGGCCGCCAGCGTCGGCCCGGGCAGGTGCTGGTCGGATTTGCGGCTGAGACCGATGACCTCCTCGCGAATGCCCGAGGCAAGCTTGAGCGCAAGCAGGTCGACATGATCGTGGCAAATGATGTGGCAGCCCCGGGTGTGGGGTTCTCGCACCCCACGAATGCAGTGACCATTGTGACCGCAGCCTCCGAGCGCGAGGTGCCGCTGGCCTCAAAGGCGGACATTGCTACCGCCGTCGTGGATGAAATCGCTAGGCTCCGCTCCACGGTGCGCCAGGCAGAGGCACGGCGCGTCGACCCGATCCAGAGCGACACTGCCCCCTGAGCGAGGGTGTGTGACCGCCGGCAGCCGGCCCGAACGCCGGCCTCACTGACATCGAGTACGGAGGAGTCGACGTGGCCCGTTGGACATTCACATCAGAGAGCGTGACCGAAGGTCACCCTGACAAGGTTGCTGATCAGGTCAGCGACGCAATTCTTGACGCGATTCTCACCGAGGACCCGCTCGGTCGGGTGGCCTGCGAAACGTTGGTCACCACCGGCCTCTGCGTCGTCGCCGGGGAGATCACCACCTCGGGTTACGTCGAGATTCCGAAGATCGTTCGCGACACGATCACGTCAATCGGCTACGACGACGCCAATGCAGGCTTCGACGGCAACACCTGTGGTGTGATCGTCTCGATCGATGAGCAGAGCCGTGATATCGCTCAGGGCGTGGATACCGCTGAGGAAATTCGCAGCGGTGCCGTGACCGACGATGAACTTGATCGTCAGGGTGCTGGTGACCAGGGGATGATGTTCGGCTATGCCTGCGATGAAACCCCTGATCTCATGCCGTTGCCGATCTGGACTGCTCACCGACTCGCAGAGCGCCTGGCTCACGTTCGTCATCACGGCCAAGTTCCGTACCTTCGTCCCGATGGCAAGACTCAGGTGACCTACGAGTACGAAGACGGCCGACCAGTGGCGCTTCGCAACGTGGTGGTTTCAACCCAGCACCAAGACGGCATTGATCGCGACACCGTGATTCGTCCCGATCTCATCGAGCAGGTGATTACGCCGATCATTCCTGAGCAGTTCGCCGACGACGACTACGAGATCTATGTGAACCCAACGGGGCGTTTCGTGATCGGCGGCCCACAGGGTGACTGTGGTTTGACCGGCCGCAAGATCATCGTCGATACCTACGGTGGTATGGGACGCCACGGTGGCGGTGCCTTCAGTGGTAAAGACCCGTCGAAGGTGGACCGCTCGGCTGCGTATGCAGCGCGTTGGGTGGCCAAGCACGTCGTTGCGTCGGGTGCTGCAACTCGCTGCGAGTTGCAGGTGGCGTATGCGATCGGTGTCGCACATCCGATGAGCATCTTGGTGGAGACATTCGGTACGGCAACGGTGGATCCCGCTCGGATCGAATCGGCCGTACGCGATGTGTTCGACCTCCGTCCCGGCGCCATCGTTCGTGATCTTGACCTCCTTCGTCCCGGCTATCGGCCAACGGCCGCCTATGGCCACTTTGGTCGTCCGGGCTTCACATGGGAGACGTTGTCGCGTCTTGATGACTTCCGCGCAGCTATCGGCGGGTGAGTGACTGCAGAGGGCCTTACCGTCGCGCGCGTTCTGTGCGACGCGTCTGGCCCAGATAGGGCCTTTGACTATCTCGTCCCTGCATCGCTGGTTGATCAGATCGACGTTGGCGCCATCGTGCGCATCGACCTTCACGGTCGTCGACTCGGCGGCTGGGTCGTTGCGGTCAATCCCCAAGATTCGCCACAACACCTTGTGGCTCTGCGGTCCATGTCAGGGATTGGCCCAGCCAATGAGGTCGTTGCGCTCACCGAGTGGGCGGCCCACCGATGGGCCGGTCGCCAGTCGAGCTTTCTGCGTGCTGCGAGTCCACCGCGTGTTGTTCGAGCAGTCGGCGCAGCACGGTGGACCGGGCTACGTCCTGAGCCACGCTCACCCGCAACGAGTCGATTGTTGGCTGTCGGAGGCGGTGTGCTCCGGGTGCCGCCCGTCACCGATGTGGTGCCGTCGATCTGGAGTGCAGTGGCGCTCGGGCCGACTCTCGTGGTCATGCCGGGTGTTGATGACGTCGCAATTCTTGCTGGTCGACTTCGCCGAGGAGGCGTGTCGGTTGCCGTGCTGCCAGATGAGTGGGAACGAGCCCGAAGTGGGGTGGATGTCACCATCGGAACTCGCACAGCAGTGTTTGCCTCAGTTCCGAACCTTTCGGCGATTGTGGTGCTCGATGAGCACGATGACCGACTGCAGTCCGAGGCGTCACCGACATGGCATGCGCGCGAGGTTGCGCTCGAACGCGGTCGACGTGCTGACGTCCCAGTGCTGCTGGTCTCGCCCGTGCCGAGTCCTGAGGCGCGACTCGGCCGCGTGGTGGAAGCGCCACCACGTGCACGAGAAGTCAATGGGTGGCCGTACATCGATGTCGTCGACCCAACCGATCACGATGGTCCGACTACTGGCCATGTGAGTTCGGCCTTGCTCGCCGAAATTCGTGATCCAGATCGCCGCGTGTTGTGCGTGTTGAACACCAGCGGCCGTTCTGCGCTGCTTGCGTGCCGCAGTTGCCGGTCGCTTGCACGATGTGAAAAGTGCGAAGCCACGCTCGCTCAGAGGTCAGACGGCACCTTGTATTGCCGTCGCTGTGGGTCAGAGCGGCCAGCCGTGTGCGCGGCGTGCTCGGCGTCGTCGTTCATCAACCTCCGTCGCGGAACGGCGGGCTTGGCGCGCGAACTCGATGCTGCAACGACACGTCCTGTCGTGTTACTCGAAGGCGATGATGCGATTCCTTGGGGATCGGGTCGTGATGACGTGTCCGTGGTCATTGGCACGGAGGCGGTACTGCACCGAGTCCACCATGCGGACACCGTCGTCTTTGTGGACATCGACGCCGAGTTATTCGCCCCCCGGTTCAGGGCTGGTCAACATGTCGCAAGCTTGTTGGCGCGTGCTGCCCGCATCGTTGGCGATCGCCGCAGTGGAGGTCGCATCATCGTCCAGACCACGCGTGTCGATCATCCGACGCTCGTCGCATTTGCCGCAGCGAATCCCGGTGCCGCCGGTGACAGAGAGACGTCAGCTCGTCTCGACATGGCACTGCCGCCATTTGGGGCAATGGCGATTATTGAAGGCGCTGGTGCACACGAGTTCGTGACATCGCTGCCTGACACGGTCGCGGTTGGCGGTGACGGTGATCGCTGGCAGGTTCGGGCAGCGAGTTCGGACGTGCTGTCCTACGCGCTGGAGCAAGGACAACGCCCCACTCGTTCGCGCTTGCGCGTCGCTGTCGACCCGGCGCGCTAATTCACTGAGCCGAGGTCACGCTCAGCACCCGAAAGCCAGCGCGTGCTGCCACCCGTTCAACGAGGTGACCGCGTGCTTCAAGGCGTCGATGTAGCGAGTCAGCACCAAGGTGTCGGCTGATGACGAGCACCATCCGTCCGTCCGGAGTGAGGCGGTCAATCCATGTCGTGATGATGTCGTCCATGGCTGACTTGCCCACGCGTATCGGAGGATTCGACCAGATTTCGTCAAAGGTCACGTGGCTCGGCACCTCGTTGGGAGCAGCGACGGTGATCACGAGGCCATTTCGGCGGGCATTGCGACGCGTCAGGTCGCGGGCGCGCTCATTCACATCGACCGCCCACGTCTCGGCGTGAGGGGAGCGCAACGCCAACGAGAGTGCGATTGGCCCGGCCCCACATCCGAGATCGAGCAACGTGCCATCGCTTCTGGGGCGCACGTCACACCTCAGCAATAAGGAGGTACCAGTATCGAGGTGGCCGTGACTGAACACACCCGTGTCGCTGTCATATCGGAACGAGATGTCGGGCAGGTCAACGGCAACGCTCTTGGGATCGCTGGTCGCGTGCGGTTGGTGGTCGAAGTAGTGGGACACAGCGGGGGTAGCCTGCCATGCATGGCCCACGAAATCCGCACCTTTGGTGATCCGGTGCTCAAGTCGCAGGCGGCCGAGGTCACCGACATCGACGGCAAATTGGTCCGTCTCGTCGATGAGATGTTTGACACGCTCGACTCCAGTAACGGCGGCATTGCCCTCGCCGCTCCGCAGATTGGCGTGCAGAAGCAGATCTTCATCTGGGATCTCGATGATGGCCGGCACGTCGTGCTCAACCCACAGATCGTTGAGTCCGACGGTGAATGGGTCTACGACGAGGGATGCCTGTCAATTCCTGGGCTCTACGTCGAAATCGTGCGGCCCAAGCAGGTACTGCTTCGAGGACTCGATCTTGATGGAAATGTTGTTGAGCGTGAAGCGGACGAACTCGAGGCGCGCATGTATCAGCACGAACTCGATCACCTTCACGGTGTCTTGATGTTCGATCGCATGACGAGCGAGCAGCGTCGAGAGGCGATGGCCGACTATCGGCGGATCGCCGCTGAGGCTGCTGCGCCGGCTCCTCGTCGTCGATTGCGTTTGCGGTGACCGCCCCATCGCTGGTGTTCCTCGGGTCACCACCAGTTGCAGCTGATGTCCTTCGCGCCCTCGTTACGGCAGGTCATGACATCCGACTCGTTATTACTGCCCCTGATCGTCGACGTGGGCGTGGGTCGTCAACCTCGCCTACTGCGGTCGGTGCAGCAGCACATGAACTCGGTCTCGCGGTGTCGCACACGGTGGCCGATGCGGCCGACTGCGGCGCTGAACTTGGGGTCATCGTGGCATTCGGTCGCATCATCCGCGCCGAGGTTCTTGACCGCCTTGCGATGGTCAACATTCACTTCTCCTTACTGCCGAGGTGGCGTGGCGCAGCGCCTGTTGAACGTGCCGTGTTAGCGGGTGATCCTGTAACCGGCGTATGCCTCATGCAGGTCGTGCCAGAACTCGATGCAGGAGCGGTGTACTCGTCCGCCACGCTCGAACTCGACGAACTCGACGCGCCAACGGCGACGCGTCAACTCGGCGAGTTGGGCACTGCGCTGTTGCTCGACGCGTTAGCGCACGGTTTTCCTGAGCCCGTTCCCCAAGCCGGTGAGGTTGTGTACGCCGACAAGATCACACCCAATGATCTCCGAATTGATTGGTCATCAAGCGCTGACACGCAGATGCGCGTAGTGAGAACCGGAGCAGCATGGACGACGTGGCGAGGAGAGCGGATTCGCATCCTTGAGGCTGACATTGTTGATGGGCGACTTCGTCCAGTGGTGGTGCAACCAGCTGGACGGCAACGAATGAATGCCGATGATTGGTTCCGAGGGGTGCGCCCCGAATCAGGCGAATGGTTCGCATGACGACCGTTGACAGTCCGCGACGGTTGGCGCTCGATCTTCTTCGGCGGATCGAAGATGAGGGCGCGTACGCAAACTTGGTAGTTCCTGCCGCGCTCGGTCGCAGCGGATTAAGCGCACCCGACCGAGCGATGGTGACCGATCTGGTCTACGGCACTACTCGCCGTCGACGGTCCTGTGACGCGCTGTACGGACGCCATGTCGTGGTCGAACCCGATGCTACGACGCGCCGTCTACTCCGACTCGGCACCTATCAGTGGGCATGGGGTCGTGTACCAGCTCATGCTGCGGTATCTGAGACAGTCGCACTCGCACCCAAACGGGTTCGCGGCTTTGTCAACGCGGTGCTCCGTCGTACGGTTGCCGGTCCGCCGCCGAACGAGGTTTCGTGGTCGTCACCTGCAGCAGCCCTGAGTTATCCGGATTGGTTGTAC
Source organism: Actinomycetota bacterium (assembly GCA_029978335.1). GTDB lineage: Bacteria > Actinomycetota > Acidimicrobiia > Acidimicrobiales > Ilumatobacteraceae > Casp-actino5. The sequence goes on from JAPOJQ010000023.1 coordinate 23,096, forward strand.
GACCGACTCGCTAGCGAATTAGGGCTCGACGACGCTCTTGTCGCAATGGAGCGCATGAATGTGCCACCAACGGTCACGACTCGAGCGGATGGCTACGTACAGGATCTGGCCTCGACATGGGTAGCGGAGTCGGTGGACGCTGTTGCAGGGGAGCACGTACTCGATATGTGCGCTGCCCCTGGCGGTAAGTCAACAGCGATTGCGGCGAGTGGGGCGACGGTGATTGCCGCCGACGTGCGCGAAGCCCGTGTCGGCCTGGTCGTTGCGAATGCTCGTCGGATCGCACCTGCCGGCGCCGTACATGCGCTCGTCGCCGACGGTCGTCGACCGCCAGTAGCCCCGAAGTCGATGGACGCGGTCTTGATCGACGCTCCATGTTCGGGCCTCGGGGCGCTTCGACGGCGGCCGGACGCTCGATGGCGAATTCAGCCAGACGATCTTGTTGGTCTTGCGGCGATGCAGCAACAGATGCTCGCGGCGGGTGCGGCGGCGGTGCGCCCTGGTGGCCGTTTGGTGTACAGCGTCTGCACGGTGACCGCCGAAGAATCCATCGACCACGGCATCCCCGCGGGTTTTGAAATTGATGATCGCGAACCTCCGGGCTCATGGCGTCGTTTCGGTCACGGTTGGCGGTTGCTACCTCACGACCATGACACCGATGGCATGGTGCTGATCCGATACCGTCGATCGGCATGAGTTCCGGATCGCTGGCCGCCAAGGTGCTGACGGTGAGTGACGGAGTGTTTCACGGCGCGCGGATCGATACCGGTGGCGAGGGCGTAGCCGGTCATCTTGAACGCGCTGGATATGTCGTGATCGAACGCAGCGTCATCCAAGACGGGCGGGACGAGGTCGCCACCGAGTTGCTCAGATTGTCAGAGAACTTCGCCGGGCTCATCGTCACGACGGGCGGAACGGGTTTCGCCCCCCGTGATCAAACACCTGAAGGCACGCGCGCGGTCATCGAACGCGAGGCCCCCGGTCTTGCCGAGGCGATGCGAGCGATCAGTCCATTTGGGCGGCTGTCGCGAGGAGTGTGCGGCATTCGGGGCAGCGCAGTGGTGTGCAATCTGCCCGGCTCCCCCAAAGGGGCGATCGAACAACTCGATGCAATTATCGATGTGTTGCCGCACGCCTTGGCGCTCCTGGCCGAGCAACCGACCGAGCACTGACTCCTCGCCGTTAGCCTCCCTCGGGTGCTTCGTATTGTTCTGCCCAAGGGTTCGCTTGAAAAAGCAACATTCGAGTTGTTCGAAGCGGCTGATCTCACGGTCGTCAGATCGTCGAGCGTCGACTATCGGGCGTCAATCGACGACCCGCGAGTGGTCGAGGTTCGAATCCTGCGCCCTCAAGAAATTCCGGTGTATGTCGCTGAAGGCTTGTTCGATATCGGTATCACGGGCCGTGACTGGGTCGAGGAGACATCGAGTCACGTGGTCAGCCTCGGTGAACTTCGTTACTCGAAGGCAACGAGTAACCCAGTTCGTGTGGTGGTTGCGGTGGCGGGGGATTCGCCTTTCGAGTCCGTTGCCGACCTTCCCAACGGGGTGCGAGTCACGTCGGAGTACCCCGAACTCACAAAGCGGTTCTTTGCAGAGCGCGGCGTTGACGCCGACGTTCGCCTTTCCTACGGTGCGAGTGAAGCAAAGATTCCCGACATTGCCGACTGTGTCGTCGACATCACCGAAACGGGTCGTGCATTGCGAGCAGCGGGTCTTCGCATCATCGACACCATCCTGACGTCGTGGACCGAGGTCGTGGCGAATCCTTCCTCTCACGCGGATCCGGAGCGTCGTCGGGCAATGGATCAGTTGATGATCTTGCTCAATGGTGCGCTCGAGGCTCGCACGCGCGTGTTGCTGAAGTTGAACGTCGCTGGTGGCCACCGTGACGCTGTGCTCGCCTTGCTGCCGTCGGCCAAGAGTCCGACGGTGAATCAGTTGGCGAATGGCGACTTTGCGATTGAGACCGTCGTGTTGAAGAATCAGATCAACCGGCTGATACCAGCGTTGTCTGAGGCTGGGGCTACTGATCTCATCGAGATCCCGATCGCCAAGATCGTGCCGTGACCCAGAGCGTGGCGCGTGGAGTGGTGACCTCATTCGATGAGGCCGTTGGGCTGGGCACCATTTGCGATGAGGCGGGTGCGCTCGTTGACTTCCACTGCATTGCGATCGCTAATGGAACCCGGACCATTGCGCCATCGACGCCGGTGACGTTCCGGAGGTCGCATCGATTCGGTCGTGATGAGGCAATCGACATCACCAGCTGACATGCAACGACGGATCACCGATGTGATCAGGTCGTTGAACCAAGGGGAGGTGGTGTCGTACGGCGACATCGCCGAGGTCGCTGGATTCCCCGGTCGTGCACGCCTCGTGGGGCGACTCTTGGCCGTTGGCGGCCAAGATCTTCCATGGTGGCGGGTCGTTACTGCGTCGGGTCGGCTCATCCCAGGTCAGGAGTCGCGTCAGCGACGGATGCTCGCCGACGAAGGGGTTGAGGTGACCTTGACGCGTGTGGTGCGGTCTCCGAGCGGTCGATTCGCCGGTCAGGCGTCGCCGAGTCGGTCACGTCGCACCGACACGTAGACCATTCGGATATTGGCGAGCGCATCGACGAGCGTTGGGTGTTCTTCGCCGAGTCGTGGGCCGAGTCCGTCGACCACCGCTGCGAGGGCGTCAATCGCCAGCGAAGCTGACACGAGGTCGGGTGTTTCAGCCGACAGGTGGATCGCTGCCAATTCGTACAGCCCGATCGCATGGTTGGTCACCACGGTCTCCGCCGGAACAGATGCCAGGCGACTCCTTGCCTGTTCAAGAGCTTGTGCGGCCGCTGCGGTGGGATCGTCCGTTTCGCCTGACATCGCCGTTATCGTATCGACGTCCTCCTCGGCGACGGGGTGGACCTAATCGAGCGAAGTGGGGCCTTGCCCCCACCCGGCCACATGGGTGCGTCCGGGTCATGACGGTTTCCGTGCGGCGACAGTTGTCGTTCGTGCCGTCTGGCTTCGTCCGTTCACAAGAACAACGGGAGGCCAGAGCCCTTGCACAAGAGAGAATCGTCATAGCACCGCCGAAGAGCGACCAGCACCGGATCAATGACCGCATCCGTGCTCGTGAGGTCCGCCTCATCGGGCCCGACGGCGATCAGTTGGGAATTAAGCCGGTTCCTGAGGCACTGCGCATGGCGCGCAGCCTCGATCTCGACCTCGTCGAGGTGGCACCGGGGGCGAATCCCCCTGTCTGTCGGATCATGGATTACGGCAAGTTCCGGTACGAAGAGGCGCAGAAAGCGAAGGAGTCCCGTCGTCGGTCGACGCAGGTGTCGGTAAAGGAAGTGAAATTCCGACCGAAGATCGGCAAAGGTGACTTTGATACCAAGGTCCGTCATCTCACAGGTTTTCTCGAAGAGGGACACAAGGTGA
>JAPOJQ010000008.1 GCA_029978335.1 Actinomycetota bacterium
AGATCGACTTCGTCGACAACGCGACGTCGACCCAGGACAACAAGATGTACTTACGCTCCGCCGACGTGACCTGGTTCAACGTCGCCGAGGAGGGCTGATCAGCCCGAGTTCCTCAGGCCGGTCGCGATGGCGTTGAGGGTGAGGTGGATGCCACGTTGCACCATCTCACCCTCATCGCCCGACCGGTACCGGCCGAGCAACTCCACCTGCAGCACGTGCAGGGGGTCGAGGTAGGCGAAGCGGTTGCGGTTGCTGCGCGCCAGCACCGGGTTGTCGGCCAGCAGGTCGTCGGTCCCGGTCACCTCGGCCAGGTGTCGGAGCACCAGATGGTGCTCCTCGGTGATCGCGGCCATCACCCGTTCGCCCGCGCTCCGATCGGTGACGAGACGCTCGGCGTACAACCCGGCGATGCCGAGGTCCACCTTGGCGAGCACCATCGCCGCGTTCGACAGCACCGTCCGCCAGAACATGTCGTCGCGGTGCAGGCGCACGAGGTCCCCGGTCCGCCCGGCCTCGGCGGCCGTCGCGAGCGCCGTCCCGAGCCCGAACCAGCCGGGCAGCGACACCCGGCACTGGCTCCAGGCGAGGAGCGACGACCCCGATGCGACACACTGTGGGCGTGCGTGTCGTGTTCGCCACTGCTGAACTCTCGCCGGTAGTCACCGTTGGCGGTCTCGCCGCGGCCGCGGCAGGACTCGTCGGGTCGCTACGACACTCGGGCGTACACGTCGATGTGCTGCTGCCTGACTACGGCGGCGTCGACCTCGATGCCATCGAGACCATCGAACTCGACGTGCCGCAATGGGCGGGTCCGGCATCGATCAAGGTGGTAGATCACCCCGAGATTGGACGCATCCATCTTGTCGTCGCGCCAGGACTGGCGCGAAGTCATCCGTATTTACAGCCCGACGGTCAGGGCTGGCTCGACAACGTCGACCGGTTCCTTCGGTTCTCCCGAGCAGTTGCTGCATACGTCGAACTGAGCCATCCCGATGTGGTGCACCTCAACGACTGGCACACCGCGGCCGCACTCGCGGCGCTTGAGTCGCCGCCCCCAACCGTGCTGTCACTGCACAACCTGGCACATCAAGGGCATGGTCCTGGTGAGTGGCTCGAACGCATCGGCCCCCGTGCCGCACACTTTGAGTGGTGGGGAGGCATCAATCCGCTGTCAGGTGCGATCGCCCTTGCCGACCGAATCGTGGCGGTCTCGCCGCACCATGCAATTGAAATCACCACGCCAAGTGGCGGATTCGGACTCGATGCTGCATTGCGGGCCAGAGGTTCGGCCGTGTCAGGGATATTGAATGGCATCGATACGACGGTCTGGGACCCGGCCTCCGATCCACATCTGCCCGCTCACTTTGATCGCAAGAACCTGAGCGGCAAAGAACGGTGCCGTCAGGCGCTGCTGCAACACGTTGGCCTGAACGATGACGGTTCATTGCTGGCAACGGTGGTCACCCGGCTCACTGATCAGAAGGGCATTGATCTGTTGATGCCTTCGATCGCGATGTTGGCCGACCTGCCGATGCAACTCATCGTGCTGGGCTCAGGTGATCGCTCGCTCGTTGACGCTCTTGTACAAGCAGAGGGCGCCTCTGACCGCTTCGCGTTCATTGAGGGCTACGACGAAACCCTGTCGCATCTCATGTTCGCCGGTGCTGATCTCTTCGTGATGCCGAGCCGGTTCGAGCCCTGCGGACTCACGCAGATGCAAGCAATGCGCTACGGCACGATCCCGATCGTCACACCGGTCGGTGGCCTCGTCGACACCGTTCCCGACATCGACGTCGATGCTCGCCGCGGCTACGGCATCGTGGCGCGGTCTCCCGATCCGGTCGCGATCATGTCGGCGCTGCATCGAGCGAGTCGGCGATTCGGTCAGCGACGCCTCGATACCGTGCGCAAGAGGATCATGGCGCACGACTGGTCGTGGGACGCGCCGGCTGCGCGGTATCGAGCGTTGTACGACGAGATCTCCTGATCTTGGCAACCGCCTCGGTGTACGCTCACCCTTGATGGCGTACGAACCGAAGGTTCTCGTGATGGTGCTCGCGGGAGGGGAGGGGAAACGCCTGTTACCGCTGACTAACGACCGGGCAAAGCCGGCCGTTCCCTTTGGTGGCACGTACCGCATCATCGACTTTGCTCTGTCCAACTTTGCGAATGCTCGGTTCTTGAAGATCGTCGTGCTCACTCAGTACAAGAGCCACAGTCTTGACCGGCACATCTCCCAAACGTGGCGTTTCTCGACGCTGCTCGACAACTACGTGACACCGGTCCCCGCGCAGATGCGGCGCGGTCCGCAATGGTTCCAGGGTTCAGCTGATGCGATCTATCAGAACTTGAACCTCATCTACGACGAGCGTCCCGACATCGTTGCCGTCTTTGGAGCGGATCACATCTACCGAATGGATCCCCGACAAATGGTGGATCAGCACATTGCCACTGGTGCTGGCGTGACGGTGGCGGCGATCCCCGTTCCAAAGGCAGAAGCGACGCAGTTTGGCGTGATCGAATCGGATCATTCCGGTCGCATCTTGGCGTTTCATGAGAAGTCGCCCACGCCGCCGACGATGCCTGGTGATCCGACCCGCTGTTTGGCGAGCATGGGCAACTACGTCTTCGATACTCAGACGCTGATCGACATCGTGACACCGAACGAGGATGAACCGCTGATCGACATGGGCGGTGATGTCATACCGGCCCTCACGCGTCAAGGCGTGGCGCACGTCTACGACTTCTCCACGAACGTGATCCCCGGCCAAGACGACCGTGAGCGCGGGTACTGGCGTGATGTCGGAACGATCGACGCGTACTACGAGGCCAACATGGACCTCATCGCCCCCGTGCCGGTCTTCAACCTCTACAACGAGCAATGGCCGGTCTACACCTACCGAAAGGCGCTGCCACCTGCGAAGGTGTCGCGCGGTCTTGGTGGTGAACCGGCATTCGTCGATGGCAGTTTGTTGTGCCAGGGCTCAATCGTGTCGGGTTCACATGTTGAGCGTTCGATCATCTCGCCGAGCGTGTTCATCGATCACGACGCCCACGTCACCGATTCGATACTCCTTGAAGGGGTGCACGTCGGAGCAGGGGCCCGCCTACACCGCTGCATCATCGACAAGAACGTCGTGATCCCTCCCTACGAGCGCATCGGGCTCGATCGTGACGCCGACGCTGCTCGCTACACGATCAGCGAGAACGGCATCGTCGTGATCGAGAAGGAACGACGATTCGCCTGACCCTCAGGTGCCGGCGAGTTCGGCCACGACCGGCGCAAACGCTTCGGCCTCGTCCGGACCGACGATCACGTAGCTGAAGCCCCACCGTTCGCGCCGCTCACGCAGATCATCGACCAACTTTGACGGCGGTCCCACGAGCGCAAACGGTGATTCGGCAATCATCGACGTGGGCGAACCGGTGAACGCGCTGATGCCATCGAGTGCAGCGGGCACGTCGTCGGTGATCGACACGAGAAACGCTCGAATGTTCATTTCGATCGATGACAGCCGCTCTCCGGCTGCATCTCGAACGATGGCCACCTTGTCATCAACGGCTTCGGCGGTCATCGAGTCAAACGTGGAGTGGTCCACTGCGCCGGATGTCAAGGTGGCGTTGATGCCAACGATGTCGGCCTCGCGGGCGGCAATACGCAACATGCGCGGCCCGCCACCACCGATGAGTACAGGAGGGCATGGACGCTGAGCGGGTTTGGGAAGTCCGTCGTAGTTGTCGATGCGATAGTGCTGTCCCTCGAACGAGAACGGTCCATCACCCATTGCGCCTCGGACGATCGCAAGGCCTTCAAGGAAGCGGTCGATTCGAACGCCCGGCGCATCGTAGGCAATTCCTGATCGCTCGTAATCGGTCGCCATCCACCCAGCGCCGAGTCCGATTTCGAGGCGGCCCCCCGACAACATGTCAATCGTCGCCAGTTCTTTGGCGAGCACCACAGGGTGCTTGTAGTCGTTGTCGAACACAAGCGCACCAATACGGATCGTGCTCGTCGCATCGGCCAACGATTGCAGGGCAGGAACCGGCGCCAACTGGTCGTCAAAGTGATCCGGCATGGTGATGACGTCGAAGCCGAGCGCTTCGTATCGGCGTCCAGACTCAACCCAGGATGCGGCATCCGTCGCATGGCGGACCTGGACTCCAAAGCGAAAGGGCTTGATCGGCATCGTCATGACCGGACACCGTAGTCAGCGATCGTTACGCTCATGGGGTGCATCGGCTGTCGTGGATTGCCCGTCTGGGCGTCGTGGTCACCGCCGGGGCCCTCCTCATCAGCGCAGTGACGATGGCGGTTGCGCCGCGGGTGTGGCTAATTGCGAACGCTCACGTTGAGGAGCCGGTGGCATTGCCCGACTTCTTGCCCCTCGCACAGCGCAGCTATGTCTACGACGCAGCGGGCAATGAGATCGCGATCTACGAACTTGAGAACTCCCAGCCGATCGCCTTTGCGGACATCCCTTCGCACGTGATCGATGCGTTCCTCGCTGTCGAGGACAACGAGTTCTATGTCCACCATGGGGTGAATGCCCGCTCATTCGTCCGGGCGATGCTGTCCAATTTCGCCTCCGACGCGCCGCTCCAAGGCGCTTCGACGATCACTATGCAGGTCGTAAAGAACGACTTCATGGCGGGCTTCGAACGAGATAGTCGCTACAAACTGTTGCAGGTCGTCTACGCCGTACGGCTCGAGAAAGAGCGCACCAAGAACGAGATTCTCGAGCGCTACCTCAACACCGTGTTCTTCGGCAACAACTCGTACGGCATTGCCGCCGCAGCCGAGACCTACTTCGGGAAGTTCGTCGCCGAACTCACCTTCCCCGAAGCTGCGTTCCTCGCAGGGTTGGTGCGGGCACCGTCGAGCTACGACCCGATCAACCGACCAGAACGAAGTCGTGCTCGCTTCGCCCAAGTGCTTGAACGACTCGTTGAAGATGAACTGATGACCGTCGAAGAGGCGGACACCGTGCGCGCCGAGTTCGTCATTCCTGAACGGATCAACACCATCCCAACCCGTGATGTGGAGCGGACCTACTTCTCGGAAACCATACGCAACCTGTTGCTGAATGACTCAAACCTCATCGGCGATACGTATGAGGAGCGGTACACGGCGCTCTATCGAGGCGGCCTCAGGATTTACACCACCCTCGACCCCAACCTTCAGGCCGCTGCCGAGGCCGCGCGCAAAGAACTACCCGACACCAACGAAGGGTTCGATGCGGCGATCACGTCGATCGAGACCACCACGGGTGCGGTGCGGGCACTCGTTGGCGGGCGTGGCTTCATCCCCGGTCAGAACGAGGTGAACCTCGCCCTTGCGCCGAGCCAGACCGGATCGAGCATCAAGATCTTCATTTTGGCTGCGGCATTGCAGGCCGGAGCGATACCGGATGATCTACTCGATGGCACTCGGCCTTGCTCGCTACCCAATGTGGGTAACAACGACGAACCGGTATTCACGATCACCGATGGCGTGAGCGGCGGTATTGCCACCTTGCGTGAGCACACGTATCGCTCGATCAATTGTGCCTACGCCCGCCTCAGCCAGATCGTGGGTCTTGAGCGTGTCGTGAGCACGACCTATCGAATGGCCGCATCGGATTTGCTACGACCGGACCTGCCCGACTCGGTACGCGAACCGATTCGGCCGTACGCGAGTTTTGCCACGGGGGCCAATGAGATGAGCACTCTCGACATGGCGTCGGGTATCCAGACCATCGCGAACGAAGGCGTGCATCTCGAGCCGTACTTCATCGACAAGATCGACGACGCCGATGGGCGACGGCTGTATTCGCACAACGCTCGAGGTGTTCGTGTGCTCGACCGTTCGGTTGCGCTCTCCGCAGTGAACGTCATGAAAGACACCTTGACCCTTGGCACCGCACGACGAGAACTTGCTGATTTCGCAGCCACCCAACCGGCTGCGGGCAAGACCGGTACCCAACAGAGCAACTACACCGCCTGGTTTGTTGGCGCCACGCCGTATCTCTCCACCGCTGTCATGGTTCGAGATCCCGACCGGTACACGCCGATGGTCAACATTCCAGAATTTGTCGACGCAGGAGTCCCACGAGTGCAAGGTGGCACGTTCCCTGCCCGTATCTGGGGTGCCTTCATGGGTCCGGCACACGCCGGGCGTGCGGTCGAGGACTGGGAGGCGCCGCCTGCCGCACGTCGTCCTGCGGTTCGATTGTTCTTGCCTGGCAACGAATGCGCCTCCCTTGTCGCCGGCTACGAGCAGCCTGAGGTGCCCGTCGTCACCGACCCGATAACCGGAGACGATGTTCCAGCCGAACCGACCGACCCGGTCGAGCCGATGCCGATCTATGAACCGCTGACCACGGCCACGACGGTGCCGGCCGGCACCACCGATCCGTATGCGCCGCTGCCATCGGTGCCACTTGACGCGTATGTTGGTCCCTGTGAGTGACGATCAAGTTGACGTATCGGTGGGATCTGGCGCAGCAGATGTGGGCGCAGCGTTGATCGCGCTGCAGGCCATCGATACGGCGAGCGATCAGGCACAACACCGCCGGGGAGTGCTGCCCGAGCGCGAGTCGCATGCACGCGCCACTGAGGCACTGCGCGAATGGAAGCAGCGACGTCAAGCCACGCTGAGTTCTATGGACGCCGCTGACACAGAGATCGCCCGCTGCGAATCCGAAGCGCACGACATCGATGAACATCGCGCACGACTCGAACGACAAATGAAGACGGTGATCGCCCCGCGCGAAGCAGAAGCGCTCCAACATGAGATCGCCACGCTGCTGGAACGGCGCTCAGACCTCGATGACCGAGCACTCGAGCAGCTTGCAGTGCAGGCTGATGCAGAGTCCTCTCTGGCATCGCTCATTGCACAGGAGGACAACCTGCGATCCGAACTTGCCGGCGCCGACCTCGCCCTCGCAGAGGCCGAATCCGCGATCGATGCTGAACTCGTCGAACTCGACCGGCGCCGCATCGATGCCATCGCTGCACTGCCCGCTGGCGTCATCAGTCGCTATGAACGGCTTCGGGCCAAACTCGGCGTTGCCGCCGCCCGCCTGACCGGAGCCCAGTGCGAGGGCTGCCATCTCGACCTCTCAGCGGGTGAACTCGACGAGGTGCGTCGAACCCCAGCCGATCAGATTCCCGACTGCCCGCAGTGCGGTCGAATGCTCGTGCGCTGATGCTGTTCTGGTTCATCGCAACGGCGGTGTTGACGATCGACTTCGTCTTCACGGACCCGCGATTCGACTATCGACTCCTCATTGTGGGCGCCACGGTTCCCGCCATCACGGACGCGATCGGCGGTTGGGCGACCGTCGTTTCATCGGTGACGTTTGCTGCTGGTGTGCTGGTGATCGTGATGTTCGCAACGATGGGGCAACGCGAACGGCGACGCCTCATGCTGGGCCTTCCAATCGGATTGCTCCTACACATGGTGTTCAGCGGCGCCTTTGTCACCACGTTGGTGTTCTGGTGGCCATTTGCCGGTGTCGATCTAGCAGCGGCGCCATCGCTGTTGTGGCAACGTGGTCTGATCTCGTTGGTTCTTGAAGCAGTGGGCATTCTCGGCTGTCGTCACATCATTCGGCGCAGTCACCTCCGCGAGCCGGCGCACCGACGCGAGTTCTTGAGCACCGGCCGATTGGAGATGCGGTGATCTACCTCGTGCGTCATGGTCGCACAGCGTTAAATGCCGCCGGTTGCCTGCAAGGCCGGGTGGATGAACCCCTTGACGAGGTCGGTATTCGTCAGGCCACCGGGGTGGCTCGTCGCCTGATGGACGAAGCACCAGAGGCGCAAGTGTGGTCGAGCCCGCTACGCCGAGCACGTGAGACAGCGGCACTCCTTGTGGGGGAGCGCAGCGACGACACTGTTCAGATCGACGAGCGTTGGATCGAGCTCGACTACGGGGTTCTCGACGGTGTGCCGGTTGGCGACGTCCCGGCGACGACGTGGGAGTCGTGGCGCACCGATCCGACATTTCGCCCACAAGGGGGAGAGTCGTTCGGCGAACTCAATGCACGTGTGCACGCCGCATGCGAAGCGATCAGAGCAACATGGGATGGCGGCGATCTGGTGATCGTGTCCCACGTATCGCCGATCAAGTCTGCCGTCGCATGGGCGCTCGGAGCCGACCCTTCGGTAGCCCATCGGTCGCGGCTCGACCAGGCGGCGGTCTGCCGAATCGACATCGGGCGGCAGGGTCCGGTGCTCGTTGGCTTCAACGAGCGGTGGTGAGTGACGGGGAGTCGACCTGTAAGCGGGATTCTGTGACGCCGAAGCGCCGGTGACCATCCATCTTTGCGGCCTACCCGGAAGTATTGGGCGGGCACCCACTCCCTGCTCGGCCTTGCTCCGGATGGGGTTTGCCAAGCCGAACGGATCGCTCCGCACGCTGGTGCGCTCTTACCGCACCGTTTCACCCTTACCTGTGGCTGGTCTCCCAGCCCATCGGCGGTCTCTCTCTGTTGCACTGTCCGTCAGGTCGCCCCGACCTGGCTCTCGCCAGCACCCTTCCCTGTGGAGTCCCGACTTTCCTCGACACGGTCATGCCGTGCCGCGGCCACCCGGCCAACTCCCCGTCGTCGGCGAGTCTACGGTGAGCCCGCTGGGGCGCTCACGACGATGGTCCAGTCGCCCCACTGTTCGACGGCGCTCGGTGGGGGATCCGCAGCCAGCAGGTCGCCGAGCCTGGCGGCATCGTTCGGATCGCCGGTCCACACCACGTTGGCAACCGTCGTCGCTCCCATGACCTCTGCAGACCACAACGGTTGCCGATCGGTGTAGGTAGGCATAACGACGAGGTCGGGTTCGTACCACGCAAGGAGATACGCAGACCAATAGTCGGCAATTACCGCTCGATGGCCCTCGTCGGTCAGTCGATGAGCCACCGATTCGACACCAGTTGGTTCCATTCGCCAGTCGCGGATCTCCTCGGTTCCGGCAACCGAGAGCGCGACCACCACGCTGGCGATCGCCGCCAAGATGAACGGGGACGCCCGGTCAAGCGCAGCGACGATGGCAACTGCGATGGCAGGGATGACGAAGACGTAGTACCGGCCAGAACCGACATAGCTCCCCGTAGGTGCCAACATCTGCAGCGGAACAAAGACGACCGGTGTCAGAACGATTGCCGCATTCCAGCCAAATCGACGAACGGTGACGACGATCGATGCCGCCAGTGCACCACCAACGGCGAGGCCAAGAAGCGGCCCACCAGCAATGATCCACGACTCATGGAATGGTGTCCGTAAACCAAACGACATCGGCCAGCCGATCTCCACCTGCCGCTGAAGCCGCTCGAAGATCGATCCCGTGGCTGGTGGTCCTGCGCGAAAGGAACCACGTCGCGTCGTGAGGTTCACGAGCAACCACGGGGCTGCGCCGATGACGCCCCCAGCGATCAGCCGCGTCCACTCTTGCCGAGACGGTCTGATCGATATCAGGGCGGCGCAGGCTGGTAGCGCAATGAAGAGCACCTGTGGGGAGGTCCACCATCCGACGCCCGCAACGAGGCCGATCAACATCCATCGATGCGAGGTGCGAGCCGGGTGTGCCAAGTCGATGATCGCAAGACCAGCGATCAGGGCAGGCTGGTAGAAGAGCATTGGCCGCATTGAAAACCAGACCCACAAGGCGGGGGCGCTCCATGTGAGGGCGGCAGCGAGGGCCGCGCGGTCACTTGCAAGGAAGCGACGAGCAATTCGAAACACCAACATTGCGACCAGCAGCGATTCGAGGAACGGCAGTACCCACAGCGCCGACGTGCCGATCACACCAACTAACGGCGCAAGGACAAGCAGTTCAGCCGTACCGCCATAGTGCTGGCCCCAATAGAAGGTGGACCAGTCGCCGTCGAGCAATGCACGAGCCATGAGACCACTGACTGCCTCGTCAGCATTGAGACGTCCTATCGCGCCCGTGGCAAGGCGCCAGCGAGTGAACAGACCAACGAGAGCCACCGCAGCAGTGACAACGATGATCACACGGGGGAAGCGCTGGTGAGCGGCGGACCCCGTAGCCACGAGGTCAGCAGGACATGTAGTCGTAGACGAAGGTGTTCTCCGCAGGTGTCTGGAATGACGTGCCGTAGCGAGAACCTTCAGCATCGGGTGCGCCGACGATGACCGGGATCTGGCTCACCAGCCCGAACGATGCCGGCACTGCGTACTGAATCGGGAAGCCCGCAGCATCGCTTTCCGTGGCAGCGTCAGAAAGTGCAGGCCCGAGATACCCGTGTGTTGGGGCAGTCCAGAGCACCGACAGCAAGGCCGAGCGCCGGCTTGCCGACGATCCAAGGGTCATGATCAAGCGACGGTGTGCCGGCTCACTGAGCAGTCCCACCATGTGCTGGTACGAGTGCGCCAGCATCGTTTCAAATGCCAGCGTTGCCGAGCGGGTGTCGCGGGCCACATCATCGGATGCAGCCACGGCGTCATAGACCGGCGTGACGTAGCGATCGACGAACCACGGATTTGGGCAGGCGTAGGGCTCGGCGCCGGCAGCCGAAGCGGCCTCGCCGAGAGCGTCCGATGCCGACACGTGATCGGCGATGAAGCGATCGATGTAGGTCTGCTGCGACGACGTGTAGAGCCCTGCTGCGCCCATGGCTTGGAGCGCGGCAACCACGGCATGTTCAAGCGACTGCATGGTGCGCACCACCAAGGCATCGTTGATCGTGCCCTCAGGCAGCGCCGTTGCTTGATCGGCGAGGCCGACACGACCAGGCGCGGTATCGCCACCGAAGTCCTTACCGCACGCTGCCAACAACGCTCCAAGCCCGACAACAGCCCCCGAACGTCGCAACAACGAACGTCGGTCGAACGTGGAACTCGAAGTGGTGGGGAAGATCTTTTCGCTCATCGTCAGGTCCTCAAATTTGTTCGGCGTCGCAAGTGGTCAGGGAAGGATTGGTGCAGCGGAGTTATCGAGGGTCATGCCCAATTCGTTGCCTCGGCCCATCACGTCGGCAAGCACCACGCAGTGGCGCGACTCTGCACTGATAATCGATGCGATGAGTTCCGCCGCATCGACATCAGCGAGCGTTCCGATCACTTCGAGGTGAGTGGACACTGCGGCCGACTCCAGGTCATAGGCAGCCTGCAGTGCCCCGGCACCACGAAATGACACCCGCAACTGGCCAAAGAGATCGTCGTCCCGACTGTCTGCGCTGAGGCCAGTGAGACCTGAGATGCCGTGGGCGTATGCCTCGTGCTGCTCCGACATCGCCTCCCACAGTGGGTCTGACGCTCCTGCCGAGATCGCTTCGTCGTACAGATCGCGGGCGGTGAGCTCGAATCGCTGCGCGTACTTCAACAGGCTGAGTTCGCTCGTCGACAGGCGTGGACGGGCCGCCGACACGCTGCGCGCTCCCACCGCAGCAAACGCAACTGCGGCAGCGCCACCGGCCAACAAACGGCGGCGGGAATCGGATTGATCTTCGGCGGTGGGGGCGTCCCCTGGGGTACTCGTCACGGGGCCGGATCCTTTCGGGGTGGTCATGTCATCTTCTCATCGGTTGAACGACTGCGGTTCACGCAACGCCACGCAATTCTGCCAGTGGCGATGCACGATCCCCCAGTCTAGAAGTCGAGAGCCGAAAGCTCGGGAATCCACCCGCGCGAGCGCTCAATTGCTGCAGTCCACGCGGCTCGGTCGGCGGCGCCGTTCGGCTCAACTATGTGCAATGGCTGCCAGAGATCGGCAAGCGACGCAACACTGTCAATTGCTCCAGTGCCAACAGCAGCGAGCAGGCCAGCGCCGACCATCGTCGACTCGGCGTGTTGAGCGACTTCGATGGGCCGCTGAGTGGCATTCGCGAGTGCTTGCACGAAGGTTGGGTTCTTGCTCATACCGCCGTCGATGCGCAGGGTGCGCAGGGTCAACACGGTGTCGGTCTCTGCGGCTTCGACGAGATCTGCTCCGCGTTGCGCCACGCCTTCGAGCACTGCGCGCACCACGTGGGCTCTGGTCGACCCCCTAGTGAGGCCGAACAACGCCCCACGGGCGCCGTAATCCCAGTACGGCGTTCCCAGCCCGAGCGGTGCTGGCACGTACACCACGCCAGCGGTATCGCTGCAGGTGGCGGCGAGATCATGACTCTCGCTACTTGACGAAATGAGGCCGAGGTCATCGCGAAGCCAGTCGACGTTGGATCCGGCGGACAACATGATGGCCTCAGCGCCAAAGGTCGGCTTGCCATCGTGCGACCAGGCGATGATGCCGAAACATCCGGCGTCGCTTCGTCGTCCCGACCGAACGAGACGATCGTCGTCGCCGGTGCACACGTCGAGCATGCCGCCTGTGCCGAACGTGATCTTTGCATCACCTGGACGCACGCATCCCTGGCCAGCAAGCGAGGACTGCTGGTCGCCGGCGATGGCGGTGATCGGGGGTGAACCGGGCAGCGCATCGGCGCTACCGATCACGCCGATGCTGTCAACGATCGTTGGCAACATGGTGGTCGGCACTCGAAACAATGAGCACAAGCGGTCATCCCAGCGATGATGCTCAGCGGAGAACCATCCCGTCACCGCTGCATGAGAGACATCGGTGACATGCAACCGGCCCGCCGACAGCGTCCATGCAGCCCACGAATCAACCGTGCCCACACACAGATCGCGCTCGCGCGACGACGGCAACTGATCAAGGATCCACGCCGCTTTCGTCGCGCTCTGATTCGGTGCGACAGTGACACCGTGTTCGGCGGCGATGGACATGCAGTCACCGACGGTGCGCAGGTCCTGCCATCCGAGTCCAGGTCCAAGCGGTTCACCGGTCGCGCGGTCCCACACGATCGTGCTCGCTCGTTGGGCGGTGATGCCCACCGCATCGACTGCACCCACCTGATCGATCACGCCACGCGCCAGTTCGAGCAACGTGGCGGCGAGCGCTGCAGCGTCAAACTCGACGAGACCCGGAAACGGTGTGGATGGCGGCGTCGGCGCAGATCGAACGAGTTCGACGGTTCCGTCGGTGTGCAGCGCAGCGACCCGGGTGCTGGTGGTGCCGATGTCAACGACGAGGATCACGACGCACCTCGTTCTGTCGATGGCAACGCCCCTTGGTTCCGCAAACGGCGACCGAGCAATCCACCGAGTACGCCAACGAGCGATACCACACTCAGGTTGAACAAGATGCCGACCCAGCCGATGTCGCCACCGGTGACCACCTTGATGGCAACGAACACCGACTGAGCCGCGAGGTAGGTGCCAGTTGCCGTCGCAACACCGTGGCTGAGCGGCATTCCGACGCGCTGAACCCAGGCAGCGCAACCCGCCCCGAGCAAGAACCCGAATACGGCGCCAAGCACCAGCCATACGGCCAAGGTCGAGTAGCCGCGATCGGCGGCCCAGGTAGCACCAATCGACAGCGGCACCGCGAAGACCAGCGCAACGAGCGCTCCAGCCTGCAGCGCTGATCGGTCCCAGCGATCGTTCACCATCCCGAGGCTCCGAAAGGATCAGCAAGTCCAAGCTTGCCCGGATTCAAAATGCCATTGGGATCGAGCGCCGACTTGATCGCTTGGAGCATGCCCAAGGTTGGTGACGACGCAGCCATGAACCGTGATCGGTTCAGGCCGACGCCGTGATGGTGCGAAAGGTTCGCGCCTGCGTTCACCGCCGCCACCTGTGCCGAATCCCACATGGCACGGTGCAGCGCATCGATGTCGGCGAGCGGAGCATCGAGACCAGGTCGACCCGCAAGACTGAAATACAGACAGGCGCCATCGGGGTAACTGTGGGACAGATGCGCTGACGCGGCAATCACGCCAGGCGTCGCGAGCGCTGCCGTTCGTACGGCCTCGTAGACGGCACCAAGGCGCGACCACGGCGCCGTCACCTCCATCGTGTCGACGAGGTAGCCGCGTCGTGTGAGGGCTTGAAGCGCCGAGGTGTCGTTTCGGTGCTCTAGCCAGTGTGCGACGCGGTCATCATCGCTCAATGTTCCACCGCATGAGCGGAACGCCTCATCGACCATCTCAAGCGTCGTCGCCACCATCGCTGGGTGACCTTCGTCAAGCACGAGGATGATGCACTCCTCGCCGTCACCA
This sequence comes from Actinomycetota bacterium, assembly GCA_029978335.1. Classification (GTDB taxonomy): domain Bacteria; phylum Actinomycetota; class Acidimicrobiia; order Acidimicrobiales; family Ilumatobacteraceae; genus Casp-actino5. The sequence goes on from JAPOJQ010000008.1 coordinate 14,060, forward strand.
CCATGCGATCGGGCCGATTCGATTGGGTCGTAGAGCCGCAACACCGCAGGTGTGGCGCCTGAACGAATCACACGACGGCAGGCTTCAAACGCTGCCGTCACGTTGGGCAGCCGATAGGTCGCTCGGCCCTCAGATGCTGGCACGGTATGCGCTCGAAGCGTGACCGAGGTGATCACCGCCAAGGTGCCTTCTGACCCGATGAGCAGCTGGTCAAGGTCGGGTCCGACAGCGCCCGCGGGCTGAGGCCCACTGCGCACCACCGTCCCATCGGCGAGGACCGCCTCGATTCCGGCGACCATGTCCTCGATCTTGCCGTAGCGCGTTGAGTACTGACCGGCGCCGCGACAGGCCAACCAGCCACCCACGGTGGAGATGTCAAAACTCTGCGGGTGGTGCCCCACGGTCAAGCCGTAGCCGTCGCGCAACGCCTCCTCGAGGTCGGGCCCGAAGGTTCCGGCACCGACCGTGACGAGTCCGGAATCCACATCAACGTTGACAATGCCGGCCAGTCCGGTCGTGTCGAGCAGCACACCGCCGTGAACAGGAATCGATGCGCCACAGACGCCGCTGCGGCCACCGATCACCGTGACGGGTATGCGATGTTGATTGCACAGCCCCACAACAGCCGCGACCTCGTCGACGGTCGTGGGGTGCGCAATTGCTGCGGCAAGTGCGGCTGTTTCGCCCCGAATTGACCAATGAAGGGCGAGCGGCCACCAGTCTCGGCTCGCATCGGCAACGACGTGTGGGTCGTCGTGCAGTGTGGTCACTGGGCAGATGGCGGACAGTGCGGTGAGTGCATCGTTCGCAAGGTCGACGCGATCGCCGGCAAGGTGGGCTGCGGTGCCAGTGAGTTCGATCGGTGGGGTCGGTTTGGACGTCATGCACTCTCCGCTGCAGCGATGCGCTCAGCCTCGCACAATGCGAGGTACGCGTTGATTTCGGTTGTTCGGCGATCGTCATCCCAACCGAGTTCAGCGGCCATCGTTGTCGCCACGGCTGGAGCAATCGCCATTGCACGCGAACGGTCGTCGATGTGAAGGCGGGTCCGGCGCGTCAGCACATCGGTCAGGCTGGTTGCCAGCTCAAAACGGATGCTGGCAATGACGTCGGCATGGGTGAGTTGCACGCCGTCGGCAAGTGGCCGGCCGCGTTCGGGTTCTTGCGCCGCGATCGATGCGACGTCGGCCTCGTCACGTCCGGTGATTCGAGTGCGTGCAGTGATGCACGACCCGCGCTTGCCAATGATGCGATCGAGTTCGTCGACGGTGTCCTGCGCCATCTGGCGATAGGTCGTCAATTTGCCGCCGATGACTCGGATTGCGCCGGACGGCGAAGCATCAACGCGGTGGCGTCTCGAGAGGTCTGCTGTTCGTGGCCCGCCGCCACTCTGCGTGTTGTCGTCCGTTGGCACCACCAATGGCCGAAGGCCTGCCCATACCCCGAGCACTTGACTCGGATCGATCCGATGGCCAAGCGAATGGTTGACGGCACGAAGGAGGTACTCGACATCGGTGTCGGTGCATTGGGGGTCGTCAAGGCCACCGTCATGGTCGGTATCAGTCGTGCCGACGTAGGCAATGTCGAAGGTGCCGTCGGGACGTTGGCCCGACGGAATGAGGAACACGCTGCGACGGTCACCGGGCACTGGGAGGACCACGGCGACCGAATTGCGGACGAGTTCCCATGGAATTGACACGTGCACACCTCGTGCCGGTCGAATGGCGATCGGTGGCAACGGCTCGCTCAGCGGTGCATCGAGGAGGTCATCGACGGCCTGTGCCCACACGCCTGCTGCATTGATGACGGTTCGCGTCGGAATCGTGAGCGACTCGCCGTCGAGGTCAACCACAACGCTCGCGACCTCGCCATTGGCAGTAGTGATCGATCGAACTGGGCAGTGATTGACGACAATCGCTCCGTGATGTGCCGCCGTGCGTGCCACATCGAGCGTGAGACGAGCGTCATCGGCGCGAGCGTCGAAATAGAGGTAGCCGCCAGCAACCCGATCTGAGGGAAGGCCTGGACACAGGTCGGCGACCTTGCCACGTCGAATGCGACGGTGCAGTCGGCCGATGCGCCAGCCGCCCGCTGTGTCGTATGCCCAGAGTGCGCTGCCGAGCGCTCGGGCGATGCGCCGCGGAAAGAGACCGTCTTTGGTGAAAATCGGCAACAAGAAGGGGAGCGTGGTTACGAGGTGTGGGGCATTCTTCGTGAGGAGGTGTCGTTCGCGCAATGCCTCTCGCACGAGTTCGACATCGCCCTGTTGCAGGTACCGCAGTCCGCCATGGATGAGCTTCGAGCTTTTTGACGATGTCCCAGATGCAAGGTCGTCACGGTCAAGCAGCACCACCCGATGACCGCGTGTGGCAGCGTCGAGTGCAACGCCGGCGCCGGTGATGCCGCCGCCGATGACCACCGCATCAAACCGCTCGTTGTTGGCGACTGCGGTACGAAGTGCCTGCACCATCGCTGTCCGGTGGAACGCAGTGTTGGCGGTTCCTGCCGGCGCTGAGGACATCTGATGAGCGTACTTGAGGGATCAGATTCGCTGCAGCGAGCAAGGCGGAACCCGCGCCACGAAACGCCACAGAAAATTCATGACATGTTTGTTCGCACGAGTTGCAGATTGGTAGTGGCGATGGCACCATTTCGACCGTGCGTAGTCCAGCGGATCTCACTGCGGCATTCAGAGCCCAAGGCCTGAAGATCACGCCCCAGCGTCAATTGCTGTTCCGCCTGCTCGATGGCAACGACCAGCACCCATCAGCAGAGGCACTCTTTCATCAGGCCGCCGACGAGATGCCAGGTATTTCGCTGCGCACCGTGTACCAAACCCTGAACGATCTCGCTGACATGGGGGAGTTGCGTCAGGTTTCGGTTGGATGCGGCCCCAGTCGGTTCGACCCCAACACCAGCGATCACCATCACGTGATCTGCGATCGATGCGGCACCGTTCGAGACGTCTATGTCTCCGGTGCCGACAACCTCGCGATTGAAGGACTCGACGGCTTTGCCGCCGTGACCCCATCAATCGTGTTCCACGGGGAGTGCACGGTGTGTGCTCGCCCCGAACCCAACAACAACCACTCCCCGAAGGAGCACTGACAATGGCAAGCCTCGATGGCACCAAGACCCATGAAAACCTCAAGGAGGCGTTTGCCGGCGAGAGCCAGGCCAACCGTCGCTACCTGTGGTTCGCCCAGAAGGCCGATGTCGAGGGCTACCCCGACGTTGCCGCCCTGTTCCGCTCGGTTGCAGAAGGCGAGACCGGCCACGCGCACGGTCACCTCGAGTACCTCGCTGAGGTTGGCGACCCCGCATCAGGCGAGCCGATCGGCGACACCGAAGACAACCTGAAGGCCTCCATCGCTGGCGAGACCTACGAGTACACCCAGATGTACCCAGGCTTCGCGAAGACCGCTCGTGACGAGGGCTTCGACGAGATCGCCGAATGGTTCGAGACGCTCGCCCGCGCCGAGAAGAGCCATGCTGGCCGCTTCGGTCAGGGCCTCGAGTCCCTGAGCTGAACACGCTGGTTGACGGGCGTGGGGGGAACCTCCCCACGCCCGTCACGCGCCCCGTTCCTCCTCACGAGAAGTACCCCCATGACGATTACTTACGATCCAAAGCATCCCAAGTACCTCGACGAAGCTGATGTTCGCGAGGAACTGACACGTGTGTACGACCTGTGCCATGGATGCCGGTTGTGTTTCAAGTTCTGCACCTCGTTCCCGACGCTGTTCGAGCTGATCGACCGTTTCGACGATCAAGATGCTGGCAAGCTCACCCCTGCCGAGCAGGACAAAGTGATCGACGAGTGCTTCCAATGCAAGCTCTGCTACGTCAACTGCCCATACATCCCTGAGCTGCACGAATGGGCACTTGACTTCCCGCGACTGATGCTGCGCGCTGATGCAATGCGCTATTCGACAGGTCAGAAGTCGGTACGTTCACGCGCCACCACTCAAATTCTCGGTCGAACCGACCTCATGGGTACCGCAGCAACTGCGCTCGCTCCCGTGGCCAACAAAGTGGTGGCCGCCCCGGCTCAGTCACCGATTCGTAAGGCGGTAGCTGCCGTCACTGGTGTCTCGGCTGTGCGCCTCTTGCCGCCGTACGCAAAGCAGCGGTTCTCCACGTGGTTCAACAAGCGTGTCAAGCCCTCCCTGACTCGCCGTCAAGGCAAAGTGACCGTGTTCCCCACGTGCCTCGTCGAGTACCAGGAGACCGCTATTGGCAAAGACCTCGTGAAGGTCTACGAACGCAACGGCATCGAGTGCTCGGTCACCGAAGCCGGATGCTGTGGTGCACCGTGGCTGCATTCTGGTGATCTCAAGCAGTTCACCAAGGTCGCCGAAAAGAACGTGGCCACGTTGGCGGCCGAGGTTCGTCGTGGCGGCGACATCGTTGTGCCGCAGCCGACCTGTGGCTATGTGCTGAAGAAGGACTACCTCGACTACGTCGGTGGCCCCGATGCTGAACTCGTTGCGTCGCACACCTACGACGCCGCCGAATACCTCATGAAGGTGCATAAGGACGAAGGAACCGAACTCGATACCGAGTTCTCGGGCGAGATTCCTGAATCGATCACCTACCACGCCGCATGCCACCTTCGGGCCCAGAACATCGGCTTCAAGAGCCGTGATCTGATGAAACTGACCGGATCAAAGGTCAAGGTGATCCAACAGTGTTCAGGCATCGACGGCATGTGGGGTCTGCGCGCCGAGAACGAACAGTTCTCCATTCCGATTGCGGAGAAGCTCGCGGAGCAGATCACCAAGGCTGGGGCGACGGTGGTCACTGGTGACTGCCAACTGGCCAACACCGCCATTGAGGAACAGACCGGTTCTCCATCGGTGCACCCGATCCAATTCATTGCTCGCGCCTACGGCATTGACCCCGAATGACCTCTGGAGGCAACTCATGAACACCCTCACCCCCCGCAAGTTGACCCTGGCCGACATCGCTGACGTTCGCGCCTACGAGCGTGAGCGCGACGAATTCCGAGCCCACGTGATCGATCTCAAACGACGTCGCAGGGTGCACCTCGGCACCATCGTGACGTTCTTATTCGAGAACCGCGACACCATCCGTTTCCAGATTCAGGAGATGGCACGGGTGGAGAAGCTGGTGACCGATGAGGACATCCAGGTCGAACTCGACATCTACAACCCGATGATTCCGGATCCGGGTCATGTGTGCGCCACGATGTTCATCGAACTCACGAGCGACGACCAGATGAGGGAATGGCTGCCCAAGTTGGCTGGTGTCGAGGGGCACGTGTTGCTCGTCCTTGCAGACGGCACCGAAGTGCGTGCGGTGGTCGACGAACAACATGAGCAGGGATTGACCCGTGACAACGTGACCGCTGCGGTGCATTATCTGCGCTTTGAGTTCTCGGCAGAACAGGTTGAGGCATTTGCTGCAGGGCCGGTGCAACTGCGCATTGACCACTCCTCGTACCTCGAGGCGGTTGAACTCTCATCGGCGACCCACGCCGAACTGCTGTCCGATCTTCGATAGGCCCATTGCGCAGCCGGCGCCACCCGATCTAGTGTCATCCGTCACACGGTGATGTTGAGACGGAGGTGGCTGGATGCCACAGCACGAACTCGAATGGCGGATCGCAGGGGCATGTCGGGGTCTTGACCCTGAGATCTTTCACCCTGAAGACGATGACGACGAGGCCGAAATGGCCAAGTCGATCTGCTCAACGTGTGTCGTCCAGGTTGCGTGTCTCGACCACGCATTGTCACATCGCGAAAAAGTTGGTGTGTGGGGTGGGGCGACCGAGCGGGAGCGCCGTCGCCTTCTGCGTCAACGTCGCCGTTCCGCCTGAGCCGACCAGTGGGTCGGCCAAGTCGTCCGCCTAGTCTGCGCACATGCCTGCTGTTGACGCGCACGGTGGATGGCCCACAGTTCTCGCCACGCTGATTGAAGGACGCGATCTCGGCCCAGAGGTGATCGCCGACGCCACGCGCACGGTTCTGGCTGGCGAAGCAACCGCCGCTCAAATCGCTGCGCTGCTCGTTGCGCTGCGAGCCAAGGGCGAAACGGCCCAAGAGCTCTCGGCGATGCTCGACGTCGTGATGAGCGAAGCCCAGCGGGTCGAACTGTCATCTGAACTCGCCCTCGCTGCGGTCGACATCGTGGGCACCGGAGGCGATGGGTCCCACTCCATCAACATTTCCACCATGGCCGCACTCGTGACTGCGGGCGCAGGTGTGCCGGTGTGCAAACACGGAAATCGCGCTGCCTCATCGGCATGTGGCACCGCCGATGTATTAGAGGCGCTGGGTGTTCGGATCGACCTTGGCCCAACAGGTGTCGCTGCCTGTGTTGAGGAGGCGGGATTCGGATTCTGCATGGCGCCGGTCTTCCACCCCGCCTTCAGGTTTGCGGGTCCGCCCCGCCGTGAAATCGGTGTGCCGACCGCGTTCAATCTCATTGGGCCGATGGCTAATCCCGCTGGAGTGCAACGGATGGTGATCGGCGTTGCCGACCCGAGCCGCGCTGAACTGGTGCTGTCCACATTTGCTGCCCGCCAGGCCGAACATGTCTGGGTCGTGCACGGCGGTGGCCTCGATGAATTGACGACGAGGGGGCCCTCGGTGGTTCACATGTTGCGCGGTGGTGAGCTGCGAACCTTTACCGTCGACCCGGCTGGGCTTGGATTTGTCGAGCCCGCACCCAATGACTTGGTGGGCGGTGATCCGAGCGTGAATGCCGATGCGGTGCGTCGCGTCCTCGACGGTCAGCACGGAGCACATCGCGACATTGTCCTGCTCAATGCTGCAGCGGCGTTGGTGGTGGCAGATCGCGCCGACGATCTTTCCTCCGCCATTGCGATCGCAGCCAACAGTATTGATTCCGGTGCGGCCGCTCAGGTGTTGGCGTCGGTGGTTGAGGTTTCTCAGCGCGAGGGTGGAAATGCCTGACGTCGTCCATCGAGTCAGCGCCCCAGGATCGACGGCGAACCTTGGACCAGGCTTCGATGTACTTGGCCTCGCCCTTGCCTTGCGTGCCGAGGTTGGCTCAGGTCCGGCTCCTAGTGATGCACACCTCCTCGATGAGCACCACCCAGCGACCATCGCTCATCGCCGTGCCGGAGGTGCGGCGATCCCGCTGTGGAGTCGTTCCCGATTGCCCATGGGCAGAGGGCTTGGGTATAGCGGCGCGGCGCGCGCCGCAGGGGCGATGCTCGCATTCGTCGAAGCTGACGGGCCGCATGCGGCTCACGACGATGCCATTCGCACGAGAGCTTTCGAGGTCGCCGCAGAACTTGAAGGCCATCCCGACAACGCAGCGGCCTCCATCTTTGGAGGGTTGGTCATCGCCTCACCAACCCCACAGGTCACGAAGGTGCCAATCGGATGTGATGCAGCTGTGGTCGTCTGGATTCCCGAAACGACGACCTCGACCGATCATTCTCGAACGCAACTAGCGCGGACCGTCGAGCGTGTGGATGCCGTAGCAAACATTGCCGCAGTGGCGAACCTCATCGTTGGATGTATGACCGGCGACCAGACGGCGCTCAGGGTGGGATGCAATGATCGCCTGCATCAACCCACTCGCCTCGCCGCAGTGCCGGCATCCGCGGAGGCACTCAACGCGATGCTCGAACATGGTGCGCTGAGCGCATGGCTCTCTGGTAGCGGCCCGACCGTCGCCGCATTCGCCTCACGATCGTCGGCGGACGAGATCGCCGCGTCACTCGATGGCGGCACCGTTCGAGTGCTCGACATCGACACCACCGGTGTCGCCGTCGACGTTGAACTCTGACGACGGCAGCCGATCGAACGTCGACTCTGGTAACGGGAACTGCCAGTCACCAGCGCACGCGATCACCCGAACGCCTCCATTGAGCGCCGCCCGCTGAACGAGCCGACCGATCAATAGCCGTTCGCCATCGGGGTCGAGAACCTCGCGGGCGGGGGAGTCGGGAGCGAGTAAGTGCTCGGCAACGAGCAGACCGTCATCGAAGGTATGGACGACTCCGGCTATCTCAACCTCGCAACGGCCAGCAGCTTGCAATGCCATCACGATCGCAACGCGACGGCTCGCCTCGAGCAACGTCGAGAGCCGATCGCGAACGGCGGCAGCCTCTTCGTAACGCTGCTGCTGCGCCAGCGCTGCCATTTTCACGCCGAGCGCTGACATCACATCGTTCGTTTCGCCCGACATGGCCCGTTCGACTGCCGCAACTGCACGGTCGTGGTCAGCCCGATCGCCAACGCCGGCGCACGGGCATGGCGCAACACCGAGTTGGGCAGGTGAACACGGCGCGGCACCGTCCGCGACCACATGCTTGGGTCCGATTCGAGCAGTGCAGCGGCGGATCGGGAATGCAGTCTGCAGCGCCTCGATGACCGCTTCTGCCTGATGGCGGCCGTGGAGCGGACCGAGATAGGTGCCGAGCGACTTCGTTTGGTGAACGATGCTGAGACGGGGCCACAGCTCATTGGTGTCAAGACGAACGAAAACGGGTCGACGTCGCCGACGGCCGACGCGGTTGTGTCTCGGTGCGAGCGCCCCGATAAGGCGTCGTTCGATCACCTCTGCTGAGAGCGGATCGGGCGTCTGGATGTGATCGACGCGCGCTAAGTCGCGCAACATGGGTTGCACGCTGCGTCGCTCATCACCGCCGAAATAGCTGCGCACCCGTTGTCGAAGGTTGGTTGCTTTACCGACGTAGGAGACGGCGCCAGCGGAATCGACCATGAGGTACACCCCTGGACGTCGCGGAAGATCATCGGTAAACCGCAACTTGGCAGCTTGGGGATGCCCGCTCAATTTCGCGACGCCCACAAGGTCATCGATGCCAGTCACGCCCCACGCAGAGGCACGTTCGATCAACAGGTGGAGCAGATCGCACGTGGCTAATGCATCGTCGAGCGCGCGGTGGCTTGGGCGATGTTCGATACCAAAACGCTCGGCCAATGTGCCGAGGCGAAAGTTTCTGACCTCATCACGCAACAGACGTCGTGCAACCGCCAACGTGTCGACGATGACCGGCCGATATTCCGGGTAGCCGGCTCGCTCAAGGGCTGCCCGAAGAAACGCAATATCGAAGCTGGCGTTATGCGCGACGAATACGGATTCGCCGATGAAGGCTCGCAAACTGCCAATGACTTGTTCGATGCGCGGTGCAGGCGCGAGCACCGCATCGGTGAGACCCGTGATGACCGAAATTCGTGGTGGCAGTGCAACGCCGGGATTCACCAAGGTTTGAAAAGTGCCGAGTACCTCTCCGCCGCACACCTTGACCGCACCGATTTCGCAGATGAGGTCGCGCCGAGGATCGGTGCCTGTTGTTTCGAAGTCGACAATGCAGAAGGTGGTATCGACGAGCGGTGTGCCGAGGTCGTCGAGGCTCTGCTGTCGAAACACCGAGAAAGTGCATCACGAACAGATGTTCGTGTCAAGGAGCGATCTGTGGATGACCGGTACGATCGGTGCGGTGGCCGGCTCGGGTGATATCAGCGACGCAGTCGTGCGACCCGGTGTCGAATGGGCCATTGAGTTCATCCGGGCTCGTCGACAGACCGACCCGGGATTTCGCTACCCATCGAAACTTCGACAGTTTCTTGGCAAGTCGAGTCTGACGGCGGCCGATGTACGGATCATCCGACGCTTGATCGATCATGACGAGGCATTTCGCGCCCTCGCAGCCGGGTCGATTGGCGACGATGCGCTCCCGGTGGTTCGCCTTTGGATCAAGCGACCCGACGGTTGGGAAGCGGCGATTCGCGAGATCGCCGCTGAAGACGAACGACGTCAAGACGCCGAGCGCGGCGCAACCGAGGCAGCTCGAGAACGGCGACGTCGTGAGGCGGCCGAAACGCGAGCGCGAACGGCTGAAGCGGCGCGCGATGACGCAGTCACTCGTCTCAACGACGTCGAATCGCAACTTGTGGAGGCCCAACATCGTCGGAGCGAACTCGAACGTGAGCTCGGCGACGTGCGGGCAGAACTGACGGACGCCCGCAACGAACTCCGACATGAACGAGATCGTTTGGCCGCCGCCCGACAGCGACTCAATGATGCGGCAGAAGGTCAACGGGATGCGGCCGATGCGGTCGAGCGAGCGGAGCAACTCCGCGACGAAGCGATGCGCGACCGGTCACTCACCGTCGCAGAGAGCGCTGACCTCCACGAAGTGCTCGAACAGGCTCGACGGCTTGCCGAACGCATCATTGAGATCAGCCCAGGGCCGGAACGTCGAACGAGAGCGCCGCTTGCGGTGCCGGGTCGATATGCCGGCGACCCGACCGGGGCCGCGCGCCATCTGGTGGGTACCGGCGCGACGGTGATCGTCGACGGCTACAACGTGGCCAAGCGATGGCGGCCAGATGCCGACCTTCGGACCCAGCGCGAGGTGCTCATCGCTGCAGCAGAAGTCATGGTGACCCGTCACGGCGCCGATGTCGTGGTCGTCTTCGACGGCGACGAGGTGGTTGGTTCTCATCGCTCCGGACGTTCACCGATCCGTGTGATGTGGTCGCCTCGCGGCACAACAGCCGACGATGTCATCAGAGCCGAGGTGCAGCGACTTCCGCTCAGCAGACCGCTCGTCGTGGTCACCGATGACCGGGCGATTATCGACGATGTCCGAGCAGCCGGCGCCAATCACGTGTCGAGTTCTGCCTTCATTGGGTTGCTCGAGGGCTGATATGCGCCCGCCGCCATCGATGCCGAGCATCGACGAGATCCGAAACGATCTCATCGCCGCCGGAGCCATTCGTGTTGGAGTCGCCCCAGCTGGGGTGCTCGAACGCGCGCGGTCCGCACTCGAGGATCGACGTGCGCGGGGTTACTCCGACTCGATGGAGTTCACTTGGCGGAATCCCGAGCGGTCGACGAACCCCTCGGCATCGGTGAGGGGCGCACGCTCCCTGATCGCGGCGGCATGGCCAGTTGATGTGAGCGATGAGCCCGCACCGTTCGGAGCGCGTGCGCGAGTGGCTCGATACGCGCATGACGATCACTACACGCCATTGCGCACGGCGCTGCGCTCGGTCGCCCGACGGCTCCGAATCGATGGTCACCGAGCGGTCGCCTTTGTCGATGACAACGCCATCGTCGACCGTGAGGTCGCCTACCTCGCGGGCATCGGCTGGTTTGGGCGCAACGCCAACATCTTGGTTCCCGGCGTGGGGAGCCACGTCGTGCTGGGCTGCATCATCACCACCGTCGAATTCCCGACTGACCGACCGGTGCCTGACGGATGCGGCTCGTGTACGCGCTGTATCGACGACTGTCCCACAGGTGCCATCGTTGGTCCAGGTGTGGTCGATGCGCGCCGATGTCTGGCGTGGATACTCCAGCGCCCAGGTTCAATTCCTGAAGAGTTCCGCACGGTGATGCACGATCGCATCTACGGCTGCGATGACTGTCAAGAGGTGTGCCCACCGACGATCCGGCTGTCACCTCGACTTCCGGCGGGCCGCGGCGAGCCTGGTCCTGGCCAATGGGTTGATCCGTGGGCGATTGCGTTCGGGGATGACAGCGATCTCCTCGATCGATTCGGGCGGTGGTACCTCCACGGGCGCAATCCCCGTTGGTTGCGCCGCAATGCGGTCATCGCCATTGGCAACACCGCTGATCCGACTGATCAAACGGTGGACGAGCGGCTTGCCGTCCTGTGCGACGACGACGATGACATCGTGGCCGAACATGCTGCATGGGCTCGACGGCGTCTGACCGAGCGAGCCACAGTGGGGTCGCTATGACGGTGCCGCATCTCCTCGTCACGAATGATTTTCCGCCAAAGATTGGTGGTATCCAATCGGTGCTCTGGGAATGGTGGCGACGTCTCGACCCCGAAGCGGTGACGGTGCTGACGAGCCCGCATGCCGACGCCGCAGAATTTGATGCGGCGCAGCCATACCGCATCGTTCGCACGCGCGAGCCGTGGCTCTTGCCGCACCCGATGATGGTGCGACGTGTTGAACAACTCATCGCCGAGACCGGTGTGGGTTTGGTGGTGCTCGACCCAGCCGTACCCCTCGGGTTAATTGGCCCGCATCTCTCGGTTCCTTACGACGTGGTGCTGCACGGAGCAGAGGTGACGGTGCCAGGGCGCGTGCCGTTGCTCCGACCGGCGTTGGCCCGAGTTCTCCGGGGTGCACGGCAAGTGATTTCATGCGGTGACTACGCCGCTCGTGAGGCCGAACGAGCAGCTCGTCAGCCGTTGCCCACAGTGGTCCTGCCCCCGGGTGTTGACACCGACCGCTTCCAGCCGGTCGACGGTCGTCAGCGGTTAGCCGCTCGTGAACGGCTCAATGTGGCCCCCGACGCGCAATTGCTCGTGGGTGTCTCCCGACTCGTACCTCGAAAGGGTTTTGATACCGCCATTCGAGCAGCCGCGGCGCTCGCCCCGACCCACCCTCGGCTGCAGTTGTTGATCGCTGGCTCTGGACGCGATGGGGAGCGCTTGCAACGACTGATCGACTCGACCGGGGCCCCAGCGCGACTGCTCGGTCGTGTGCCCGATGCCGAATTAGCTGACCTTTACGCCGCTGCCGACCTCAGCGTGATGCTGTGTCGTGACCGCTGGGCAGGGTTGGAGCAGGAGGGATTTGGCATCGTCTTCTTGGAGGCTGCGGCCGCAGGTGTTCCCCAAATTGCCGGCCGAAGTGGTGGATCGGCGGAGGCCGTCGTCGATGGTGTTACGGGCGCGATCGTCGATCGACCTCGATCCGTCGCTGACACTGCGACGGTGATCGCTGGGGCGTTATCGCAACCCGAACGTCTCGCGTCCATGGCGGTCGAGTCGCGTCGTCGAGCGGTCGCTGAATTTGCTCACGACGTACTTGCAGCCCGCCTTGGCGCCGCACTGGCACAGCCCATCTCTGGAGGCATCCGATGACGTCACTCCCAGCCGAGGGTCGCGCGATCGTGCGCCTCAATGTTGCGTTGTCGACGGCCTTCGTGGCTACTGCGGTCTATTCGGCGTCGGTGTTCGACACCGTTGCACAATGGATTGGCGCCGTGACGGCCATGTCGTTATTCGCCGTCGGTGTGGCAGCGTTCATCTGGTCGTTCTGGACCGCAGTCCAACGCAGCCGCACCGATGACATCTCGGTCACCCAGTTGTACCTACTCGCCGGTGCCCCAACCCCAGCGCCGGTGCGCAAGGCGATGGTGGCCGCGTTGGGGGTTCAGGTCGTCACCGCAACAGCGACTGCTCTTGCTCGTCCGAACGGGCCTGATGGCACACCCGGATCGTCGCTTGCGGTTGGCTTCCTCGTCCCCATGCTCGGACTCGGGATGAACGGTTTGTGGGCTGCGCTGCACGGCACGTTTGACGAGCGACAACTCGCCCAGGATTGACCGTCACGCTTGTTGCCGGTCGGATCGGGCAGAATGGTCGACATGGCAGACCGTGCGTCGGACACGATCATCATCGAAGCACCAGTCGATCGCGTGTGGGCGATCGCATCCGACATCGAGCGGTACCCCGAGTGGGCGCTCGACATCAAAGAAGTTGCGATCATTGGTCGCGATGACGCAGGCCGGCCGCACGAGGTTGAATTCAGGGCCTCGGCACTCGGTCGCAGTACTCACTACTCGCTTCGCTACGACTACAGCGAGGCGCCTGGCCGACTGGCCTGGTCGATGCTCGACGGCGACATCCAACGTTCGATCGACGGTGCGTATGTGTTCAGCGATCTCGGTGATGGGCGGACCGAGGTCCGCTACGACCTCGCGATCGATCTCGTGGTGCCATTGCCCGGATTCGTGAAGCGGCGTGCTGAGCGGCGCATTCTCAACGCAATCCGCGAACTCAAGGTCGCTGCAGAGGCGTGACGAAGCCGTCCGGCTCCGTCGGGGCCGGACGTCGACTCGGGGTCGACGTCGGCGGCACCAAGTGTCTCGGCGTGGTGATCGATGCTGATCACCGACGCGTCGCCGACCTGCAATGCCCAACCCCGCGAGGCGTGGGATCGTCGGATCGCTTGATAGCGCAGCTCGAAGCGCTGGTTACTTCGCTCATTGCTGCCGCAGGAGAGGTGGACTCGGTTGGTATTGGGTTGCCCGGTCTCGTCACTCGAGACGGTGTGCTGCGCGCAGCGCCAAACCTCGACGGGATCAACGACCTTCCAGCGCAGCTCCTACTCGAGCAGCGACTCGGTCGGCCGGTTCACGTCGATAATGACGCCACCTGTGCAACGATCGCCGAGTGGCAACTTGGCGCCGGCCGTGGAGTCGACGACCTCATACTCATCACGCTTGGCACCGGTATTGGCGGCGGGATCGTCAGCGGCGGTGCGCTACACCGCGGTGCTCATGGGTTTGCCGGCGAGTTCGGGCACATGACGATTGACCCCGACGGGCCCGCCTGCCCCTGCGGTCGACGCGGCTGTTGGGAGCGATTTGCCTCAGGCACAGGCCTCGTACATCTCGCCTCGGGGATCACCATCGACGGCGCCACGCCAACGACCGGAGAGCAGATCGTCAATGCTGCATCAGATGGGAACGGCGCTGCGCAATCGGTGATCGATGAGGTCGCACGTTGGACGGCAATTGGACTTGCTGGCCTGATCAATTCCTTCGATCCGGCGATGGTGTTGATTGGCGGGGGATTCGGCGCCGCGCTGCCCATGTTCGTCCCGTCGGTCGAGCGTCACCTCCGCGACGTCATCTATCAACCGGACCAACGCGACCTACCCGTCATCAAGGCGGCTTCTTTAGGCGCTCGAGCGGGATCAATCGGAGCGGCTCTGCTTGCTGACACGGCGAACCGGTAGCGTCGTCGTCTATGGAGTTCCGCCGGATCACCAACCTCCCCCCGTACGTCTTCACGATCATCAATGGGCTGAAGATCGAAGCTCGCCATCGAGGCGCCGATGTCATCGACCTTGGCTTCGGTAACCCGGATATTCCCTCGCCGGACGTTGCGGTCACCAAACTCGCAGAGGCGGCGCGCAACCCCCGCAACCATCGATACTCGCTGAGTCGCGGACTGCCGCGCCTTCGTGAGGAAGTGGCGAAGTACTACAAGGCGAACTGGAACGTTGATCTCGATCCGGAACTAGAGATTACGAACACCATCGGCTCCAAAGAAGGGTTCTCACACCTCATGTGGGTACTCCTCGAACGTGGCGATGCGGCGATCGTTCCGACACCGAGTTATCCAATTCACATGTACGGCCCGTTGTTTGCCGGCGCCGACCTTCGCCAGGTGCCGATGCGTGGATTGAGCCACCATGAAGAGCGGTCGAACTTCGCTGAGGAGTTCTTCGACAACCTCCACCGGGCGTACGACCTCGGCTGGCCAAAGCCGCGTGTGTTGGTGATCTCGTTCCCGCATAACCCGACGGGCGCATGTGTCGATCTTGATTTCATGCAGCGTGTGGTCGATTTTTGCCGTGAGCGTGAGATGGTGGTCGTACACGACTTCGCCTACGCCGACATCGGATTCAACGGTGTTCGTCCGCCGTCGATTCTGCAGGCCGAGGGGGCTAAAGAAGTTGCGGTCGAGCAGTACTCAATGACCAAGAGTTTCTCGATGGCTGGATGGCGCAGTGCGTTCATGGTGGGCAGCGCCGAGGTGGTACAGGCCCTCGTCAAGTTGAAGAGCTATCTCGATTACGGCATGTTCCAGCCGGTGCAGATCGCCGCCACCGTGACGTTCAGAGAAGTGCCTGACTATCCGAAAGAGATCTGCTCGATCTACGAAGAGCGATGCGACGCCTTGATCGACGGCCTCGGCAAGCTCGGCTGGGATGTGCCAAAGCCCGGCGGGACCATGTTCGTGTGGGCACCGATCCCCGAGGCGTACAAGGAAATGGATTCCGTCGAGTTCTGCTCGATGCTCGTACGAGACTGCGATGTTGCCTTGTCACCAGGCGTGGGATTTGGTCCAGGCGGTGAGGGCTACGTGCGGTTTGCGCTCATCGAGAACGAGCAACGTATTGCCCAGGCGATGCGCAACCTTCGTCGCGGCCTGACCCGACTCGGGTAACTGGCACCGCACCGTGACATGACTGAAACACTCTCGGCATAACCTGCCGCGGTGCACACCGTCGTCGTCAGAGTCTGGCTTCCGGATCGCCCTGGCGCGCTTGGCCAGGTCGCGAGCCGTATCGGCGCGGTTCGCGGCGACGTCCTCGGCATCGAGATCCTTGAATCGGGTGCCGGCAACGTGATTGACGAATTGGTCGTTCGCCTGCCCGACGCGAATCTTGTCGATCTGATGATCGCAGAGGTTGACGCCGTCGATGGTGTTGGTGTCGAACACGTCCGATCGCTCGATGGGGGACATGTCGATCCCGATCTTGCGGCGCTCACCCTTGTGGCTGAAGTCGCTGAACTCGACGTGGTGCATCGTGCGACGGCATTGGTTCGAGGTGCGCGTCGGCTGACGGGCGCCGATTGGACAGCGCTGATCGATGGAAGCAACGTGCTCGCTGTCGACGGTGATGCGCCTGACCTGGCATTGGTGATCGCTGCCCAGGAGGGGAGTCAACATCTTGGCGCTGCTGCACCCTTGGCGAGCGAACTGTTCTGGTCAACCGCAACCGTTGGTTCGTTCGTACTTGCCGCCGGTCGCACCGGACTGCCGATCCACACCAGGGAGCGGTCTCGAATCGACGTGCTGGCGAGAATCGCTCACTCGTTGGTGTAACGATCAGATCGCAGCCCACGACCGCGAGCGCTCTACCGCTCGCAACCATTGAGCGTGCGCTGCGTTGGCGTTCGTTGGGTCTTCGTGTGGGGTGAACTCGCGTTCGAGTTCCCAACTCGATTCCAGTTCGGCAAGGTCGGTCCAGACACCTTCGGCGAGTCCAGCGAGCCGAGCCGCTCCAAGTGCGGTGGTTTCGCGATCAACGGGTCGACGAACCGTGACGCCCAATTGATCTGCCTGGAACTGCATCAGGAGATCCATCACCGCGGCGCCACCATCAACCCGCAGGTCAGCAATCGGGACACCAGAGGCTGCCGTCATGGCATCCACCACATCGCGTGTCTGGAACGCCATCGACTCCACGGTGGCGCGTGCGATGTGCGCTGCGGTTGACCCGCGGGTCAGACCGCAGATGGTGCCTCGGGCATGAGGGTCCCACCACGGGGAACCGAGGCCAGTGAACGCTGGCACGATGACCACGCCGCCGCTGTCGTCGACGGAGGCGGCGAGGGGGCCGACCTGTGCTGCCTCGTCGATGATGCCAAGGCCATCTCGCAACCACTGAATGGCGGCCCCAGTCACGAAGATCGACCCTTCGAGCGCGTAGGCAACGGTGCCGTCAGCGAGTTCCCACGCAATGGTGGTCAGCATGCCCTCGGTCGGAGGCGGGCAGATTGGCCCCACGTTCAAGAGCACGAAACTTCCGGTGCCGTACGTGTTTTTTGCCATGCCTGGGCGAACGCAGGCCTGACCGAATAATGCAGCTTGCTGATCGCCCGCAACACCGCTGATCGGAATTCCTTCAGGTAGCCCCGAGGTCGCGGAGGTCACCCCAAATCGGCCACTCGATGGCCTGATCGTCGGCAACGCCTCGATGGGCACACCGAGAAGGTTGCACAACTCGTGATCCCACGCTCGGTGCCGGATGTCCATCAACATGGTTCGGCTTGCATTTGAGACATCGGTCGCATGCACTGCGCCGCCGGTGAGATGCCAGATCAGCCATGTATCGATCGTGCCGAGTGCAAGATCAGCGTCAACTGCAATCTGCCGGTTGTCGATCATCCAGGCGAACTTGGTGCCACTGAAGTACGGGTCGAGGACGAGTCCGGTGCGCTCTCGCACGACGGGCAGGTGACCGTCGGCTTCAAGTTGCGCGCACACATCGGCGGTTCGGCGGTCCTGCCAGACGATCGCATTCCCGTGCGGTCGGCCGGTGGCGCGACTCCAAGCCACGGCGGTTTCTCGTTGGTTCGTGATGCCCAGTGCGGCGACCGAGTGAACGCCGACGCGATCGATCACTGCACCGACAACCGCAACGACTGCCTCAAGGATCTCATCGGCGTTGTGCTCAACGAGACCGGGGGCCGGAAAATGTTGCGTGAACTCTCGATACTCGGCCACAGGTGGACGGCCGTCTCGGTGCACCGAACGTGCCCGTACGCCCGTCGTGCCGGCATCGATGGCGATGACGCACAAATCGTCGCTCATCGAACTGAGAGTAGTCGCCGTGTCGGTGACGTCATCGACGTCGCGGTGGGGTGCCACCGCCGGTGCGCCGAGTCGGGGCGGGACGGGCCCGCGTCGGCGTCGACGACGTGGTGTCACTCGAGGTTGAACGCGGCGACGAGCGACGCAGCCGATCCCTCTGGTAGCCGAACTTTGCCAGCACTGCGCCGAGTGCCAGATACGCCGGTCCGCTCACGAGGAGTCCACCGATTGCACCGGGTCGACCCTCGGGTGACACGACGACGACGAGGATCACACCCATGATCGCCACGTAGACGAGCCACTCGCGTACAAGGCGACGCCACGGCACCGGTCGAGTCGAATCCCACGCCATGGGTTCGTTCTAGCACCCCTCGGGCTTAGGCTCCCACGGGTGCGCGTTGGAGTGCTCACCGGTGGGGGCGACTGCCCCGGGCTGAACGCAGTGATCCGAGCGATCGTACGCAAGGGCGAGCGCGTTCACGGCGACGAGATCGTTGGCTTCCTTGACGCATGGGATGGCGTGATGAATCGCCGAACCACGCCGTTGACCGTTGAGTCGATGCGCGGCACGCTCCCACGTGGCGGCACCGTGCTCGGCACACGTCGTGGCAGCCCGTTCGATCACGACGATGGCGTCGATCGGGTTCGTGCTGCGATGTCTGACATGGGGCTGGATGGCTTGATTGTGATTGGCGGCAATGGTTCGCTCAGCGTCGCCGAGATCCTTCATCGCGAACACGGCATCGCGATCATTGGCGTACCAAAGACCATCGACAACGACATTGTGGGGACTGACCTCACCTTCGGTTTCACGACCGCAGTGCAGATCGCAACCGATGCCATCGATCGGCTACACACCACAGCGGAGAGCCATGACCGGGTCATGGTGGTGGAGGTCATGGGGCGCCACAGCGGCTGGATCGCGACACACGCGGGCATCGCTGGGGGCGCAACCGTCGTGTTGATCCCCGAGCGCCCATTCGATATCGAGGAAGTGTGCCAACGACTCGTGCGTCGACACTCACGTGGTCGCTTTGCGTCGATTGTCGTGGTCGCAGAGGGCGCAGTGCCAGCCGCAGGCACACTCGATGTTGCCGAACGGGGGACCGACGATTTTGGCCATATTCGACTCGGCGGAATCGGCAACCTGGTTGCTGATGAGATCGGTCGCCGGACCGGATTTGAGACGCGTCCGGTGTTGCTCGGCCACGTGCAGCGCGGTGGCACACCGACTGCGTTCGACAGGGTGCTGTCGACCCGATTCGGTGTTGCCGCGATCGACATGGCGCACGATGGCTGCTGGGGGTCGATGGCGGCGTTGGTCGGCGCCGACATCGTCTCGGTGCCGCTTGAGGTGGCCGCGGGACGAACACGGCCGGTCGACCTCAACCTTGTTGGCGACGTCGCCGAAATTTTCTTCGCCTGACCACGGTGTCAGGACGGCAGTGGCAGCGCCGGGTAGTCCGGTTGTGCCCAGGCATAGATGCCCGGGAAGTCATAGATTCGGAGCAGTCCGGTGGTCGTTGTCCCGTCAGCTCGTGGCCATGGAAACCGTTCGCCATCAACGGTGAGCTGCACTGTTTCGATGCCGCTGATGTCGACACCGGTCAGGACGATCTGAGCAACCGCAAGGGTGAGGCCGTCCCCGGTGAGTTCGGTCAGTTCTGACGAGACGTCGACGTAGAGCACAGATCCGACGGGGCGAGCGGCGATGATCTGGAGGTCGGCGGGCACCGCAGTGGTGAGTTGGGCAGCCGATTCTGCTTCGCTCGGACCGGCGATCAGCGAGCTGAGAAGTTCGACCTGGTTCCCCATATTGCGGGGCACCGAACGCAGTTGACGAACGTCTCCCGGGGCGACGAGATAGATGCGGCTTTCTCCCGATGCATCCGCGGCGGCGACATCGGATGCGGGAGTGAGCGAACGATCCTCAATCGGCACATCGCGCGGAGCAGCATCAGGCTGTACCCCGCATCCTGCGACGACGGCAAGCGTCGCGATCACCGAGGCGGTTCGGTGCCACGAACGTGAGGTCATTCGTCGCTCACCTCCTCAGCGGGCAGTTCGATCACAAATCGGGCGCCGTCGCGGCCATCGTGTCGAGACTCGACCCACACGTCGCCACCGTGCAATCGGATGTGCTCAGCCACCAGAGCGAGACCAAGGCCGGATCCGTCATTGCCGGAGCGACGGCCAGCGCCACCACCTCGGGCGAAGCGTTCGAAAATCAGTCGGCGTTCATCGACAGGGACCCCTGGCCCGAGGTCTTCCACGCTGATCTGCACGCGATCAGCCACTGCGTCGTCCTCCACGGGCACCACGACCCCGACCCGTGCATCGCCACCTCCGTGAATCCGTGCATTGTCGATCAAGTTCGCGACGGCACGGGCAAGGCGGCGACGATCACCCGTAATCAACATTCGCTCTGCTCGGGCAGTCGTGGTCAGCACGATGTCGGGGAGCGAACTCACACCGATGGCCTGGCGGACAAATTGGCTCACCAACAGTTCTTCGAGGTGCAGGCGCACAGCACCGGCATCAAATCGTGAAATTTCGAGGAGGTCCTCAACGAGTGTTCGGAAACGAGCAACGTCGCTGCTGAGTAGGTCGACTGCGGCTTGCGCACGTTCGGGCATCTCATGGCGACGACCTTCGATGACTTCGATCGATGCTGCCAAGGTCATCAACGGTGAACGAAGCTCGTGGCTGACATCGGAGGCGAACCGACCGTCGCGCTCGATCCGTCGCTGCAGCGCTTCGGCCATGTCATTAAATGAACTCGCCAACACGCCAAGGTCAGGATCGCCGCTCGGTTCAAGTCGCGTGTCGAGGCGTCCGCCCGCAATCGATTTCGCGGCTTGGGCCGCATCAGCGACGGGACGCACGGCGCGCCGAGCGGCCACCGTTCCAGCGAGAAGTCCCAGCACGATCGTGATCAACCCAGCGAGGTAGAGCGAGAGCCGAACGCTCGACAGCGTCGAGTCAACCTCGGTCAAACTAAAGAACTCGAAGTAGGCGCCGTCGTTGGCAAGTGGCCAGCCGACCACCACATTGGGTTCGCCATCGACATCGACGATCATGCGCGCGGGCACAGCGTCTTCGATCACGCGGTCAACGAGCGACTGGGGCAGCGCAGTCTCTTGATATCTGCCGTTGCCTGGGCTCCATCCGCCGGCGTACCAGACGAGGGCACGCTGCACGCCAAAGGATTCGAGGGCGTCGAGCGCGGGTTGCACGGTGAGCGCAGGACCGCGCAGACTTGCCTGCACTGCCTGGGCATTGCGCTTCGCTGCATCGATGCTCGTGCCTTCGCGCTGCTGGATCACGTTGGACCGCGAGAGCCCGTAGGTCGTGACGGCGAGCAGTACGGCGAGCAAGGTTGAGCCAACGGCGAACGTCAACAAGATGCGGCGTCGCAGGCCCCATCGCGAACCACGGCGTCGCGAAGTCGACGCAGCGTGCTCGATCGGGTGCGGCGCGTCGTCGGTCACGTCTGAAGTCGATAGCCAAGGCCCCGGACCGTCACCACGTGCCGAGGATTGGCCGGGTCAAGTTCGATCTTGGTCCGAAGGCGTCGGACATGGACATCGACGAGTCGGCCGTCGCCGAAGTAGTCGTAGCCCCAGACCTTGTCGAGCAAGGCCTCGCGCGAAAACACCTTGCCGGGGTTGTCGGCCATCTCGCAGAGCAACCTGAACTCGGTTTTCGTCAGATGGATTTCCTCACCGTTGCGCTGCACTTTGCCCTCATCGGGGATCAGTTCAAGATCGCCGAGGACGATCCGTGAGTGCGGGGTCGACGAGGGCCGCACCCGTCGAAGCAGCGCTCGGATCCGCGCCGACAGTTCCTTTGGCGCAAACGGCTTGGTCAAATAGTCGTCAGCACCTGCTTCGAGCCCGGCGACGATGTCGTGAGTGTCATTGCGGGCCGTGACCATCACCACCGGCACGTCGCTCGTTCGCCGTATGGTCCGGCAGAGCTCGAACCCATCAATGCCTGGCAGCATGATGTCGATGAGCACGACGTCGGCCGGACGCAGATGAAAGATGCCGATGGCTTCTTCTCCGCTGGCTGCTTCGTCGACGGTCCAGCCCTCATCTTCGAGCGCCAGTTTCACTGCGGAACGGATCCGCTCATCATCTTCAACGCTGAGGATCCGGGTGCCCACGACGCCATTGTGCCTTATGGAAGCGTCAGCGCGCTGACACCGCTTGTTCAGCGTGTGGTCATTGCCAAGCAATCGATGAGCGCAGCATGAATGCCGGGCGCGCTCACCAGCACTGACGATGGACTCGGTGGTCCACCGTCAAGGGAGGAGGCAAGGGCGCCTGACTCCCGAGCGATGAGGAGTCCGGCAGCGAGGTCCCATTCGTTGAGATGCTCCTCGTAGTAGGCGTCGACGCGGCCGCATGCGACAGAGCACAGGTCAAAGGCGGCTGAACCTGAGCGTCGGATGTCGCGCACCATCGGCAACAGTGCGGCGACGCGCTCACCTTGGCGAGCCCTCAGCGATGGGTCGTAGCCGAAGCCGGTTGCGATCAGAGCGACCGACACGTCGTCGACCAAGGTGACCGCGAGCGGGAGATCGCCGAGCGCTGCGCCAGCGCCGAGTCCTGCATGGAATGTCTCGCCCGTTGCGGGAAAGTGCACGGCGCCCGCAACGACGATGTCGTCGACGGCCACGGCCACCGATGGTCCCCACGCCGGTAGCCCGTACACGAAGTTCGTCGTGCCGTCGATCGGATCAACGATCCAGCGCACGCCGGTGGTCGAGGCAACAGCAGAACCCTCTTCTCCGAGGAGTCCGTCGCCTGGGCGTTCCGCTGACAGACGCTCACGGATGTATCGCTCAGCCGCCTGGTCGTGGCGGGTAACGAGATCGGTTGCTGACGATTTGGTGGCGGCAGACGGCTGTCCGATGGCACCGTTGGTGTCGGCGATGCGTCCTGAGAGGGCTACCTCACCGGCTCCTTTGGCGAGTGAGATGCAGCATTGCCGGAGCTCATCGACGGTGCTCATCGTCATGGCGCGTGACCGGCGCGTTCGCGATCGCGGAGGTCACGCCATTCGCCCATGGCGCGCAAGCTGATGACGGCCATGATGGCGATGCCCGCTGCCGTGATCACCGATCCGCTGAGGAGTCCAAGGCCCTTGCCGACCGTGCACTCGTCAGCGCAGAAGGCGTCGGTTATGGCGTATCCGAGCGCACCGCCGAGCGCCCCTGCAACGAGAATTGCGACGAACGCCACCACCCTGGCGGTGCGGGGTGGTAGTGCAGACAGCGGACGGAGATCTTCGTCGCTTCGAGCCATGGTCGTCACGGTACCTGCACAGCGAAGGAGGAGATCTGTGATACTCAATTTCTGTTGCGGCTTGTTGGGAGGTGGTGATGGCGGAGAATCAAACTCGAACCATCCTCCACGTCGATATGGACGCGTTCTACGCCTCCGTCGAATTGCTTCGCCGCCCCGACTTGCGCGGGCGCCCTGTGGTGGTTGGTGGCGGCGAAGGACGAGGCGTCGTCGCCGCAGCTTCGTATGAAGCCAGGCGCTATGGGATTCGATCGGCGATGTCAGGGGCCGAGGCCCGTCGTCGTTGCCCGGATCTCGTCATGATCCGTCCTGATCATCGTCACTATGCCGAAGTGAGTGCCGAGATTCGGAAGGTATTTGAAACGGTCACGCCATTGGTTGAGCCGCTTGCGCTTGATGAAGCATTTCTCGACGTCTCAGGAGCGCTGTCGACATTTGGCTCAGGTCGTAGCGTCGCTGAGCATCTGCGTCGCAAGATCGCGGAAGCGCTCTCGCTCAACTGTTCGGTGGGCGTGGCGAGCAATAAGTTCGTCGCGAAGTTGGCATCGGTAGATGCCAAGCCCGTCGCATCAACCGATGGCGTTCGTTCTGGTCATGGCGTTGTCGTCGTTGCGCCCGGCGATGAGGCCGATTACGTGGCCTCGATGCCGGTTGGACGCTTATGGGGGGTCGGTCCGCGAACACGGGAACGGCTGGCGGCCATTGGCGTCGACCGGGTGGAAGATCTGCGCCGAATTGACCAGCGGATCGTGTCCTCAGCGATCGGCGAGGCTGCTGCGGCACATCTTCGGCGCCTCGCCGTCGGACGAGACGATCGTGCGGTGATTCCTGACCGCGATGCCAAATCGATTGGTCATGAGGAGACGTTCGGGGTTGATATCGCAGACCCCGCAGCTCTCGAGGCCGAACTCGTCCGGATGGTCGATCTCGTAGCGGCGCGGGTCCGACGTTCGGTCGCAGGTGCGCGCACGTGGAGCGTCAAGATTCGGTTCGACGACTTCACGACAATGTCGCGGTCGCACACCTGGGCGAGCCCGATCGATTCCACCTCCGTGGCGCTCGGTGAACTCCGACCGATGTTGAGCGCTGCAGTGTCGGGCCGGCGAGTGAGGTTGCTTGGTGTTGCCGCATCGCACTTTGGTGAGCCGGTGGAGCAACTCGACCTCTTCGCCGCTGCGGAGTCGTCGGCTCCGGATCGGCGACGTGCTGAGCATGCAGTCGACGAGATTCGTGGCCGATTTGGCGAGCGCAGCATCGGTCGAGCCAGCGGAGTTCGACGGCCATCGGGGCGGGCCGGGGCGTAGCGACGTAGCGACATCGGTACGTGCACGCGTTGAGTCAAGGACGCTTCCGTGCGAGACTGTTCACATCGATCAGCGCAATGCCTGACACGACGGGAACACGACGATGCCACTCTCAGAGGACGAACAGAGGATTCTTCGCCAAATCGAGCGAGAACTCGAACAAGACCCGTCGTTTGCCGATGGTCGTGTTCGTATGTCTCGTCAGCGGCTCGTCCTGTCCTCGATTGGGATGGTGATCGGGCTTGTGGCGACCGTCCTCAGTCTGTCGGTGAGCTTCTTGGTGTCGTTTGTGGTGTTTCTCGTGGTGGTCGTGCTGGGCTCGTTGACGGCGAGTGAGATTCGTCTGCTCGGCCGCGAGCGCATCGGTGAGTCGCCGCTGGCCGCCTGGATTGCGGCCGTCAAAGCGCAACGTCCGCGCTAATCCAATGTCTGCCACGTCCGAGGCGGCGCCGCTGCCTCGCTTTCTTGCTGTCGACTTAGGCGAGCGGCATCTGGCGGCAGGCATCGTTGCCGCCGATGGGACAATGGGCATTCGAGACCGTGTGGTCACGCCATCGAGAGATCCCCTCGATGCGTTGCTCAGGCTGCTCGATCGGGTGCTGGCGGCAACCCCTGACGATCAGCGACCTCTTGCGTGCGCGGTGTCAGGGCCTGGTCCGGTCGATGAGGCCTCGGGGGCGTTTCGACCGATTGGCATGGATCGTTGGCACGGTTTGCCGATTCGCAAGGCGGTTGCCGAACGCACCGGCGTGATGACGATGCTTGAGAGCTCCGGGCGTGCCTATGCCGTTGCCGCGGCAGAAGGTGAGTCGGTGCTCGCACTGCACCTCGGCGATCAGGTCGACGGTGGGGTAGTCGTCGACGGTGCGCTCATCGCAGGTGCGAACGGACGCGCAGGGATGTTTGGGCACCTGCTCGTTGAACCCAATGGGCCCGAGTGTTCTTGCGGGGCCGTGGGTTGTCTTGAGGTGTTTGCGGGTGTTCAGTCGATCGTGACGCAGACCGGACGTGATCTGATTAGCACGCCAGCAGCATTGATCGATCGGGCCGGCATCATGGTTGGCCGTGCGTGCGCCTCGCTGGCGGCAATGGTTGACGTCCGTCGAATCGTGGTTGGTGGCGTGCTGATCGAGGTGTTTCGCGATCGATTCGTCGACCAGATGCGGTCGGAGTTTGAGGAACGTTGCCGCTTGAGTCATCTCTCCGATGCGACGATTCGAGTGGTGCAACATCACGTGCTGACCGGCGCCGCAACGGTGGCGCGTGCGATGGACATCGGCGAGGCCGCGCCGAGATCAGCTCTCGACATCTGACGAAACCAGGTCGTACGGCTACGATCCGAGCCATGCGCCCCATGTACGACGACGTTGCTGATGCTTACCGCGCTCAGGTTCGAGCGTTCCTAGCGGAGCGCTTGCCATCGGGATTCGGTGGAATTGGCACCCTCGAGGGCGACGCCATTACCGAATTCGTAACGTCGTGGCGTGCAACGTTGTACGAGGCCGGATACCTCGCGCCAGGTTGGCCCAAGCAGTATGGCGGGGGCGGGTTGTCGGCGCTCGAGCAGGTGATCCTTGCTGAAGAGTTCGCTCGTGCGGGCGTGCCGACTGGCGGCCCAAACGACACGTTCGGCATTCAGATGTTGGGGAACACGCTGTTGCTGATGGGCAGCGAGGAACAAAAGGCGCACTATCTGCCGCGCATCCTTTCGGGTGAGGACACCTGGTGCCAGGGCTACTCCGAACCAAACGCTGGCTCCGACCTTGGCGGTCTTGGGCTTCGTGGGCAGCTCGATGGTGACCAGTGGGTGCTCAACGGGCAGAAGATCTGGACATCAGCTGGCCACCTCGCTGATCACATCTTCACATTGGTCCGCACTGATCCGGATGCCCCGAAGCACAAGGGGATCTCCTTCATCCTCGTCGACATGCGCCAACCGGGGATTGAGGTTCGTCCCATCCGGATGATCAATGGCGATTCTGAATTCAATGAGGTGTTCTACACCGATGCCGTGGCACCCAAAGAGAACGTGGTGGGCGGTGTCAATAATGGTTGGGCCGTGGCAATGACGTTGCTCGGATTCGAACGCGGTGAAGCCGCTGCAACGATGCCGATTCGTTTCCAAGGCGAGATCGACCGGTTGTTCGTGCTGGCTGCTGAGCGCGGTTTGACCCGTGATCCGGTCGTCCGTCAGGAGTTGGCTCGTGCCTACTCGAAGGTGGCGATCATGCGTTACAACGGCATGCGTGTGTTGACGCAATTCTTAAAGGGGCATCATCCGGGTCCGGATGCCGCAATTTCGAAGCTGTTCTGGAGCGAATATCACCTGACCGTCACCGAGCTGTCCACGCGTATTCTTGGCGCGGAGGCGATGGTTCCGGTTGGTCGGCCGCCGTCGTCAGCGTTCCAGACCGACGACATGGGGGCTCCGAATTCGTCTGCCTCTTGGGTCGGCACCTTCCTTAGCGCCCGTGCCGGAACGATCTACGCCGGTTCATCGCAGGTTCAGCGCAACATCATCGGCGAGATGGTGCTCGGCCTGCCCAAGGAGCCACGCCCAGCGTGACGTCGCCATCTGGTCGGCTGCGGGGCGTGATGCCGGTCGTGGGCGCTATTGCGCGGCGACCGCGGCTGTGGTTCCCTGCGCTGCGCCAAGCACGAGCACTGGTACCAGAGCAATGGTGGCGGCGCCGACCGTTCCTACCCGTTCCGGATGCGGAGTTCTTGGCGTTTCGAGCGGTCACCCAGTACGGACAGCACGATCACCGACTCGAAGCCCACGATGTGGTGGACTACGTGGCGTGGTGCGAGTCGATGCGCCGATTGAGGCGAGTGGCCCGATGAGGCTTCCAGCAGGTTGATGCCATGCGCAACGTGCTCGTTCTCAATGCAAGTTTCGAGCCGCTGAGCATCGTGTCGGCACGGCGAGCCACCTGTCTGGTTCTTGCTGAGAAGGCCGAGATTGTGGAACGTGATGAGGTCGAGATGCGCTCGCCATCGATGTCGTTGCCAATGCCGATGGTCGTGAGGCTGCGCTACATGGTTCGAGCGCCGAGGCGACGCCAGGCGGTGTTGTCGCGTCGTGCGGTGTTCGCACGTGACGATCACGAGTGTCAATACTGCGGTGGCCAAGCAGATTCGATCGACCACGTCATGCCGCGTTCGCGTGGTGGAGGGCACGCGTGGGAGAACCTTGTTGCTGCGTGCCGGCCGTGCAACCTCGCCAAACGCGATCGCACACCAGAAGAGGCGGGGATGACGCTGCGCCGTCCGTGCGTTGCGCCGCGGTCGCCTTCATGGGTCGTACTCGGCGCGTCTCGCGTGCCTGAAGCCTGGCGGGCATATTTGCCCGCTGCGAGTTGACCGCGATCGTCACCGTTCGAACGGGAACTGCAGCACAGCTCCATTCGACGGTTGAACCCCGGTCCGATGTCACCACGGTGATGCTCTGTGTGCCGGACCGTCGAGCGCTGGTGCTGGGATCGCGCCAACACGGTGACCTTGTCGCTCTCGATCGTATTGACGAACGCGGCATTGAGTTGGTGCACCGTCGCTCTGGCGGGGGAATCGTGATGGTCGACCCAGCCGACGCAGTATGGATTGATGTGATCGTGCCGCGCCGAGACGTTCGCTTCGGTGGTGACATCCGTTCCGACATGATGCACATGGGTGAGGTGTGGCGTCAGGCGTTGCTCGCCGTTGGGGCGGACCCGGCGGTGATGACATTGCATGGCCCACACATGACGAATGATGCCTGGGGTGACCTCATCTGTTTCGCGGGATCAGGTCCAGGGGAAGTCATGGTGGATGGTCACAAGTTGGTTGGTATCAGCCAACGCCGGACCAACGAGTGGCTTCGCTTTCAATGTCAGATGCATCTCGTCGATCCCACTGATCTCATCCTTGATCTGTTGCGTGAACGACCTCAGGGTGAACCGCAGCGGCCTGCGTTGGTGTCCTCGGTGTTCGATCGCCCATTGAGTGGCGTCGATCTTGCCGAGGCGATCGCTGACGTCATCGGCTAATTCAGGGCCGCCATCCCCGCCTACTTGGTCTAGGTGACGCTCTCTGTCCATGCAGCGTTCGTCCCAACGCGGCCTCGGATCAGCCGCGTTTGGGATTGATTGGAGGGAAATGGTTGACATTGGTGTGAATAGGGGGCCATACTCTCATCTGCTGACGGGAGTCCCGCGTCCGACAGCCGAGGCGGTGCGGGTTGAACGGAAAGGGGAGCGACGTGTTCGTCGGGGTCTACGACCGCAGCATCGACGACAACGGTCGTCTTGGCCTGCCCGCCCCCTTCCGTGGCGAACTCGGCGACCGCTGCTACGCGACGCTTGACCCGCAGGGCTGCATCACCGTTCGGACGGCTGCAACGTTCGAGGCAGAAGCTGCCGAGATCATCGAGTCCGTCAAGGCCGGCGCTGCCACGCCGGGACAACGACGAGCTCTCGCCACCAACACGATCACCGTGGCCATCGACAAGCAGGGGCGCATCACGCTTGAAGAGAAAGCACGAGAGTTTGCAGGGCTTGCGTCGGGGCAACAGGCAACCATCGTTGGCAACCTCTCGACCTTTGAAATCTGGCGGCCCTCTCGTTACTCGACCATCGCAGGGGAAGACCTCGTCGCGACCACTCCCCGGCAATGGAGCGACGAGTGAGCACGCAGCCCGACCCAACGTTTGCTCACCGTTCGGTAATGCGCGACGAGATTGTCGCAGTGTTCGAACCCGTGCCGGCTGGAACGGTGATTGATGCCACTCTCGGCGCCGGAGGGCACACCGAGGCGTTGCTCGCGTCACGTCCCGACCTCAAGGTCATTGGGATCGATCGAGACGAACAGGCGATTGCTGCGGCGTCTGCTCGGCTTGCGCCGTTCGGCGATCGCTTCGCGGTGTCGCATCGCCGTTTTGACGACATCAACGGGGCGATGGCCGACCATGGAGTGGAGCTACTGAGCGGCGCGCTCTTCGACCTCGGCGTCTCATCGCCACAACTCGATCATGCCGATCGTGGGTTCTCCTACCGTGACGACGGCCCCGTCGACATGCGGATGGATCAATCCAACCCTTGGTCGGCGGCGGATGTTGTCAACGGCTACGACGAGGACCGTCTTGCCGACGTGATTCATCGGTTCGGTGACGAGCGTTTCGCCCGTCGTATCGCTCGAGCGATTGTGGCGGCTCGCCCAATTGAGACGACGACACAACTTGCTGAAGTCGTGGTGGCAGCGATTCCGGCGCCGGCGCGTCGGACCGGCGGTCATCCTGCAAAGCGAACGTTCCAAGCGATCCGCATCGAAGTCAACGCGGAACTTGAGGTGTTACCCCAGGCGCTTGACACGGCGATTGAACACCTCGTTCCTGGTGGGCGAGTCGCCGTTCTGTCATATCACTCGGGGGAGGACCGAATCGTCAAAGAGCGGTTCAGCTCGGCGTGTGACACCTGTGAGTGTCCGCCCGAACTGCCGTGCGTATGTGGGGCGGTGCAGACCGTGCGAGTCGTTCGCAAGGTGCCCAAGCGTCCCTCGGCAGTCGAAGTAGAGAGCAATCGGCGAGCAGCATCAGCGCGACTCAGAGTCGTCGAGCGAATCGAACAGGACCGCTAGTGGCACTTGCACTCCGTGATCGTCGCCCCTCCGGTGATGCGGTAAGCCGTCGCCGTCCGAACCTGCAGGTCATTGCGGCCCGACGTGGCACGACTCGCGTGCTGGTCGTTGCCGCAGTCCTCGTTGCTGCGGGCGCGGCAATGCTTGGTGTCATCCACACCCAGATCGCTGGACGTCAAGCGCAACTTGACGCACTTGACCGACGCATCGTTGCGGCGGGAGAGCAGTTCGACACGCTCCGAGCGATCCGAGCAGAGTTGCGGGCCCCGCTTCGCCTCGATGCTGAGGCACGCGCACTCGACATGGAGCCTGCGATGAGCAGCAGTTT
Organism: Actinomycetota bacterium; assembly: GCA_029978335.1. GTDB lineage: Bacteria > Actinomycetota > Acidimicrobiia > Acidimicrobiales > Ilumatobacteraceae > Casp-actino5. Next base: position 44,741 of record JAPOJQ010000008.1, read on the forward strand.
CTTGCCGATTGACCCGCAGGTTCATGCGATGGTGATCGCAGCTACCGGTCGGTCAGGCGGCGACGGCGCGGTGCCCGACGACCTCGGCCCACTCGATCAGTTCCGCTTGGTGAAGGCCCTCGGGGCGGTGAACCCATGAGCCGGCGCGAGGTGCCCACCCCCCGCGCTCGTCGGCAGGCGGCAACACCAGTTCGACGCAGCGATGCGAACAAGCCGCCGTCGGCTGCTCGCCGAAGGACATCGACGACTGGCAGGGCGTCTGGTGGGACCTCGGGTCGGACGATGAGCCGCCCAGCACTGCCACAGCGTCGCCTTCGCAGCGTCGATGGTCGTCGGGCTGATAGCCGACTCCGAGTGGGCAACCAACGTCGACGTGTTCAGTTGGTTGCGTTCGTCATGATCATCATCCTCGCCTTCGTGGCCTCCAAGGTGGCGAGGCTTCAAACGTCAGGTGGCGATCATCTTCGTGAAGTTGCCTACGACCAGTGGACGCGTACGACACCGTTGTCCGCTGATCGCGGCACGATTTTCGACCGGAACGGCGAGGAACTCGCCGTCTCCATTCCGGCATCGACGATCAGCATTAACCCGCGTTTGATCAATGACCCTGCAGCCACGCTTTCGGTTCTCAGCACGCTGCTCAACCTCGATGTCGATGATCAGCAACGCCTGTATGACGAGATGGTGAGCAAAGAGCGAGGGTTCGTCTATGTGCGACGCCAAGTTGATGCGGCGCTTGGCGCTCAGATCGCGGAGCTTCGACTCTCCGGTGTCAATGTCGACGATGAACCACGTCGAATCCTTCCCGGTGGCGATACCGGCCGCTCGGTGATCGGAAGGACCGATATCGATGGAGTTGGTACCGCGGGCCTTGAATTGCAGTACAACGACCTGCTGACCGGCACCACCGGCGAAGTGACACGCCAGGTGGCGCCAGGTGGTCGGTCGGTTCCTGGTACCGAGTCCGACACCTCGCTGCCGGTGCCAGGTGACGATCTTGTACTGACACTTGACCGTTCAATCCAGTTCACCTGTGAGGAGGCGCTGATCGATCAGGTGGCTGCAACTGGTTCAAAAGCGGGCACCTGCATCGTGATGGACGTCGACTCAGGCGAGTTGTACGCGATGGCATCGGTGAAGCGCGATGCCGAATCCGGTGAGGTGGGCATTACATCGGGCAACTTCGCTGCGGTTGATGCCTATGAGCCCGGTTCGGTGGCAAAGGTCATCACGATCGCAGCCGGAATTGACACGGGGGCCGTCACTGCCGATACCACCTTTGTGGTGCCTTGGCGCCGGCAACATGGTGAGGACTTGCTCCGCGACTCGCATGAGCACCCCGATGAAGAGATGACGGTGCGACAGATTTTGGTGGAGTCATCGAATATCGGGACGATTGACGTCCAGCTTGAGACCGGTCGTCCACGACACTGGGATTACATGCGTGCCTTCGGATTGGGTGAACCGACCGCGTTGGAATTTCCTGGCGAGTCGGCTGGCATTCTGAAGCACTGGACGGCACTTCAAGGCTCTGAGCAGGTGACGGTTTCCTACGGTCAAGGTTTGGCGAGCACGCCGATTCAACTGGTGACGGCAGTGAATGTCATTGCCAACAATGGCCTCTACGTGGCACCGAAGATCGTTCGTGGAGTGGTGGGATCAGATGGCTCGATTACCCCAACTGCTCCAAGTGCAACGCATGAGGTTGTTCGTCCTGACTCCGCGGCCATCGTGCAAGACATGATGATTGACGTTGTGTGCAGCGGAACCGCAACGCGTGCTCAGGTCGACTCATTCAACGTCGCTGGAAAGACGGGAACAGGACTGAAGGCACAGCCCGACGGCGGCTACGAGGACGAATTCGGGCAGCGGTCGTACTACGCGAGCTTCGTTGGATTCTTCCCCGCGGAGGATCCTCAGGTGACGGTGCTGATCAGCATCGATGAACCGCCAGCGGGGACGATCAACCGTTTTGGTGGCACGGCCGCAGCACCGGTCTTCGCTCGCCTCGTCCCAACGATCGCCAACGAACTCGGTTTACAGCCCCCAACGACGGCCTCGGCCTGCGATGGGCAGGCATCGTGATGGTCATGGCCCGATCGGGATATTCGCCTCGGGGCCTTGTTCACGCCCTCCGCGGAGCTGGTCTGGATGCGCAACTGGTGCGTGATGGTGGTGCATCGATCGACTTAGTCGACGTGCAGATGGATTCTCGCGAGTGCCATACCGGCGATCTCTTCGCATGTGTCGTCGGGCGTCGCCATGATGGCCACGACCACGCGGCTGATGCCGTGGCCGCTGGCGCAGTTGCGCTGCTCGTTGAACGTGAACTGGCAATCGATGTGCCACAGATCATCGTCGACTCAGTTCGGCGTGCCGTTGGACCAATTGCGGCAATCCTTCATGGTCGGCCCTCGACGAGGGCAACGGTCATCGGGATCACGGGCACCAACGGAAAGACGACGGTTGCCTCGATGGTGGCCGCGGTTGTTTCATCAGCGGGAACGCCAACCACGGTCATCGGCACGTTGAGCGGACGCCTGACGACACCTGAAGCACCAGATCTTCAACGACAGTTGGCGGCGTCGGCAGATGATGGCCGCGCGGTGATCATGGAGGTGTCGTCGCACGCCCTTGTTGAACATCGAGTGCTCGGCATCGACTTTGCGGTTGCCGCCTTCACCAACCTGAGCCGCGATCACCTTGACCTGCATGGTTCGATGGAGGAGTACTTCAGGGCCAAAGCGTCGCTCTTCACCGAATGCCACCCGCGGTATGCCGTGGTCAACGTCGGTGATCGTTACGGACGCCTACTGGCTGACACGCTCGAAGTCGACGAGTCCGCTCAGGGTGCGTCGCTTCGGCGGGTGTCGTTCGACGACGTCAGCACCATCACGCTGTCACCCGAAGGATCCTCATTCGAACTGGATCAGCGGCGTTGGTCGATCCCTGTGATCGGCCGTCCGCACGTGGAGAACGCCATCGTTGCAATCGGTATCTGTAGGGCGCTCGGTTTGGCTGACGAGGTGATTGCCAAGGGTTTGGCATCGATGCCGCCAGTGCCTGGTCGTCTTGAGCGAATCGCACCGAACGAGTCGAGAGCAATTGATGTCATCGTCGATTTCGCTCATACCCCAGATGCCCTCGAGGCCTTGATTGCGACGTGTCGCGAGATCGCCCCGGGTCGACGACTGGTGCTGGTTTTTGGCTGTGGTGGCGATCGGGATCGTACGAAGCGCCCGGAGATGGGTCGCATCGCCGCGGGTGCTGACCGTGTTCTGGTGACCTCGGATAATCCCCGCTCGGAGGATCCGACGTCGATTACCACTGAAATTCTGGGCGGTATCGGTGCCGATGACCTGCCCCGTGTGGACGTCGTCGTTGACCGCGCCAAGGCAATCCAACAGGCGATCGAATCAGCGCTGGATGGCGACGTCGTGGTGATTGCGGGACGTGGCCATGAATCGATGCAAGAGGTAGCCGGGATCAAGGTCCCGTTCGACGATCGAGAGGTCGCTCGCCTCGCGCTGGGGGACTGTCAATGATCGCCATCATGATCGCTGGGGCGGTCGCCACCGTGCTGTCGCTCGTCGGCACCCGTTTCTTGATTCTGTGGTTCCAGCGGCGTGGGCAAGGCCAGCCGATTCTTGGTTCAGAAGATCACGGCCCCGTTCATCACATGGGCAAGCAAGGCACACCCACCATGGGGGGCATTGCGATCATTGTGTCGGCGCTCGTTGGCTGGATGGTTGCGCACGTACGTGATCTGGCCTTCTCGGATCAGGCGATGATCGTCTGGGTCGGTGTTGTGGCCATGGCCGCAATGGGCTTTCTAGATGACTGGATCAAGGTTCGTAAGCGCCACAATCGTGGGATCTTCTGGAAGCAGAAGAACTACATCACCATGGCCATGAGCGTGTTACTCGCATGGTGGTTGGTGGCCGGAACGGGCATCTCGGAATCCATCAGTCTCACTCGGGCGGGCGACCTCGGATTTGAGGTTCCCCAAGTGGTGTGGATTTTGTGGGCCGGGATGCTGATTTGGGCGACTACCAATGCCGTCAACGTCACCGATGGTCTCGATGGCCTGGCCGGTGGGTCAGCGCTCATGGGCTTTGGCGCCTTCATGATCATCGGGTATTGGGTGTTCCGAAATCCGGACATCTATTCAGTGGTGAATCCACTCGACGTCGGCGTCATGGCGGCCGCATTTGCTGGCGCGTGCCTTGGATTCCTCTGGTGGAACGCGGCACCAGCTCGAATTTTCATGGGCGACGTCGGGGCGCTCGGTATCGGCGCAGCACTGGCGTTCATGGCGCTCACATTGAATACGCACCTGCTGTTGGTCCTGATCTGCGGGATCAATGTCGTGGAGGCTGGGTCGGTTGCCATCCAGATGGGCGTCTTCAAGGCGTCGGGGCGTCGTCGTCGGCTCTTCAAGATGTCGCCGATCCACCATCACTTCGAACTGAGCGGATGGCCCGAGACGACGGTCATCATTCGGTTCTGGTTGCTGTCTGCGGTGTTCGTTGCCCTTGCACTCGCCGTGTTCATCGCCGATTTCACTGCAGTGGCGGCGGGCTGACATGCGATCTCTTGTGCATGGGCTCCGGGTGACCGGCATCGCCCCCCCCCGAGGGCTTCAGCGCCTTGGTCACGACGTCACGGTGACCGACGACCATCCGGACCCCGCCAAAGAAGATGCTGCGCGTGGCATTGGGCTTCGTCTTGACACCTTGCCCTCTGACCTTGATCGTTTCGTCCAAGGATTTGATCTCATCTCGCCCGCCCCGGGTGTGCCGGAGTCGCATCCACTCATCGTGGCTGCGCAACGTGCAGGTGTTCGGCTCGCAAGCGAGATTGAGTTGGCCTACGAATGGGAGCAGCAGCGTCCAGAAGGTCCCCGCCCGATGTTGGCGGTGACGGGCACCGATGGCAAGACCACGACGTGCGAGATGGCGGTGGCCATGCTCAATGCAGCAGGTCACCGGGCGATGGCAGTGGGCAATACGGACGTGCCATTGCTCGATGCATTGGAGCTCGAACTCGACGTGTATGTCGTGGAGTGCACCAGCTTTCGCTTGGCCTGGACAGAGCGCTTTCGAGCCGAGGGCGCGGTCTGGCTGAATCTCGCTCCTGACCACTTGAACTGGCACCGTGATATGGCGTCGTACGAAGCTGCAAAGGCAAGGATCTTCGCCGCTCAGGTTCCGTCTGACATCGCAATTGGCAAGATTGATGATGCTGCAGTTCGGCGGCACCTCGACTGCTCCAGTGCGCGTCGGCGCACCTTTGGGCCGGGAGGGGACTACCGACACGAGAACGGCTGGTTGATAGGACCGTCGGGGCCCATCATGGACACCAGCGTGATGCTCCGCCAGCTCCCACACGACATCGACGACGCGCTCGCTGCCGCTGCACTGGTGTTGGAAACGAAGATGGCAACACCAGAACATGTTGCTGCGGCATTAGGGGCCTTTCATGCGCCAGCTCACCGGATCGAATTTGTGGCCACGGTTGACGGCGTCGACTACTACGACGATTCCAAGGCGACAACGCCGCATGCGGCAGTCGCCGCTATTCGTGCCTTTCCAAACGGCGTGCTGATCGCGGGCGGTCGGAATAAGGGACTCGATCTCTCCTCGATGGGGGAAGCAGGGCGCAATCTGCGGGCAGTCGTTGCCATTGGTGAGGCCGCGGATGAGATCGAGGCCGCCTTTGGCGCAGGGGTCAGCGTGCTGCGAGCGGGCTCGATGGAAATCGCAGTGGAGTCAGCTGCTCGGGTCGCTCGGCCCGGTGACGTCGTCGTGCTGTCGCCCGGGTGTGCAAGTTTTGATTGGTACCCAACAGGTGGATACCCGGCTCGGGGCGACCACTTCGCCAGAATCGTTCGGGCTCTCGGACAAGCAGCCGCACCTGTTCGTGCGCACAGTGGAGGTCAGTGATGGCAATTGCGATCAATCGTGGCAGCGACATGGAGCGTCGTCGTCGAGAGGCGGTGGCGGCAACACGAGAGGCCCGTCGTCAGCCTGGTCGCGGCGCCCGTCGGCGTCATACGCAGTCGTCGAGGATCAGCATCGCCGATGCGCTGCGCCGCCAGGATCTCGGCGTCGCGCCGATCGAGTACTACGGCTTGACGGTGCTCATTGCGACATTCGTGACGTTGGGTCTTGCCATGCTGCTGTCAGCTTCGGGGCCGCTTCGGGCTGCCGGCGATGGCTCGCCCTATTCGATGGTGATGTGGCAGTCGCTCTGGGCGGCGGTGGGGTTGGCCGGAATGATGATCGTGCTGCGTGTGCGATACCAGATCTGGCAGCGCTTTCTTGGCGTCATCACGATCGTCGGCTTCTCGTTGATGTTGATGCCGTTCGTACCAGGACTCACTCGGCAGGTGAACGATGCTCGTTCGTGGATCCGAATCGGACCTCTCAGCCTGCAGCCGTCGGAACTGTTGAAGTTGGTGCTGGTCCTGCGACTCGCCGACATGTTGGTTCGTCGCCGGGCTGTGTTGAACGACTGGCGGCGCACGATGATGCCGATCATGATCGTCACCGGACTAGCTGGAGGACTCTCACTCGCCCAGGGTGACTTCGGCTCAGCTGCAGTGCTCGTGGCGATCGCGTTAGCGATGTCGTTTCTCGCCGGAGTGCCGTGGGTCCATCTGGTGGCAACAACGATCGGTGCCGGCGGATTCGGCATCATCGTGATGATGGCGTCACCGCGTCGCCTCGGGCGCTGGATGGCATTCCTCGACATTGAGGGCAACAAAGAAGATGCGGCGTACCAGGCGTGGCAGGGCTTGTTGAGCATTGCCAATGGTGGTCTCACCGGGTCAGGTATCGGTGGCAGTCGTTCGAAACTGGGCTATTTGCCATTGGCCCACAGCGATTTCATCTTTGCGATCATCGCTGACGAACTTGGCTTTATTGGAGCGATGACGGTGCTTGGTGGCTTCGCAGTGTTGGCACTGCTGGGAATGCGCGTTGCGCTCAGGACCACCGACTCATTCGGCATGTTGCTCGCTGCAGGTATCACGGCGTGGTTGACCATTCAGGCGATCATCAATGTCGGTGGTGTCACCGGCGTCATGCCGGTGACTGGATTGACGCTGCCATTCTTCTCTCATGGCGGCACCTCATTGTTCATGTCAATGGTTGGCGTGGGTTTGTTGATGAACGTGGCTCGCCGTTCTGGCACTGGTGCTGAGCGCCGATGACCGACCGGGCGTTCGCCGTCATCGCCGGCGGTGGAACCGCCGGTCACGTGTTACCGGCGATCGCTCTTGCAGAAGCCCTTGTGGACCATGGGCACACCATTGACGAGTTGTATTACTTCGGCGCTCAACGAGGTGTCGAGGCGCGACTGATTCCACCGACCGGACTTCGTTCAACGTTGTTGGCCGTCAGTGGTGTGCAGCGACGGTGGGCATGGTCAAATGTGGCGTTTGTACCGCGGCTCATTCGAGCGATCATCGCGACCGAACGACGCTTTGCAGCGCTACGACCTCGAGTCGTGATCTCGGTTGGCGGCTACGCAAGTTTGCCGGCGGTCATCGTGGCACGCCGCCGGCGTATTCCGGTGATCGTCGTGAGTTACGACCGCACACCGGGTCGGGCGAGTCGCCTCGCAGCGCGTTGGGCTGCGGCATGCGCCGTGTCCTTTGACGACACGATGTTGCCTCGGGCGAGGCTGACCGGTGCACCCCTTCGCCGAGCGATACTCGGCGTCGATCGCCGACGTGACCGTGATGCCGCTCGCAAGCGACTCGGTATCCCCGAAGGTCGCACGTTGGTGGTGGTGGTGGGTGGATCACTTGGTTCAGCAGTGCTCAATCGTGCGGTTGAACATGTCGTTGCTCGGCATCGCACCGACCGGACTCTCGCCATCGTCCACGTTGCTGGTGGTCGCGACTCGGTCGATCTCGCGGAGCAGATTTCAGCCCCAGATGGCATCTGGTACCGACGTGAGGTCTTCATCGATGCGGTTGCTGATCTGTATGCAGCCGCAGATCTGCTGGTTGGTCGTGGTGGCGCCAGCACGGTTCACGAGGTCGCTGCGACTGGCACGCCAGCGATCTTGGTGCCGTGGTCTGCGGCGGCCGAGGATCATCAACGCGCCAACGTTCGATGGCTGAGCGACCGAGGTGGCGCACTGCTCATCGATGACGGCGACCCGGCTGCTGTATCGGCTGCGGTCGACGAACTTCTGGGGGATGTTGGTCGCCGTTCGGCGCTTGGCCAATCCGCATGGGAGATCGGCAGCGTGAATCGCAGCGCGGAGATGGCGGTCCTGATCGACACGGTGGCTCTAGCCTGAGCGTCGGTGAGCTCCCCGACGATTCCCCATCCGCTCGCTCCGGTTGCACCAAGGAGTCCGGTGGTGTGGGAGCTCGATCGTCCTCGACGCGTGCACGTGGTTGGCGTCGGTGGCCCTGGGATGAGTGCGATTGCAATCGCCTTGGCGGGTATGGGACACATTGTCTCGGGCAGTGACATCCGGGAGCGTCAAGTGCTCGATCAGTTGCGTGCCAGCGGTGTGACGATTCATATTGGGCACGATCGGTCACATGTGCACGGCGCTGATGTCGTGACGTATTCAACGGCAATACCAGGCGATCTGAACGAACTTGACGAAGCACGTCGGCTCGGTATTCCGACGGTGCATCGGGCGGAGGTGCTCGGAGCGCTCTGTCGTCGCGCCACATCGCTTGGTGTGACCGGCACGCACGGTAAAACCACCACGAGTTCCATGTTGATGCTCATCCTGGCCGAGGCGGGCTTCGATCCGGGATTCGTCATCGGTGGCGATGTGACCGATATGGGTACGGGCGCTCGATGGACCAACAGCGGTTGGTTTGTGGTTGAAGCCGATGAGAGCGACGGCACGCACCTCCGACTTCCGCTTGCCGGCACGATCGTGACGAACGTCGACGTCGATCATCTCGATAACTACGGAACCTTCGACGCGGTTGTCGAGGGATATCGCCGCTACCTCGACGCGGTCGATGGCCCGAAGTTGGTGTGTCTCGATGATCCGGTCACGAGGGAGATGGTTGACGGTAGGTCGGTGATGTCGTACGGCCTCGATCCCAGCGCTCACTACCGCGCGACGAATCTCGTCGGTGTCGATGGCATGTTCACGTTTACTGTTGAGCGCTCCGGGGACGTGATCGCGTCGGTGCGCTTGCCGCTGCGTGGGAGACATAACGTCGTGAATGCAACAGGTGCGATCGCGCTGGCAGCCGAGATCGGTATTGAACCGAGTGTCGCATCTGCAGCGCTTGCACGCTTCGGGGGAGTGGCGCGTCGATTTGATGTTCGCGGAATTGATGACGGTGTCACTCTCGTCGACGACTATGCGCATCTGCCGGCCGAGATCAATGCGGTGTTGGCGTCAGCTCGAGAATCGGGCGACACGTGGCGCCGCGTGGTTGCTGTCTTTCAACCAAATCGTTTTAACCGGATGGCAGAGATATGGCAGGACTACGCCGAGTGCTTCCAGAATGCCGACATGGTCGTGATCACCGATATCTATGCCTCGGGGACGACCCCGATTCCTGGGGTGACCGGCAAGTTGGTGGTCAATGCCGTGGTTGAGGCCGACCGTCAGCGACGAGTGGTGTGGATGCCGCGGCGAGACCAATTGATTGAGTTCTTGGCGCAGGAACTCACCGATGGCGATGTGTGTATTTCCATGGGCTGCGGTGACATCGCCACGCTGCCCGATGAAGTGCTGGCCACTCGCGAGTCGCACCGGGCGCGACGGCGGAGTTGATCGTTGGTACCGGCCTCGTCTGATCCGCTCGTCGATGTGCTCGTCGATCGTTTTGTCGACGATCCGGCGACGACGGTTGAGCCTCACGGCGAGTTTGGCGCACGTACGACGTATCGAGTCGGTGGCCTAGCGCGGGTAGTCGTCACCGTGTCAAGTCTGTCGGCGCTCAGGGTGGTCGTTGGCGTGGCGGCCGAGGCTGGCGTTCCCGTCATGATGTTGGGGCGTGGCTCGAACATGTTGGTTGCCGACGCTGGATTTGCTGGCGTCGTTATCCGACTTGGCTCATTTGCCGATCAGATCGACATTGCTGAAGCGAATGCCGATGGCGACATCACGGTGACCGCGGGTGCAGCGGTGGCGCTCCCTGTGCTTGCTCGCAAGACCGCAGCAGCTGGTTGTACGGGATTCGAATGGGCGGTCGGAGTGCCTGGCTCGATCGGTGGAGCGGTACGAATGAACGCTGGCGGTCATGGCTCGGATATGGCGTCGTCGTTGGTATCAGCGTTGGTTGCCGACACGGTGTCGGGTGTCACGAGCGATCGCACGCTTGGGGCGCTTGGCCTCGGCTTTCGTGCCTCACATCTGACCGATAGCGATGTCGTGCTGAGCGCACGTCTGAGGCTTCGAGGCGACGATCCACATGCAACACAAGCGCGGATCGATGACGTTGTCCGTTGGCGTCGTGAGCATCAACCCGGTGGACAGAACTGCGGGTCGGTCTTTGTGAATCCGGTACCTGGCGAAGTGAGCGCGGGTGCGCTGATCGACTCGCTCGGCTTACGAGGGTTCCGAATTGGAACCGCTGAAGTGTCGATGCGACACGCCAACTTCATCCAAGCAGACCAAGGCGGTCGGGCGGACGATGTTGCAGCGCTGATCAGCGAGGTGCGACATCGCGTGTTCGATGCCACCGGCTACGTCTTGCGCAGCGAGGTTCGAATGGTGGGTTTTGAGGCCCTCGAGTGATGACACAGGTGAAGTGACGCAACCGTCGAGGTATGTCTGAGTAGCGTCTTCTAGGTGACTGGTCGACGTGGGGAGGGGAGCGGAAATCCGCCACGTCGCCGTGTCACGATCGATGACGATGCGATCCCGGACGCCGTGTATGTCGACGGCGACCTGTCGGGGCGTCGAGGTGGAGCTCGGGTGGTCATCGTCGACGACGATGGGCCAACGTCGCCCGAAGAGCCGCGCGAGATGCGTCGGCGTATGGAGGGTCGCATCAGGGAGCGACGAATCTCGGTGAGGCGAGAGGCGGGTCGTCGACGACTGTTCACCGTGGCGGTGATTGCCGGTGTGGTGTTGGTCGGCGTGGCGGTGCTCGCCTTCCTTGGATCGTCGTGGTTTGGAGTGCGCACCTCCGATGTGCGAGTCACTGGCAACGTGTACACCGACCCAGCGCGCCTTGCCGCCATCATCGACGATGTTGTCGGGACGCCCGTGATTTTGGTGGACACGGATGCGATCGCCCGGTCGATTGAGGAGATTCCGTGGGTCAAAGACGTGGCGGTTCGCACCGACTGGCCGTTTGGGCTCGCCATCGACATTCGCGAGCGAACGCCGGTCGTGTCGTTTCCCGGTCCGGATGGCTTATTCCGGGTGCTCGATGCCGATGGTCGGGTACTTGACGTCATCGATGGGTGGCCGTTCGAATACCTCTTGATGGTGTCGGGGGATACCCCAGCGCTCAACGTTGGGGAATTTGCGCCAGCCGGTCCCACTGGAGCCGCCACGCTTGCCGACACCGTGACCCCGACGGTGCGTGATCGTGTGAGTCTGATCGAGGTCGACGCAGGCGGCACCGACTTGAAGCTCACGCTGGACAACGGCACGGTGGTCCGATTTGGGGCTGCCCGCGAGCTATTTCCAAAGTTGGTGCGCCTTGAGACCGTGTTGTCAGCAGGCATGCCAGCAGCTGGATCTGTCGTTGATGTGTCAACCGATGAGGTCACCATCGCGGATCCGGCGTGACCTACGATCGGACGTTGTAGCGGCCTATCTGCGCTAGCATCACGAGCGCTGTTGGCGATACCTGCGAGGATGACCCAACACATGTGGCGGCAACGCCGTTGATCCAAATGAGTACTCCGATGTCTTCTCTTACCGACGCAACCGCCCTGCTCGCCAAGGACCCACGTGGATGTGGTCAAGGGAGCTCCACAGGAAGGACCATCCGATGACTGGTTCACCGCAGAACTATCTCGCCGTGATCAAGGTGGTGGGTGTTGGTGGTGGCGGCGTCAATGCCGTTAACCGGATGATCGACGCCGGGTTGAAAGGCGTCGAATTCATCGCAGTGAACACTGACGCGCAGGCGCTGTTGATGAGCGATGCCGATGTCAAACTCGACATCGGACGTGACTTGACGCGCGGACTCGGTGCGGGCAGCGACCCTGAGGTGGGCAAAGCTGCAGCCGAGGCACACGACAACGAAATCGCCGACATCGTCAAGGGTGCCGACATGGTGTTCATCACTGCCGGCGAAGGTGGCGGAACCGGTACCGGGGCAGCGCCGGTGATCGCCGAGATTGCACGCAGTGTGGGGGCGTTGACAATAGGTGTGGTGACGCGTCCGTTCGCTTTCGAGGGCCGTCGCCGGTCGGTTCAAGCCGAATCGGGAATCCAGCGCCTGAAGGAAAAGGTCGACACGCTCATCGTGATTCCCAACGACCGATTGCTGTCGGTTGCGAATGAGAAAACCAGCGTGTTGAACGCCTTCAAGATGGCTGATGACGTGTTGCTCGATGGCGTGTCGGGCATCACCAATCTGTTGACGACTCCAGGTTTGATCAACACCGACTTTGCCGACGTGCGGATGGTGCTCTCGAACGCGGGGTCTGCACTCATGGGCATCGGGCAGGCCAGCGGCGAGGATCGTGCGGTTGCAGCAGCCAAGGCAGCGATTTCGAGCCCACTGCTCGAATCGGCAATCGATGGTGCTCGCGGCGTGTTGTTGAGCATCACCGGCCCGTCGAGCATGGGCCTGTTCGAGATGAATGCAGCCGCCGAGATCATTCACGGTGTCGCACATCCCGACGCCAACATCATCTTTGGCACGGTCATCGACGACGAGATGGGCGATGAGGTCAAGGTCACGGTGGTCGCCGCTGGCTTCGATCGTGTCGACACGTCATCTGCCCCGACGGGAACATCGAGTGGGTCATCGCGACTCGCCGATCTTTTCGCCGACGACGATGCTGAGGGCGATGATGACGACGATGGTTTCGATGTCCCCGAATTCTTGAAGTAAGCCGTGATCGAGGCATCGCTGGATGACCGAATCAGCCAGCGCAGCAGTGATCGCCGAACGCCTTGTCGCGATCCGCAGCGGCATCGCTGAGCGGACATCTCGCGACGTGGTGATTGTCGCGGTCACAAAGTCTCAGCCGACCAGCGTGATTGACGAGGCAGTAGCGGCCGGTGTGGCCGTGATCGGGGAGAATTATGCCCAGGAGGTCCGCGACAAGGCCGACGCGTTGCAGCGGGCTCGTGCACATGGCGTTGAGGTGCACTTCATTGGCCAATTGCAGACCAACAAGGTGCGCTTGGTTGCGCCCCTCGTTGACGTCGTTCAGAGCGTTGATCGTTTGTCGCTCGTTGCTGAGTTGGCGCGTCGGGCCCCTGGAATCCGCGTGTGCATTCAAGTCAACACGTCGGGCGGACTCGGACGTGGGGGTTGCGAGCCCGAGACCGTGCCCACCCTCGTCGGTGCAGCCCGCTCCGCCGGGCTCGTTGTTGACGGGCTCATGACGGTTGGCCCTGTCGGTGGGGACGTCGTTTCGCTTCGCCGATCCTTTGCGATGGTGCGCGACCTCGCCGATTCGCTCGGGTTGTCGGTGAGGTCGATGGGAATGAGCGACGACCACCTCATCGCGGTGGAAGAAGGGTCGACAATGGTGCGTATCGGCACTGCCCTCGTCGGTTCGCGGTCGTGACCGTTGAGCGTCCCACAACCGTTCATCCTCCTGCGGTAGCCTGCGGCACGGAGGAGGCAGGCGGATGTCAATGTGGAAGCGCACCATGGACTACCTCGGTCTTGGGCCGGATGAGGCCTACGACGATGAGTACGAGGAATTCGACGATGAGCCGCGCGTTCGGCGTGGCGAGCTGACGAGTCGTCCAACGGCCGTGGAGCCAGTCCCAGAACCAACCGATCGGCCATCTGGCACTCGGCGTGTGTTCCCGAGTCGTGACTTTGATACCGCTCCGACCCGTCGTCCGGCGGCTGGTGCGGACGAGTCGGGCGTTGTCGTTCGATCGCCGAAGGCCACCCGTCCCTCGGCCGAGCCGCAGACGGTTCGACCCCGACGCTTTGATCAGGCGACAGAAATTGCTGACACGTTCAAGATCGGTCAGCCAGTCATCATCAATCTCGATGGCTGTGAACGCGACGTGTCCCGCCGTCTCATCGATTTTGCCAGCGGCCTGTGTTACGCACTCGATGGCCGCATGGAGAAAGTGGCGAACGGGGTGTACCTGTTAAAGCCGTCGGGCGGATCCACCGGCGACGACAACTGAGCCGCCCTCGCCCCCGTTCGGTAGCCTTGCGGACGCTTCTGTCCGAATCAACGCGCCAGGAATCTCGTGACGTACCCCTCCGTTCCCTCCCAGCCAGATCTGCCTTCGCTTGAACGCGAGGTCCTTGAGCGGTGGGAACGCAACGACACCTTCAAACGCTCGATTGAGGCTCGTCCCGCTGGAGTACACGGTGACAACGAGTTCGTGTTCTACGACGGGCCGCCATTTGCCAACGGGCTACCGCACTACGGCCATCTGCTCACGGGCTACGTCAAAGATGCGATCCCGCGGTACCGAACAATGCGCGGACAGCATGTGGAGCGCCGCTTTGGCTGGGACTGCCATGGCCTCCCCGCAGAAGTGCAAGCTGAGAAAGAACTCGGTATTTCGGGTCACCCCGAAATTGCAGCGTTTGGTGTCGAGCGATTCAACGACGCTTGTCGCGCCAGCGTGCTGCAGTACACGCGCCAGTGGCGGGACTACGTCACGCGTCAGGCCCGGTGGGTTGACTTCGACAACGATTACAAGACCCTAGATCTCGACTACATGGAAAGCGTCATGTGGGCCTTCCGCACGCTGTGGGATAAAGGTCTCGTCTACGAGGGTTACCGGGTGCTGGCGTACTGCTGGCGATGTGAAACGCCGCTTTCGAATACCGAGACCCGAATGGACGACGTCTATCGCGATCGTCAAGATCCCGCCGTCACCGTATGGTTCGAGTTGGAGACCGGAGAGCGAATCCTCGCTTGGACGACGACGCCATGGACATTGCCGTCGAACCTGGCTCTTGCGGTCGGACCTGACATTGAGTACGCAGTGCTGGAGCACGACAGCGCCCGCTGGATCATGGCTGCAGCACGGGTGAGCGCGTACGAGCAGCAGTTTCCAGACGCGCGAATCGTTGAGACGGTAAAGGGATCGGAGCTTGTCGGGCGTCGCTACCAGCCGTTGTTCGACTTCTTCGCCGACACGGACAATGCCTTCCAAGTGCTCGCTGGCGACTTCGTGTCGACCGACGATGGCACCGGCGTGGTGCATATGGCGCCCGGCTTTGGCGAAGAGGACCAAAACCTCTGCAACGCCGCGGGTATTCCAACGATCTGCCCGATGGATGAGCACGGTCGCTACACGGGCGAAGTCACCGAGTGGGCTGGTGAGCACGTATTCGAAGCGAATCCGGCTGTGATCAGAACGCTTCGGGTGATGGGTCGTCTGGTGCGCCACGACTCGTACGTTCACTCGTATCCACACTGCTGGCGTTGCGCTGAACCACTCGTGTACCGAGCGATTTCGTCGTGGTTTGTGAAGGTGACGGCATTCCGCGACCGGATGGTGGAACTCAACAGCGAGATCAACTGGGTGCCGGGCCATGTGAAAGAAGGCAGCTTTGGCAAATGGATTGCCAATGCCCGTGATTGGTCGATCAGCCGTAATCGATTCTGGGGATCACCGATTCCGGTGTGGCAAAGCGACGACCCGATGTACCCGCGAACCGATGTCTACGGATCGATTGCGGAGCTGCAATCCGACTTCGGGGTAGAGGTCACCGACCTTCATCGTCCGGCCATCGATGACCTGGTGCGTCCCAATCCTGATGACCCGACTGGGCGTTCGATGATGCGGCGTGTGCCCGAGGTGCTCGACTGCTGGTTCGAGTCGGGTTCGATGCCATTCGCTCAGGTCCACTACCCGTTCGAGAACGCGGATTGGTTTGAACACCACTATCCGGGTGACTTCATCGTTGAGTACATCGGTCAAACCCGAGGCTGGTTCTACACCATGCATGTTTTGGCCACCGCCCTGTTTGATCGTCCGGCGTTTTCCAATTGCGTGAGTCACGGCATCGTTCTCGGAGACGACGGCGCGAAGATGTCGAAGTCGTTGCGTAACTACCCGGATCCGAACGCGATGTTCGACGTTCATGGTTCCGACGCCATGCGTTGGTACCTGTTGTCGTCACCGATCCTTCGTGGGGCTGACTTCTCGGTAACCGAAACGGGCATGCGTGACACCGTGCGTCAGGTGATTCTCCCACTCTGGAACGCCTATTACTTCCTGACCTTGTACGCCGGTGCGGCCGATACCACCGGCACGATGCGCACGGATCTCGACGATGTACTCGACCGCTACCTGTTGGGTGAGGTGCGGCATTTGGTTGCCGAGGTCACCGACTCGATGGAGCGTTACGACCTCTTCGGCGCCGCCGAACAGATCCAGCGCTTCCTCGACACGTTGACCAATTGGTACATCCGTCGGAGTCGCGATCGATTCTGGGCGGGTGAGCAGGACGCCTTCGATGCCTTGCATACGGCGCTCGTGATCGTGTGTCGTGTTGCTGCGCCGTTACTCCCGATGGTGACAGAGCAGATTCATACCGGGTTAACCGGTGGCGACAGCGTCCACCTTGAGGACTGGCCGACCGTGGAGTCGCTTCCATTTGATGCGGATCTGAAAGTCGGGATGGACCGAATTCGTGATGCATGTTCCACGCTGTTGTCATTGCGCAAAGCTGAAGGCTTGCGTGTTCGCCTCCCGTTGGCCTCTGCGGTGGTCGCCACCCCTGACATCAGCGTGGTTGAACCGCACCTTGCGATCCTTCGTGATGAAGTCAACGTCAAAGAAGTGGTGTTGACCGACGCGGTTGCCGAACATGGAACCGAAGAACTGGTGCTGTCACCCAAGTCGCTCGGACCACGACTCGGGGCAGCGACCCAGCGTGTGATTGCGGCGCACAAGGCGGGTGACTGGTCGAATGATGATGGTGTGGTCACCGTCGGTGGCGAGCAATTGTTCGATGGCGAGTTCGAGTTCCGCTTGGTCTCGCGCTCAGGAGAAGGGGCGGCGGCAACCTTGCCCAACGACGGCGGCATCGTGGTGCTCGACACTGTCGTGACGCCAGAACTCGAGCGTGAGGGCACCGCCCGTGACCTCATTCGAAGGATTCAGACCGCTCGTCGTGACGCTGATCTTGCGGTCACTGACCGCATCCATATGAACCTTGAAGCTGATGCGGCTACCGTCGCGGCGTTTGAGGCGCACCGTGACATGGTGCTCGCCGAAACCTTGTGCATTGAGGCGTCGGTGACTGAAGGTTCTGGCGATCAACTCATCGTCAGCGCCGTCGCGACATCATGAGCGACGGGTAGCCTCCCCGTCCACCAACTAGGAGGTCCCCCATGGCAGCAGCGAAGAAGGCTCCGGCGAAGAAGGTCGCCGCGAAGAAGGCGGCTCCGGCGAAGAAGGTCGCCACGAAGAAGGCGGCTGTGAAGAAGGCTGCTCCGGCGAAGAATGTCGCCGCGAAGAAGGTGGCTGTGAAGAAGGCGGCTCCGGCGAAGAAGGCTGCCGTGAAGAAGGTGGCTCCGGCGAAGAA